>JAZSAM010000105.1:0-25182 GCA_045601905.1 Acutalibacteraceae bacterium | reverse complement strand
GGAGAGGGAGCCGTAAAGGATAACTTTGTAACTGTCGGCATCAGTGTTACGCTCTTTGAAATATCGTGCGGCCTTATCGGGACCCATTGTGTGAGAGGATGACGGCCCTCTTCCGATTTTGTAGAGATATTTTAACGATTTCATAGCTTTCTCCTTATTGCTAATTCTGTTTTCTTACAATCTTATATTCATCATAAGGGGAGTAATAACGGCACGAGTCAAAGGAGCCTGACATAAATTTTTCGAGCTCATCCTCGTCCATATTCACATTGCAGTAATATTCGTCATACTCCTCGTCATAATCATAGTATGCACAGCTTTCACACTGGTTTGACATAAGGATTTTCACCTCGGCTTATTAAACTTTGCTTTTATATTAACGATTATACTAAACTTAAGTTCTTTTATCAAGACATCAGATTATTTTTATCGAAAAAGTATTGACTTATTCACTTTGTTGTGCTAATATGTTACCACGCTAAAGCGATGAATAAATCGCAAACATAAAAATTTATTTTTTCGAAAGGAAGAAATCAAAATGAAAAAGAGATCAATCGCAATCATTATGGCAATCCTCGCAGTTGTTCTTTGCTTTGCACTTGCAGCTTGCGGCGGAGACAAGAACACAGACGGCAATGCAACAGACGGTAATGCAACAGCAGGTGACGTTGCTTCAGACCTTGCATACATCAAGGACAAGGGTGAAATGGTTATCGGTTACACAGAATTTGCTCCTATGAACTATGTTGACGACGAAGGCAACTTCATCGGCTTTGAAACAGAGTTCGCAAAGGCAGTTTGTGCTGAGCTCGGCGTTGAAGCAAAGTTCCAGCTTATCGACTGGAGTGCAAAGGAAACAGAGCTTGCAGGTAAGACAATTGACTGCATCTGGAACGGTATGACAATCACTCCCGAAAGACTCGATACAATGTCAATCTCCACTCCCTATATGGCTAACAAGCAGGTTCTTATCGTTAAGGCTGAAAACGCTGACAAGTTCACAACAGCTGAGGCTATGAACGGTGCAAACGTTGTTGCCGAAATCGAATCAGCAGGCGCAGGCGTTGCTAAGGAAGACGCTTTCTTCGCAGCAGCTAACTATGCAGATGTTGATACTCAGGCAAAGGCTCTCATGGAAGTTAAGTCAGGTGTTGCAGACGCTTGTGTTGTTGACTATGTTCTTTCAATCGGTATGATCGGTGAAGGCACAGACTACGAGGATCTCGTTGTTGTTGACGGCGTAGCATTTGCAGACGAAGAATACGGTATCGCATTCCGTAAGGGCAGTGACACAACAGCAGCTGTTAACGAAGCAATCTCAGCTCTCGTTGCAAACGGCAAGCTTGCAGAAATCGCTGCAAACTACAAGCTCGATGCACAGATCATCGCTAAATAAGAAATTGACGAAATAAACCTTATGCCGTCTGTGAAAGACGGCATTTTGGTTCTTATCTGTAAGTTTTAAGAATAAGGAGACAGAAATGAGTTTTGGTGTTGTAAATAAAGAATTGCTCATAGGTTTTCTTGAAAATATAGAACTGTTTACAATTACGCTTCTTTTTGCCCTTCCTCTCGGTCTTGTTATTGCTTTTGGCTCGATGTCAAGGTTTTCTCCCATAAAGCTCATTACCAGAGCTTTTGTCTGGGTTATAAGAGGTACACCTCTTATGCTTCAGTTATTTGTGGTATTTTATGTTCCCGGACTTGTATTTGATGTGCAGATTCGCGGAAGCGATCCGAGAATGACGGCGGCGGCGATAGCCTTTGTTATAAATTATGCCTGCTATTTTTCGGAAATTTACCGAGGAGGAATCGAGAGTATACCTAAGGGACAGTATGAAGCAGGACAGGTTCTGGGTATGACCAAGACGCAGACCTTCTTTAAGATTGTTCTTCTTCAGGTTATCAAAAACATCGTGCCTCCGATGAGTAACGAGATTATGACTCTTATCAAGGACACTTCACTTGCAAGGGTTATAGCCGTTGTTGATATTGTTATGGTTGCAGGTGCGTTCTCTGCAAAGGGTATCATCTGGCCGTTGTTCTACACGGGCGTGTTCTTCCTTGTGTTCTGCGGACTTCTCACAATCATTTTCGGCAGAATCGAAAAGAAGCTCGATTACTTCAAATCGTAAGGAGGGAAAGAAATGGCTATACTTGAAGTCAGCAATCTGACAAAATCCTTCGGCAAAACCGAGGTTCTCAAAGGTATTTCCCTTTCCCTTGAGGAAGGACAGGTAATGTCAATCATCGGTTCATCGGGAAGCGGTAAAACAACTCTTCTTCGTTGCATCAACTTCCTTGAAACTGCCGACAGCGGCAGAATCAAGGTTGACGGTGAGGTGCTTTTTGACGGTGAGGACAAGAAAAAGCACAAGGCAAAGGAAACAAGAGAAAAGCAGCTTAAGATAGGCCTTGTTTTTCAGCAGTTCAATCTTTTTCCGCAGTACAATGTCCTTGACAATGTTACCCTTGCCGTAAAGCTTCGTGCGAAGGAAAGACCTGATTACAAGCAGAACAAAAAGCAGATTCTCAAAGAAATTGATGATAAGGCGCTTAAAATTCTTGCCGATATGGGACTTTCCGATAAGGTTGATTTTTATCCCTGTCAGCTTTCGGGCGGTCAGCAGCAGAGAGTTTCAATTGCAAGAGCGATGGCGCTCGAGCCGAAGATTCTTTTCTTCGATGAGCCTACAAGTGCACTTGACCCCGAGCTTACGGGTGAAATTCTCAAGGTTATCCGTGAATTGGCGGAAAAGAAAATGACCATGGTAATTGTCACTCACGAAATGAACTTTGCAAAGGAAGTTTCTGACTACATCGTGTTTATGGACGGCGGTGTAACAGCAGAGCAGGGTGAGGCTGCCGAGCTTATCAACAATCCTAAGACGGACAGACTCAGAGCATTTTTGAGTAAGCTCAGCGATTAAAAATTTATAATGATGAATTCTTCAAAAAACATATAAAAGAATCCGAAGGCTCAAAGGCTTTCAGTTAACAAAAACAAAAGGGGCTGTAAAAAAAGTGCAGACCGCATAAAACAAGATAACTAAAGGGCTTCTTTCGGTATTGGACTACCAAAGAAACCCTTTAAAACTGTAAAAATCAGTAAAAGCAGGCAAAAACAAGGTTTTTGCGTTTTATGCTATAAACAAACCTCGCCCTCGGAGTACCTTTGTACGTCGTCGGGTAAACCAAAATAAAGCTGAACGCTTTATTTTGGCTCGGTTTGTTCATTCTGCGCATTTTTTCCTAGCCCCTAAAAAGGGAATGTAAAAAAACGAGTTTTTTTACATTCCCTTTTTTGATCTGTACGTTTACAGCAAAAAAACAAGACCGCAGAATCATCTGCGGTCCGTCTCTTACTTAGCAATTATTTGCCGAAGATCTCGTAAAGGAACTTCATGAAACCGTCAAATACACGGCTGAGAGCAAGGTAAAGATCTTCAATCATAGCGAAATCCATAATTCAAACTCCTTTCGTTATCCTTATGCTGCTGATGTGGGTTCGTCGTCGATGTCGGGGAAATCTTCGGGAGGCCACTCTCCTCCTGCAAATAAGAATGTAAGCCACTGAACAACTCTATCCATGAATGTTAAAAAGCTGTCCCATACTTCCATTAATACGTCCCAATTCATAGCGTATCTCCTTTCGAATATTTTTTAATAATTTTCTTCGTTAAGGGGACACCTATCCCCCGAATTGTCTATTGCTATTTTACTACTTGGTTTCCCATTTGTCAACGGTTTTTTCTCAAAAAGTTTACATTTGTTAGTTTTGCACATAAATTCCATTGTTGCACTGTGTGCCAAATTGCAAACTACGAAAATTAGGACTACATTTTGATGTGCAACTGATGCACTTACACAATTTTACATTTTCCGACCTTGTCATCTTGCACAACTTCGCCCCTGTGCATTTATGTACACATTGTCCTTTGAAACGTCTTTCACATATTGTACACTTATTTTGTTTATTTTGGATATTGCCATTTTATCAGACATAAATGTATAATATAGATGTAATAAAGTTAAAAGGAGGTAACACCATGAAGAAAATAATCACCGTAAGCCGTCAGTTCGGCTCAGGCGGCAGAAGCATTGCAAAAATGCTCGCAGAAAGCCTCGGATATGCTTATTATGACAGCGAGCTTACAAACAAGGTTGCAGAAGAAACCGGCTTTGATCCTTCATACATTGCCGATGCAGGTGAATACGCTCCCGGAAAAAGCATTCTTTCCTACGCCTTCGGAAACGCCGCACCTCACGCTGCAGCTCCCCACATCAACGCCTCGGATTACCTCTGGTCAACCCAGAGCAGAATCATCACCGAGCTTGCCGAAAAGGGCAACTGCGTAATCGTGGGCCGTTGTGCTGATTACATCCTTCGCGACAGAGAGGACTGCCTTAATGTTTTCATTCACGCTGACGACGCCTACAGAGCAAAAAGAATCGTCGAGCTTTACGGAGTAAGAGACAAAAGCCCTCAGAAGCGACTTGAAGAAAAGGACGGTCGCCGCAGAGCAAACTATAAGTATTTCACGGGCAGAGAATGGGGCAAGACAGAAAATTACCACATCACCCTTGACAGCAGTGCTCTCGGAGGTGAGCTTTGCGTAAAGCTTATCGAGGATATTGTAAAAAGCAAATAAGCATTAAGAAAACTCCCTTGGAGAAGCCTGAATCCATTATTCTTCAGGCTCACTCTGAGGGATTTTTAATGTAAGCAGAAATCAATTGCTCTTAACAACAAATTTTCTTTACAATGCTTTAATCTTTGTTGACATTCCTTTTTGCCGATGTTAATATTGAAGCACAAAAAACAGGAGGATTAAAAATGAAGCTTTTTAAAAAATCGGTATGCCTTTTAATTGCGTTGATTCTTATGCTTTCTGCTGTCCCCTTCGCCTTTGTCAAAGGTGCTGACGAAAAAATCACAAACGCACTTGAGCTTGAAATCAAAACAAACAAAACCGTCTACAAAACAACCTCAACGGCGAAAATCACTGTCACAGTGCGCAACAAATCAACTGCAACTCTTTACGATGTAACCGCACAGGCAATTTTCAACGATCTTGTGCCCGTTAAGGAAAAAACCAACATAACGACAAAAAGCATTGATTACCTCAATCCCGGGGATGATTTCAGCATTGCCTACAATGCCATTCTCAACAGCGACAACTTCGATGTCGGATTTTTCAGAAAAGGTGTTTTCTTCTTTGCAGGACTCTTCAGAAAGCCCTATTTCATTGACTCCTCTGACCTTTCCGGCAAGAATGTTTCATTAGAAAAGTTCACCTCGGAAATCACCTTCGGAAAGTTCACGGCGGAAAATGTTGTTGAGGTCGCCTTCAGCACAACGGAGCCCTACTCCGACTTCACAATGCCTGAAGAACCGACAACAACTGAAGCTGCAACTGCAACGACAACAACAGCCCCTGCAGTAAATGTGCAGATCAATAATATCGCTCCTGCACCTCCCACAACAAAACACAATCCGCCCCGCACAACAAGACCGCAGCCGACTGAACCGAGAACCACAAGACCTTACAGGGAGCAAAAAACCACAAGACCCTACACCGAGCCCGTCAGACCAACAGAGCCGATGACGACCACAGAGGCTTACAGACCTACAGAAAATAACAGTCTTGAAGCAAGAGCATACAGAAAATACATCAGTTTTCTTGAGGAAAATATAGGCTCTATCGGAAACTGTGACGGAGCCGATATAGACGGTAACGGACTTATTGACCTGCTTATCGAGAATTACAACGGCAATGTTGCCGTATTTACCTACAATGAACAGTTCGGAATATACGAGCTTTACAGTGCACCCAAGGGAAAGGGCTATAACATGGAGGTTTACTACGACCTTGACAGTCACGAGCTTATCTCCCCTTCGGGAAGCACCGGTGACATCACCTACAAAACCGTAAAAATTTCCTATTCCGGCTCAACTGTCACAAGTGAGCTTATCCGTTACAACGGTAAATTCGATGAGGGCTGCTTCCTTGACGGTCAGCAAATCACCGAGGACGAATATAACCGCATTGTTGACTCCTATCCCAACGAATACTATAATATTGACGGTTCAGCTTCACAGCTTATACGTATTCTCGAAGAAGAACTCTAAACAAAAAAGATTGCAGATTTCAAGGTCTGCAATCTTTTTTTATAGTTCCTTTATTGCCTTTATCAACACATCAACATCCTTTTCGTCCGTTGCCCAGCTTGTGCAGAAGCGTACCGCAAGCTTGTCATCAACCTTACACCAGGGGGAATAGGCAAAGTCTTCTGCGAGCTTTTCTGCCTGCTCTTTTGTCAGAATCGGGAACTGCTGATTTGTCGGTGAATCGTAATAAAGAGGGATACCCTTTTCCTCAAAGGCTCTGCGGATTCGTGCGGCAAGACCGACTGCGTGACGGGAAATTTCAAGGTAAAGCCCGTCGGTAAAAAGTGCATCAAACTGCAGGCCGAGAAGCCTGCCCTTTGCAAGCATTGCCCCCTTCTGCTTTTCCATGTAGCGGAAGTCCTTTTTGCAGCTTTCCCTCACAATCACAAGTGCCTCACCGAAAAGTGCTCCCACCTTTGTTCCGCCGATGTAAAAAGCATCACTCAAACGGGGAAAATCCTTCATCTCAAGGTCGTTTTTCTCGCTTGCAAGACCGTAGCCAAGTCTTGCTCCGTCGATATATAAAATAAGATCATACCTTCTGCAGACAGAATAAATGTCAGTAAGCTCCTTTTTTGAGTAAACAGTGCCGTTTTCTGTGGGAAAGGAGATATAAACCATACCCGGCTGAACAGCGTGCTCACGGTTAACATCCTCGATGTGCTGTGCGGCAAGCCTTTCGATTTCACTTGCTTTGATTTTGCCGTCAGCAGAGGGAATCTGCAGAAGCTTTGTTCCGCAGGCTTCAATGCTTCCGCATTCGTGGACATTGATGTGTCCCGTGTCGGCACAGATAACTCCCTGATAAGGCTTTATCGCCGAAGCAATAAAAGTAAGATTTGTCTGTGTTCCGCCTACCAGGAAATGCACATCGGCATTTTCACACTCAATTGCTTCTTTAATCTTATTTTCGGCAGAAAGACAGTAATCGTCCTTTCCGTAGCCGGGTGTCATTTCCATATTTGTTCTGACAAGTGCATCAATAATCTGCGGCACTGCGCCCTGAGTATAATCACTTTCAAATCTTATCATAGCTTACTCCTCTAAACCGAGCAGATTTGTTGCCTCATCGGCATCAATTGCTTCAACGCCCTTGAGCTTTTTCTGAATGATGCGGTTTCTGTCCTGAGCCTCATCAAGGCTTCTGCCTGCCTCGTCGATTTTCTTTCTTGCCTTTTCAAGCACCGTACCGAACTTATCGTACTGCACCTTTGCGGCGGCAAGAAGAGTTCTGACCTCTTTTGCCTTTTCGTTGATTGCCATTGCCCTGAAGCCGACGGAAAGAGAATTAAGAAGAGCCGTTATGGTGCTCGGACCTGCAATCATTACACCGAATTCTGTCTGACAACGCTCGGCAATTGCATTTCTTGAAGAAATGATCTCACTGTAAAGCCCCTCTGTTGCAAGATACATAATTGCAAAGGGTGTTGTTTCAGGCTCGTTTATATACTTTTTAACCTCTTTTGCCTGAAGGAGGATTGTAGCCTCAAGGCTCTTTCTTTCAGCCTCAACGGCGGCGTTATCGCCTCTGTCGGCGGCATCGCAAAGTCGGATGTATGCTTCAACAGGAAATTTCGAGTCAATGGGAAGATAGGTTACGGTGTTTTTGTCCTCACTTGACGGAATTCTGACGGCAAATTCAACAATGTTTCTTGTTGCGGAATTTGTCATCACGTTTCTGTCAAACATTCCGGGAATGGTCTCATTGAGAAGTCCCTCAAGCTGCACCTCCGCCCAGGTGCCTCTTGCCTTGACATTTGTAAGAATACGGTTGAGAGAAGCAACATTATCTGTGACGCCCGTTGAAAGAATTTTCATTTCACCAAGGGATTTATAAACATTTTCAAGCTGCTCACTTACTGCTTTGAAGGATGAATCAAGCCTTTTTGTGAGTGTTTCATTGAGCTTTTCGTCAACGGTCATTCTCATCTGCTCAAGCTTCTTTTCGTTGCTTGTCTGCAAATCGGAAAGCTTAGATGATATATGCTCGGTGAGTCTGAGATTAAACTCGTAGTTATCCTTCGTAAGCTTGTTGAGTCTTACGCTCATATCATTCATTGTCTGCTGAAGCTCCTGACGTTGGGCGCGCTGAAGCTCAAGGTTTTCCTGCCTTGATGCGGCAAACTCGTTGCGGAAATTCACGGAAATGCCCTGCTGCATTCTTTCAATACTCTTTTCAAGCTCTGTCTGTCTTTGTAAAAGCAGGTTATATTCTTCGTTATTTTTCTTTTTTGTCAAAATAATTAATGCATAAACGCTTATAATAAGAGTAAGCGCTATTAAAATGAGAGATATGATACTTATAGCAGAATTCATTATTTTCACCTCTTGTTTTTACTCATTATAGCAATAAACAGTAAAATTATTTTTCTTATAAAGAAATACTTTTCAATAATAAGAGTAAGGATTGACAAAAATGATTAAAAGACTTCTCAGCTTATCCCTTTGCGTTATTATGCTTTTTCTTTTATCTGCCTGCGGCGGCAGAGGTGCAGAAGCAAACCTTGTTTTCCCCATCGACTCCGACCCGGGCTACCTTGATCCTCAGGTCGTTTCCGATGTCGGTGCCAAGAACATCGTTGCAAACTGCTTTGAAGGTCTCGTCACCCTCGACAAGGACGGCGAGCTTGCTCCCGGCTGTGCTGAAAGCTGGTCAGTTTCTCCCGACGGTCTGACCTATACCTTCATTCTCAACAAGGCCTGCAAATGGCTTCCACTTAACGCCTCAAGCGATTTCCTCGGCGAAAATTACAAGGAAAGCTTCGACACAAGAGTAACTGCCCACGACTTCGTTTTCGGTCTTAGAAGAGCAGTCCTTCCCGAAACACAGTCTCCCGGCGCAAAAAATCTTTTCAGCATTGAAAATGCTCAGCTCGTAAACGAAGGCAAGCTTCCCGTTGAGGCTCTCGGAGTGACTGCAATCGACGATTATACCCTCACAATAAAGCTTACCCGTGCAGATCCTGACTTCCTTTATGTTCTGCTTGAGCCTCAGTGTATGCCATGCAACCAGTACTTCTTTGAGGAAACCGGCGGAAGATACGGTCTTTCCATGAGATTTCTTATGTATAACGGCCCCTTCTATCTTCTCAACTGGGTTGACGACTATTCACTTGAAATCAAGATTAATCACGAGTATTATAATTATAAGAATGTAAAGCCCTACACCGTATATTATTCTATCAACTCAGAGCAGGACACACGTCTTGATAAAATCACGGAAGAAATCTACGATGTGGCACCTCTCACAAGCACTCAGGCAGAAGAGCTTGAAAGCAAGCACGGCTATACCATAAAGGATTTTGAAAGCGGACTTTTCTGCCTTGCCTTCAACTGCAAGGATAAAACCCTCTCAAACCTCAACATACGAAAGGCCATCGCTTATTCCTTTGACTATGAGTCCCTTTACCGTGTTCTCGGTGAAGGCACATCAAAGGGTATAATCCCCTCCGCAATGATTCACTCCGGTACCAAATACCGTGACATTGCAGGACCGATGACCATAACGAAAACCGCTGATGCAAAGGAATGCTTTGAGGCAGGACTCAAGCAGCTTGATGAGGATTCAGTTTCCGTCACCGTTCTTTGCACCGAAGAGCAGGAGGCTGCTGTCAGAAGCGTTATGCAGACCTGGCAATCAACTCTCGGCGTAAAATTCAATGTCTTTGTTGAAATTGCTTCAGCTGCAGAAATAGACAATATGATGAATACCGACGGCGACTGGCAGATTGCACTTACAGACATCTCCTTCCCGAATCTTACCGCCTTCAACGGACTTCTTCAGTTCACCAGCGGAAACTCAGCCAATGTCTTTGGCTATGCTGACAAAAAATACGATAACCTTGTTTCAAAAATCAAGGTTGCCTCCGATGCTGACGACAGCTTCAACGCAACAAAAAAGGCTGAGCAGTATCTGCTTGACAGCTGCACTCTCATTCCTCTTTACGATTATCCCAGCTATTACGGAATAGGAAAGAATGTAAACAACATCATCTTCAATACAACGGGCGACATTCTTTATTTCAAATACACAACGGTAACTTAACACTCTTACCGTTAAAGCACAAAAAAAGGGGCTGTAAAAAAAGTGCTGACCGCATAAAAGAAGATAACTAAAGGGTTTCTTTCGGTATTGTACTACCAAAGAAACCCTTTAAAACTGTAAACAAAGGGGCTGTTACATTAAGTTTCAGCCCATTTGTTTTTTGCTCGGCGCGTGCCAACACTTTTCTCGAAAGAAAAGTAATCAAAAGAACTTTATTGTTCCTTTTTTATCTGCTTATTCTGATTACAGTTGCACTGTACATGGGCACGGTGTAATTGAATTTTTCTCCTACACCCTCAACAGTGAATTCCTCCATAATGCAATCTTCCTTTGCACCGAGGATATTGTCGTTATCGAGGCTGTCGCCTGCTACCTGATAAACCCTTGCAGTGCCCTTTACATCTGCACCCGCAATGTCAATTGCAACTGTTCTTGCTGAATCTGTAACATTGACAAGCTTAACGATAATATCACCGCTCGCATCCGTTGAAACAACCTGGTAGCACTCTGACTTGACGCCGCTTTCGAGGTCCTTGTCAAACATAAGCTCGCCGTCAATGTAGCCCTTTGCGTTGTAACCATCAACAACAATTTTGATTTCGTAGGTTCTGCCTGTTTCAACACTGAAATCCTTAACCGTTCCGGGAACCCTTCCGGTCTTGATGCCGTTTTCAATTTCCTGAAGGCAGGAAACCGTGTTACCCCAGCCGCCGATGTTCCAGAACCAGTAGTTGTCCTTATCCTTAGCGGCAAAGGGGATAATGAAACCTTCACTGCCGTCAAGCTTTGTTGCTTCAACGGTGTATGTATAATTTGTCCAGTCGGTGTCGCCAAAGAAGGTTACGGCGCCTCTGTGATTGTCAGCCATCCATGTTGACTTCTGTTTGAGCTTACCGCCGTCAACGCCCCATTCACCGCTTGTGGTGTCTGTCCAGCTCCACCAGTATGATCCGGGGTTGAAGGTATCCTTGCCGAGAATTTTTCCGGTTTCATTATTTGTAACCTTTACATTGTCAAACTCTGCACTTGTGTACCATGTGCCTACACCGACTCTGCCCTCAGACTCAGCTACGGGAAGCTGTGCACCGTCAAATGAGGTGCCGAGAAGCTTCGTGCCTGCATTTGTTGAGAAGAGCTTCTGCATATAGTAGCTTATAGAACCCGTTGAAAGGTGGTTATTGAACCAGATAAGGTCAGGCGACCAGTGAGTTGCAGTAAGGTTACCGAAAAGAGGAGCATAAGCTGCCATCTTCACAATGTCACCGTTTCTCTCAAGGCCCGTCATATAAGCGGCCTCTGCAAGTGCGGCTTCAAGTCTGTTTGAGCGCGCGGCATACTCACCGAGGAAGACATTGATTGCTCCTCCATAGCCGGTATCAAGCATTTCCTCTGTATCTCTCTTGTAGTTCTTTTCATCATAGTAGTCAGTGTTACTGAGGAACCAGGAGGGATCGTTATAGTAATGGTGGTCAGTCACGCCTGCGTATTCATCGATTGTGATGCCGTTTTCCTTTACATAATCGTATGCATTTTCATAGGATTTGATGTAGTTTTCGCTGTGAGTTGCCTCGGAAGCACCTGAGGAATAAATAAGCTCAAGACCCTCATAAAGCTCGGGATTCTTTACCTTTTCCTCGTTGAAGCGCTCAAGGAATGCCTCATAGCGCTCGAAATAAACCTCGTTCTCATTTTCGTTACCGATGCCGATGTACTTAAGCTCAAAGGGCTCGGGATGTCCGAGAGAGGCTCTTACCTTACCCCAGGTTGTTGTTTCATCGCCGCGGCAGAACTCAACAAGGTCAACCATATCCTGAAGATACTGCTCAAATTCGGGAGTGTACATTTCAACGGGGCCCTTACCTCTCATCTGGCAGTAAAGTCCGCAGTTAAGAACGGGAACGCCCACTGCTCCGATATCCTCTGCAAGCTGGAAATACTCAAAAAAGCCGAGTCCGTAGCTCATATAGCAGGGAAGAGGATCTTCTGTTGCGGCAACATCAGTCCACAGATTGATGCCGTAGGAGCGTGCAGCCACATCGCCGTATCTGCCTTCAAATTCAAGGGGAAGTCCGTCTGCACCGACGCCGATGCTGTCCTTCCAGTTATAAGCTGTTTCCTTGTCGTAACCCTCGATTACACAGCCACCGGGGAAACGCAGGAATTTAGGCTCAAGCTCAGCAAGCTTTTGGGCAAGGTCCATTCTCATGCCGTGACCCTTATAGGTTTCGGGGAAAAGGGAAACCATGTCGAGAGCAACCTTACTGCAGTCTGTGAGCACCTGAAGATAAACACCGCTTGTTGCAGTGATATCGGAAACGAGGGTAAGCTCATATTTCTGCCACTTGCTTCCTATGTCGGAAATTTTGCCCGTTGCGGCAACCTTTCCGTCGGCAACAAGGTTGACAGTGATGTCTGCTTCGCCGCCCTTGAGGTCCTTTGCGTAAACAGAGAAGTAATACTCTGCACCCTGCTCAATTGCCATACCGTCAAGAAAGCCTCTGTTCTGTACACCTGCGGCACCTGAGGTTGTGTTTGTAATTACAAGGTAGTTTGTGTTGTTTTCGTTGAGTCCGCCTGCCTTGTCGCCCTTTTCAACCTCAATGAGAGGCTCTCCGACCTTACTCCATCCGTGAAGCTCATCGTCAGTGGCAAGCTTACCGTACTCAAAGGAACGGTTGATTACCTTTTCAGCGTAAAGTCCGCCGTCAGCGGCAAAGTTGATGTCCTCAAAGAAGATACCGTAGAGAAGCTCACTGATGTCGTGAACCTCATCACCTGCATCAATGCTTAATTTATAGTCTGCATTTTCCTCATCGTAAGCGGTTGCCGTGTTGATTTCTCCGCGGATGATTTCAGCGGTCTCATCACCTGTGCCGCAGCCGATACCCAGAGAAACGAAAAATGCCATCAGAGTTGCAATAACCTTTTTGTAAAAAGCAATAATCTTATGCTGCATAAATTACCCTCCGTTTATTTCATTGTTACAGTGGTCTTTCCGTAGGAGCTGTATATATAGCCACCCTGAACCGCCTTCTTGGCTCTTACGGCAAAAACATACTTTGAACCGACTGTGTAGCCGTAATCATCGTACACGGTTGTGCCCGCATCAACGGTGTCAAGAAGTATCAGAGTGCTTGATGATGCTGATCTGTAGTAAATCTCATAAGCAGTTGCACCCTTCACACCTGACCAGCGTATCTGCGGTCTGCCGTTTGATGATGTGACAGAAACTGTGGGAGCGACGGGCCTTGTTGCCGTTTTGACTGTGGTGTAGCCTGAGCTTGCAAGCTTTGCACCTGAATAAGTTTTATTGACGGTCTTAATAGCGAAGGTGTAATCCGTACCTGCCTTGAGCTTTGAATAGGTAAAGGAGGTGGTTGTTACGGTTTTAAGGTGCTTCCATGAGCCCGTTGAGCTCTTTACGTAAATTGAGTAGCCCTCTGTGTTCTTTACTGCAGACCATGAAAGCTTGATTGCCGTTGTACTCTGCTTTACCGTAACTGTTTTGGGAGGTGCGGTTACCGTGGTTGTGTAAGCCTTGGCGTACACACTTGAGGGATAGGTTGTGCCGTTTTTATTTATATAGGATTTGACTGCAAAGGTATACTGAGTACCCGCCTTGAGACCGCTTGCGGTATATGAGGTGGCTGTTGTCTTTTTAAGACGCTTCCAGCTTGAGCCCTCTCTTATATATACATAATAGCCGTCTGCACTGCTGACCTTTCTCCAGGAAAGCTTAATGCTCTTTGAGGTTGCCGTGTAGGCGATTTTGCTTGTTGCGGGAATAATGATTTTGTAGCTGAGGCTGACTGTACCCTCGTACTGTCCCTTGAAGGTAACCTTGGCAGTCGCAGTACCGGGAAGGTCGTAGCCGCTGTATTTTACAGTATAGTCTCTGTCCTTTTTAAGGGTATTGCCGTTGCTGTCCTTTACGGTAACTGTTGGCTTGATGTCCTTGCCCGTATAATCAAATTTTGTTGCACTGAGCTTTACGGAAGCAATTTTTGCAATGGGAATGGGGTAGTTGTCCATCTTGCCGCAGTCATCACAGAAGAAGTTGATTGTGCCTGCTTCCTTTGTTGTTGCCTTCTTTGTCACCTTTTCAATTCTCCAGGAGTGATAAAGAGGTGTACCGGTTTCAAAGGTTTCCTCGAAAACTGTGTCACAGTTTCTGCATCCCATATAATATACTGCGGGATTTTCACAGTCGGCAGGAGAAGCAAGGTGTATCTTGTCGAGCTTTTCCAGCTTTTCGTGAGGAACAAGCACACTGCCTATGTCATCCTCAAAGACCTTGTCTCTTCCGCTGAGAGCATCACAACGGCTGCACTTGTAGAAATACTGATCATAATGAACGCAGTTTGCTTTTTCAGCAAGGCATTCAGGTGAAATAACCTTCTTTGAGAAATCGTGACCTAAGGCCTTGATTTCCTCTCTTACACTTAAAACAAGACCGCAGACGGAGCAGTGTGACTGCTTTGTATAGCCACCCTCAAAGCAGGTAGCCTCCACGGCCTCGGTGTCCACGGCCTCTGTGTGACCTGCCGAGTGAATAAGGTTAACCTTTGTTACGTCGATGCTGATTGTAATAACCTGAGTTGAAATACCAAGACCGTTGTTGTCCCAGTCAAATTCATAAATAAATGTAAGTAAGCCGTCCTTGGCATTTGCAATGTATTCGGGAGTTACGGGTACCCATACGGTGATGAAATGCTCTGCGGCATCATCAGCCGAATCCTTGTTTGCCCAGAAGGACTTTGCCTGACTCCAGCCGTTTTTACCGAAGCTTCTGTACTTTACTTCCTTAAGCTCGTCTGCAGTAAGCTCACCGTTGGCGGTAATCTTTGCTCCTACCCACCAGGCATCCATATATCTGCCTATTGAAAGATCCTTCGGTGACCAGTCAAGGGTGATTTCCCCACCGTTTACAACGCTTACATTGTTTGTTCCGTCCTTGTCAACGGTGAGTCCGTCTGTAAGCGGCGAAACATCTGCATTCTTAATGCTGTAGTCACTCTCGTTTAATGTGTAAACCAGCTTGTCGCTGATTACATCACAGCCCTCACGGCTGCAATTATAATAGTATGCGCTGATGCCGTCAGTCTTTGTCTTGAAGTGGTCATCGTTAACTATCTTTTCGGTAAATTCGTGACCGAGGGCAGGGATTTCTTCCTTGTCCATTATTGTAAGACCGCAGACTGAGCAGATTACGGTTTTTGTGTAGCCGATCTCAGTGCAGGTAGGATCAATCTGAATTTCGCCGTCCGCTTCGGTGCAGCCTGCAGTGTGAACAAGCTTCACCTTGCTCATATCAAGGCTGATTTTAACCTCCTGGACGGTTTCTTCTGCACCGTTGCAGTCCCAGTCAAAAGCATAAGCAACAGAAAGGCTGTCCTTTTCAAGATCGGAAAGACTCACGGGAAGCACAACTGCAACTGTTCTGTCTGTGCTGTTATAAATGTCGCTTTCCGAAATACGGCCGACCTCTTTCCATCCGTTACCGTCAGCAATATAATACTTTGCATTGGCAAGCTCACCGTCTGTCACCTTTTCGCTGACAGTAAGCCTCACAATGGCTCTCCAGGCAGAAGCTCCGAGACTGTCATTGACATCCGATGCGCTCTTAAAGTCAAGCAGAACCTCGCCCTCATTTGTGAACACACCGTCCTTGAGGCTGATGCCCTCTGTAAGTGACACAGCTTCACCGAGCTTATCCTCAAAGGTAACCTCCTCGGCATAAGCCGTACTGCATAATGCAAATGCAAAAGCCATACAGACAAGCAGTGTCACAAGCTTTTTTAAGCTATGTTTTCTTGTATTTTTCATAGAAATTCCTCCTTAACTACAGGAATATATAATTATACATATATAATGATAACATTTTTTCTGCCGTTGTGCAACATATTTTACTTTGTTTTATCTTTTTGTTCAAAAAGATTGCAAAAAAAATCTGCAGATGCTATCATAATAAATATATCAAAGCAACTTTAAAGGAGAATTAATTATGCTCATCGCAGGACTTCAGAAGCTGACATTACTCGATTATCCGGGAAAAACTGCCTGCACGGTTTTTGCTCCCGGCTGTAATTTCCGTTGCCCCTTCTGCCACAATGCTCTTCTTGTTACCCACAAGGTTGAGGAGTTAATCAGCGAAGAGGAGTTTTTCTCCTTTCTTTCAAAAAGGCAGGGCATCCTTGACGGCGTCTGCATCACGGGCGGAGAGCCGACTCTGCAGAAGGATCTGATCCCCTTTATGGAAAAAATCAAGGAAATGGGCTTTCTTTTAAAGCTTGACACCAACGGTGCAAAGCCCGACGTTCTCAACGATATACTCAGAAAAGATCTTGCCGATTACGTTGCAATGGACATCAAGGCTTCACCCGACCGTTACGCCGGAGCAGTCGGCATCGCCGATTTTGACACAGATAAAATAAAAGAAAGCATCAGCCTTCTTGAAAAAAGCGGTGTTGCCCACGAATTCCGTACCACCGTCACCGACGAGCTTCACAGCGAAGAGGACTTCCGGAAAATCCTTTCACTCTTTTCTGAAAGCACCCCTTATTATCTTCAGCAGTTCAAGGATTCGGGCAATCTGATTGATGAAAGCTGTCACGGCTGGACCACGGAAAGAATGAGAAATCTGCACAAGACTTTACTTGAGGAGCACAAAAATGTCCACCTTCGTGAAGGGTAATACAAATAAGCGGACTTTATCGCATTAAGGCGAAAAATGTATTCGACACTTGTTGTTTTGGGCTTTACTACATATTGTGGTCAAACCCAACATTTTGTGGTTTTTTTCAAAAAAATATACAAGAAATTGTGTAATACCTATTGCATTTTACAATATTTAGTGATATAATCAGTCTCGCACCGTCAAAAAGACGGAAGATACTGATTATATTTTTTTGAAAAGAGGAGGAATGTTTTATGTATTCAGTTATGAAACGAACAGGCAAGCTCATTGAGTTTGATCTCGGAAAAATCACACAGGCAATCACTCTCGCCTTCGAAGCAGAGCAGAGAGAGTACAATCCCAACATCATTGACTTCCTTGCACTCAAGGTAACCGCAGATTTCGAGCCGAAAATCAAGGATCACTGCATCGCCGTTGAGGACATTCAGGACAGCGTTGAAAACGTGCTTGTTCAGGCAGGCTACTCTGATGTTGCAAAGGCATACATCCTTTACCGCCGTCAGCACGAAAAGCTCCGTGACATCAACACCACACTTCTCGACTACAAGGAAATCGTTGACAACTATGTTAACGTTGCCGAC
Source organism: Acutalibacteraceae bacterium (assembly GCA_045601905.1). Lineage (GTDB taxonomy): Bacteria > Bacillota > Clostridia > Oscillospirales > Acutalibacteraceae > UBA6857. The sequence continues at coordinate 7,687 of JAZSAM010000105.1, read as the reverse complement.
TGGCGAGTAAAGGAAAACTCCACCGTTACATATTCTGTCGGCGGTCTTATCCTCAACAACTCCGGTGCAATCACTGCAAACTACTGGCTCAGCGAGGTTTACGATGACGAAATCGCAAACGCTCACAGAAACGCTGACATCCACATCCACGACCTTTCAATGCTCACCGGCTACTGTGCTGGCTGGTCACTCAAGCAGCTCATTCAGGAGGGCCTCGGGGGTGTAACAGGCAAAATCACATCGGCTCCCGCAAAGCACCTTGCAACCCTCTGCAACCAGATGGTAAACTTCCTCGGAATCATGCAGAATGAATGGGCAGGCGCTCAGGCATTCTCCTCATTTGATACATACCTTGCACCCTTCGTTAAGGTTGACAACCTCAATTACGATCAGGTTAAAAAGTGCATCGAAAGCTTCATTTACGGCGTAAATACTCCTTCACGCTGGGGCACACAGGCTCCCTTCTCAAACATCACCCTTGACTGGACAGTTCCCGGTGACCTTGCAGAGCTCAATGCAATCGTCGGCGGCAAGGAAATGGACTTCAAGTACAAGGACTGCAAGAAAGAAATGGATATGATCAACCGTGCCTTCATCGAAACAATGATCGAGGGCGACGCAAACGGCAGAGGCTTCCAGTATCCCATCCCCACCTACTCAATCACAAGAGACTTTGACTGGTCAGAAACCGAAAACAACAAGCTTCTTTTCGAAATGACCTCAAAATACGGTACACCCTACTTCTCAAACTACATCAATTCCGACATGGAGCCCAGCGATGTACGTTCAATGTGCTGCAGACTCCGTCTCGACCTTCGTGAGCTTCGTAAGAAGTCAGGCGGCTTCTTCGGAAGCGGCGAAAGCACCGGCTCAGTAGGCGTTGTTACCATCAACATTCCCAGAATCGCTTACCTTGCAAAGGACGAAAAGGATTTCTACGAGCGTCTTGACAGACTTATGGACATCTCTGCAAGATCTCTTGCAATCAAGAGAAAGGTTATCACAAACCTCCTCGATGCAGGTCTTTATCCCTACACAAAGAGATACCTCGGCACCTTCGCAAACCATTTCTCAACAATCGGTCTTGTCGGCATGAACGAGGCTGCCCTCAACGCCAACTGGCTTCGCTGCAACCTCACAGACGACAGAGCACAGCAGTTTGCAAAGGACGTTCTCAACCATATGCGTGAAAGACTTTCCGACTATCAGGAAAAATACGGCGACCTTTACAATCTCGAGGCAACTCCCGCTGAGTCCACAAGCTACCGCCTTGCAAAGCATGACGTCAAGCACTATCCCGACATCATCACCGCAAGTGACAGCAAGAAGAATGAGACTCCCTACTACACCAACTCCTCACACCTTCCCGTCGGCTACACAGACGACATTTTCGAGGCACTTGACAAGCAGGATGAGCTTCACACTCTTTACACCTCAGGTACTGTTTTCCACGCTTACCTCGGCGAAAAGCTTCCCGACTGGAAGAGCGCTGCAAACCTTGTAAAGAAGATTGCCGAAAACTACCGTCTCCCCTACTACTCAATTTCACCGACCTACTCCGTATGTAAGAATCACGGCTACATCGCAGGCGAACAGTACACCTGCCCCGAATGCGGTGAAAGCACAGAGGTTTACAGCCGTATCACCGGCTACTACAGACCCGTTCAGAACTGGAACGACGGTAAGAGCCAGGAATTCGAGCACAGAGTTGAATACAATCCCGACAAAATCGAAAAGAGAATTTTCGAAGCAAAGCAGGAGGTCAAGGCAGCAGAATCAGGCTGTGTTGCCTGCGAGGACAAGGTAATCCTTTTCGCAACAACAACCTGCCCCAACTGCAAAATGGCTGCACGCTTCCTTGAGGCTGCCGGCATCAGCTACGAAAAGGTTTATGCTGACGAAAATCCCGCACTTGCAGAGGAGTACGGCATTCAGCAGGCTCCCACCCTCATCGTGGTAAAGGACGGCAAGGCTGAAAAAATTGTCAACCTTTCAAACATCAGAGCATTCACCGAAAGGGCATAAAAAATGGTTTACGATACATTGATTATCGGTGCAGGCCCTGCCGGTCTGACAGCGGCAATTTACTTAAGACGAGCAAACAAGAGTGTTCTCGTTCTTGAAAAAGAAACCTTTGGGGGACAGATTACTCACTCCCCCAAGGTTGAAAACTTTCCCGGCTTTCTGAGTGTCAGCGGAATTGAGCTTGCCGACAAGCTTGTCGAGCAGGCAATGGCTCAGGGTGCGGACATCGACCTTGACGAAGCAAAGGGCATCATCAAGGATGGCGACATCTTCACCGTAAAGGGTGACAGGTGCGACTACAAGGCAAAATCCGTCATCATCGCAACAGGCTCAAAGCACCGAACACTCGGACTCGAAAACGAGGAAAGGTTCACCGGTGAAGGCATTTCCTACTGTGCAGTCTGCGACGGTGCCTTTTACAAGGACATGGACATTGCCGTAATCGGCGGCGGAAACTCTGCTTTGCAGGAGGCAATCCTTCTTGCAAAGACCTCAAAGAGTGTCACCGTCATCCAGAATCTTCCCTTCCTTACAGGAGAAAGCAAGCTTATAGAGCAGATTGAAGCTACTGCAAACATCAGCGTGATTTTCTCCTCAGTTGTGACAAAAATCCTCGGAGGTGAAAAATTCGAGGGCATCACAGTCAAGAATGAGGAGACGCATGAGGAAACCGATCTTTCCTTTGACGGAATCTTCGTTGCCATCGGTCAAAAGCCCGAAAACGAAAGCTTCAGCACTGCGGTAAGCCTTGACGAAAAAGGCTACATCACGGCTGACGAGGGCTGCATTCCCGAAGGTGAAAGCGGTATTTTCGTTGCAGGCGACTGCAGAAGCAAGGCTGTAAGACAAATTGCCACCGCCGTTGCCGACGGTGCAACTGCATCTGTTGCAGTGTGCAGATATCTTGGATAAGAAAAAACGCCCTTCGGGGCGTTTTTCTGATGCAAAACAAAAAACTTTAAAGGGCTTCCCCGTCACTTTCGGAGAAGCCCTTTTATCATATTTTATCAGCTATTCATTTTTAAAGCTTTTCCTGACCTTCGGGCATCAGAAGTCAAATATATCTTCCCAGTCACTGTCCCAATCAAAATAACCTGAACCGTCACGAAGCTCGTTCATATAGCTACAATGTTCGGGAGTAATCATTGAAAACTTGAGATCCTTCAGCGTGCCGTTTTCTACAAGATAAAAATCTGAAACAACTTCCTCTGAAACATAATTCTCTTTGAGAAGAAGCATCTTTCCTGAGAAGGTTTCAAACAATGAATAGTATCCCTCGTCCTCCTCTTCTGATGTGAGAGGCAACTCTTCACCTGTCTCTGCACTGTAAAAGACAGCATCATAAGGGTACTCTTCGAAATCGGGTGTTCCGTCCTCCTTAAGCTTATACTTTTCCATAAGGATGATTCCCTTTTCAAGATCCTTTTCAAAAACATTGCTTACATTTTCAGCAACAAGCTTTGAATCGAAATATACCTTTGAAACAATATCTCCGCCAAGTGAGACTTCTTCACCTTCCTCAGGATATATATCTTCAACATAGAAAAGTTTTCCATCTTCCGTTACCTCGGTGCTGTAAACAGACACGCTTTCACAAATCACCTCAGACTCACCAAGACCGTTTTCTGTAATCGGGAACTTATAAAGTGTGCTTTTACCTTCTGCATCCTCGCTGATTGAAAGGTAAAGATTTTTATTGGCGTAGTCAACTACTCTGTCATAAACCATTCCCTTGATACCGACAGGAGAAGCAAAATCCCCCTTATAAACGAAGTAATCCTTGCTGTAGTCAATAAACGGCTCAGATATAATCGCAGTAATTTCGTCAATACCGTCCGATATATCTTCATCAAGGTTACTTACTATCTTCCAGACATCTGACATAAGCACCTTTTTGATTTCATCAGTATCAACAACCGAGCAGAAAAGATTTGCAAAAGCATTCTCTCCGCTGTCAGCAAAAATATCTGCTTCACCCTCAAAGGCATTTTCTATAACAAGCTTACTTTCTGTTCCGTCATAATAATATACATTCTGAATCTCGAATACGGTCTCGGGATTAAGAATCAACGTTCTTATATTATCTCTTATGACCTTCTGCGAATAAAGCTTATATTCTTCTGTTCCGGTTTCAGTCGGGATCTTTATGTCATTGTCTGACTCAAGCATATCATCCTCAAACAGATCCTTAAGAAGGAAATTCTTCACGGTTTTGAAATAATAACCGTCAGCATTTACAAAGCTTGCTGATGCAACGCCCTCATCAATAAGCTCCTTTTCGCCTGTTGCCTGAACCTTGTAAAGTGACTCATCTTCAAGCACATAGAGAGTCGTAAGCTCATCGTTCTGAAATACCAGTTCACCTTTTTTACTGATTTGTGTAGCATCCTTATCCGTTTGCTTAAGATAAACTCCACCGTCCTTAAGAGTATAAACCATTCTCAGTCCGTCAGAAGAAACAACAAAGTAATCTACTTCCTTTGCAATAACCGTTTCCTTAAGCTGTGCATCGTACTGCACAAGCTTTGATTTTTTACCGACTGTACAGGTAAGAACTCCGCTTTCTTCGTTTTTGACAAAAGAGCAAACCTTTTCCGCAGTTTTTACGGGAGCAACATCAGGTGTGGTAAGATTATAGCTGTAAACAGTTGCGAACTGCCCTTCATCCGATTCATCATAGCTCGAGAAAAGAAGCTCCGTTTTTTCTGAATTGAGTATTACATCCGAAATGTAACTATCCTTATCCTCTGCAGCAAAAATTTTCACAGGTTCCTTGTCAGATTTACTGAGATTCTTCATATAAAGCGCACCTGAATCAGTATAGAAAAGAGGATCCGCTTCACTTTTGCCTGAGCCGAAAACAAAGGCAACGACACCGATTACAGCTGCAATGACGCAGATAAGAGCAATAATCGGGGCTTTTTTTATCTTTTTGATTTTCGCCTGAGCCTGGGGCTCAAAAGCTTCAGCCTCTTGCTGTGTGACAGACTCTGCCACAGTGTTTTCTTCGGTAATGATGTTTTCATTGATTTCTGACATTTTCCTACACTTCCTTTTTTATTTTTCTTTATAATATCACACTCCGTAAACAAGTTCAACACGAATGCTTTATTATTTCAAAATTTTAACCTTTAAAAATTTTAAGCGCGCTCTTTATTTTAAATTATACTGCTGAAAAAACTTAAAGGGCTTCCTCGTCACTTTCGGAGAAGCCCTTTTATCATATTTTATCAGCTATTCATTTTTAAAGCTTTTCCTGACCTTCGGGCATCAGGAGTCAAAAACATCTTTCCAATCCTCAAGATTCTCGTCCAAAATAACCTCCATGCCGTCTTCCAGGTCATCACTGAAATCGTCATCCACGAAATCTTCATTGATACCAGTCAAACAATCCAAGCCGTAGCCCTCAAGACTCTCGTTCATACCAACGACAAGCTCCGGCATAGGCATTTTAATTCCGAGATCCTTTACTTCGCCGTTTTCAAAAAGATAAAGATTATAGACTGACCACTCAGCATCGTATCTTTCTTTGAGAATAATAGTTTTTCCGGCAGGAGTTTTGCAGTCTGAATAATAAATTGCAGCGTATTTTTCCTCTTCGGTTTCACCTGTCTTCTTATTAATCGAAATCTCTTCTCCCGTCTCAAGGTATATTATTGAATATTCCAAATTTGACTCAAAGTCAGGTGTACCGTCCTCCTTGAGCCTATACTTATCTACCATAACTATACCGTTTTCAAAATCCGGCTCATAGGCATATTCCACATGTTCTGCAATAAGCTTTGAATCGTAGTATACATTGTAATCCGATTCATCATCCTCGTACATCTTTTCTTCCACGTAAAAAATCTTGTTATCGGGAGAAATCCTTACTTCGTCATAAAAAGAGATGTTTTCACAGATACACTCTGCCTTGCCGAGGCCCTCTTCGGTAATCGGGAATCTGTAAAGTGCAACATTATCCTTGGAATACTCTTGAATCTCAAGGTAAAGAGCGTCGTTAGTATAGTCAACGGTTTCGCCGTAAATAAATCCCCTGATGCTGATAGGCGCAACGGTATCGCCATTGAAAAGGAAGAAATCCTCCATATATTCAAAAAGCATATCGGTTACACAGTCTTCAAGATCATAAGCGTCCCCTAAAAAATTTTCTGTATCTGCATCCTCTTTAATCTTGTTTAAATGTTCCCAGAAAGCTGACATACTGACCTTCTGTATTTTTTCAAAATCAATAACAGTACAGAAAAGGCTTTCAAAATCAGCCTCACCGTTCGTGCCTTGCAATTCTCCGTCAGATTCAAATACATCCTTCGCCGCAAGCTTGCTTTCCTTGCCGTCGTAGTAATATACATCGTCGACTAAAATAACTGCTTCAGGATCAAGGAGCAATTTTCTGATGTAGTCTCTTTCAACCTTCTGTGTGTAAAGCTCGTAAGCATCGGAATCGGAATCTGCCGGCTTACTGATTTTGCTGTCTGCCTCAAGCATATCATCCTCGAACAAATCCTTTATAGGATATTGCTTGGAGCTCTTTAAATAATAACCCTTTCCCTCTGTAAAGCAGGTAATATAAACAGCCTCGTCAACGAGCTCTCTTTCGCCTGTAGGAAGAACCTTATAAAGAAGCTCAGCTTCTTCGTCTGTTACATAAAAGGCCGTAAAATCAGCATCGTAATTATCAAGATATTCATCCGACGTTTTAATTAATATAGGCTCCTTGCCTTCTTCAAAAAGATAGGTGGAATTTTCATTGTCTGTGTAAAGAATTTTTGTTTTGTCAGCTGAAAGGGCAAAGTGGTAAACGCCCTCTGCAATAATAGTTTCCTTAAAATTACTTACACCGGCACCGGGTTTATAACCGCTCTGTGCATCACTGTCTGTGGCAAGCACAGTATCCTCACGGTACTGTACGAGTCTGGATTGCTCGCCGACAATACAGGTAATTACTCCTGTTTTATCATCACTTACATAGGAGATGACATCCTCTATAATTTTCACGGCAGGGACCTCAGGGGTGGTGATTTTATATCTGTAGAGGTCGGCAGTCTCATACGAATAACCGTACGTTACCATAAAAAGAACTTCTGTTTTTTCCGAATTAATAACAAAGTTGCTCACTCCGACATCTCCCCCCTCTAGGGGAGCAATCAGCACGGGATCACTATCTGGGTTGGCGACATCCTGCATATACACCCCTTCATAATTGCAATAAAAAAGCGGATCGGTTTCAACTTTTTCCTTAGGTCCGAAAACAAAGGCAACGACACCGATTACAGCTGCAATGACGCAGATAAGAGCAATAATCGGGGCTTTTTTTATTTTTTTGGGCTTTTCCTGAGTGGCTGCAGCAATGTTTTCCTCTGCTACAATGTTTTCATCAAATTCTGACATTTTCCTACACTTCCTTTTTTATTTTTCTTTATAATATCACACTCTGTAAACAAGTTCAACACGAATGCTTTATTATTTCAAAATTTTACCTTTAAGAATTTTAAGCGCGCTCTTTATTTTAAGGTGACAACAATCGAAGCCAACAAGTCTTAAATGTCCGATTTGCAGCACCTTTGAAATTTTTTCTCCTCGCAATACGCGAGTATTACTTCGTCGAAGAAAATCCCAAATGCACTACAACCTGAACATTTAAGATTCTTCGAAGTTTAAT
>JAZSAM010000104.1:0-14924 GCA_045601905.1 Acutalibacteraceae bacterium | reverse complement strand
AAAGTGAAATAAAATTCGCCCTTAACATTTGCGAAGCAAATATTTCATATGCGACAGCATATTTCATAGCGTTGCTATTTCACTCGCCGTAAGGCGAATTTCATTGAAAAAAGCACTTCCGAAGAAGTGCTTTTTTCTGGCTGCGGAACTAGGATTCGAACCCAGACAAACAGAGTCAGAGTCTGCTGTGCTACCCTTACACAATTCCGCAACGAACAAGGCATATTATACACATATAAGGAGTAAATGTCAAGGCTTTTTTGAAAGTTTTTTCAACTTTTTTCAAAGAAAAATCCCGACCAGATTTTTACACCTAAAGCGTATTTCAGGTCGGGAAAATTATCATTTATTGGCGGCAAGATAGTCCTGTAAAATCATCACCGCGGAAACGGCATCCACAATTTCCTTGCGCTTTTTCCCCGTCACATTGGTGACATTCAGCGCTCTGTGAGCTGAAACAGTTGTAAGACGCTCATCCCACATAACCGTTTCAATTCCCGTTTCCTCCATTAGCCTTTCGGCAAAGGCTCTGCACTTTTCGGCTCTTTCGCCCTCACTGCCGTTCATGTTACGGGGAAGCCCCACAACAATCCTTTCGGCAGAATGCTTTTCGGCAAGGTCCTTTACTGCGGCAATTACCTTCGGCTCGTAGCTCTGATTAATCACCGTCACGGGAGAGGCAAGCATCTGCAGTCTGTCACAGACCGCAATGCCTGTTCTTGCATCGCCGTAATCAACTGAAAGAATGATCATCGGCTTTTCCTCTTATTCCAATTCATTCAGGGATTCAATATACATATTTGTCTCTTCCTTGACATCCTCAAATTCTCTGTCGTCGAGATAATAATGAACATCGTCGAAGAAGGAGGAGAAAATAGCTGTAGCTTCAGCGTATTCCGAAGTATCCTCATTATAGTCAAAGCCGAGCCATACTGCAGCTACATAATACGGTGTACCGGCGCAGCACCACTTGTCGTAGTTGTTTGAGGATGTACCTGTCTTTGCGAAGGTGTCAAAGCCGCTTACTGCGTGACCGTAAGCAGTACCGTAGGACTGAGTGGTTGTGCTGTACATAATCTCGCGCATTGTATCGGCTGCATCTTCGGAGATTGCTCTTTCGGGCATATTCTTCGTGTTGTCAAGAATGATGTTGCCGTTTCTGTCGGTTACCTTGTAGTAGCTGTAGGGCTCAAAGTAGTAGCCGCCGTTGCCGAATACTGCGTAAGCAGCAGCCATCTCAAGTGTTGTAACACCTGTTTCGGTACCGCCCGTTGCAAGGGCACTGTAGGTCATATCGTCGCCGATGTCGAGATGGAAGGTTTCGTTGGCGTACTGATGGCTGAGTCTGAGTCCGAGCATTTCGTCAAGAATTCTCGCAGGAACTGTGTTGAGTGACTGTGCAAGAGCACGCTCAACGGTAACATATTGGTTTGAGCCGAAGTCACCGTTATAGTTCTGAGGCCATTCCTCACCGTTAACCTCGATAGCCTTGTCAAGAATTGTAGTCTTACCGCTCTGGAGAAGGTTTCTGTCAAAGGCGGGAGCATAAACTGCAAGGGGCTTGATTGATGAACCGGGCTGTCTCTTACCCATTTCGTCGGTAGCTCTGTTAAAGCAACGGTTTGAAGGCTTGGCATCTGCACCGCCGGCAATGGCAATGATTCTGCCGTTATAGTCCATAACTGTCATTGCGGACTGAACCTCCTGACCCTCTGAGTCAAGACCGAGCTCGGGGAAGTCAACTCTGTTTTCGTAAATGTATTCGAGCTGATCCTGAAGCTCAAGGTCAACGGCTGTGTAAATATTGAGACCGCCGTAATAAACTCTCTGTAAGGCCTCTGAATATTCAAGGTTGAATTTTTCCTGAAGATCCTCGACAACCTCGTCGATTACATACTCCTCATACCAGCTGTAAAGCTCTGCTTCTGAAAGCTCTTCGGCATCATCGTCAACCGTATATTCCTTTACTTCGATTTTTTCCTTTAAGGCTGCCTGATATTCCTTCTGTGTGATTTTACCCTGATCCTGCATATACCAGAGGCATTCATCACGTCTTTCCATACAGGCCTCAAAGTCAACATAAGGATTAAGGGAATAGGGAGCCTTGGTGATACCTGCGATTGTTGCACATTCGGAAATTGTAAGCTCGGAAAGCTCCTTGCCGAAGTAGGTTTCAGCCGCGGTTTTTACACCATAGCAGCCTGCGCCGAGTGATGCAGTGTTAAGGTAAGCCTCAATGATGTCCTTCTTTGAATAGTTTCTTTCAAAGTTGAGAGCCTTGAGAATTTCGTTGAACTTTCTCTGATAGGTTACCTCGTTTTCATCTGTAAGGTTTTTGATAAGCTGCTGAGTTATTGTTGAAGCACCCTGACCCTCGTAAGCGGGGTTGATGAAAACACCGATCGTACGGATCCAGTCAACACCGGGATGCTGATAAAAACGCTTGTCCTCAAGACAGATGAACGCCCACTGAAGATCGAGAGGAATTTCCTCATAGTCAATCCAGATTCGGTTTTCCTCACCGTGAAGACGGCGAAGCTCAACCTGCTTGCCGTTTGCGTCATAGGCATAAACAAAAGAGGTCTGACTCTGTGAGCTCTTGTAGGAATCAAGGTCGATTGCGCTCTTGCCGTTGATAACGCTGTCAATGTAGGTAAGCATTGATCCGCCGACAACTATACCCGTAACCATAACCGCAGCAAAGCAGCAGAACATAAAAAGGAAAATTCCGAAAAGCACCGGATGCTTTTTCCTGTTCTTTTTCTTTCTCTCTTTTCTCTGCTTACGGGTTTCTTTAACCTCTGCAGAGTTTACCTCGGAGGTTGAATTCTTTTTTGATCGTGCCATTTCTGTACACTCCTTAAATAACCTTTATTATAAATATACATAAATACCCATACTATTGTTTATTATAATAAATTTATCAAATTAAATCAACATTAAAGCGAATATTTTTTATAAAAATAAAGGTTTTTTAATAAAAAAATTCCGAAAACAACTCAAAGTGTCTTCGGAATAATCCTTTATCAGCCTCTTGCAAAACCGTAATAAATGCTGTCGTCGTAAACGTTGCTTTCGTCCTTGTCATGATGTGAGTACCAGACCTGGGCGAAGAAGGGGTTATGCTTTGCAATTTCGTCGTAATTCCAGGGCATCGGCAGACATTCGGGACACCAGTGTCCGCCCTTGAGAACAAGGTTGGGGCTCATTTCAAATTCATGGCCGTGAGCACATTTCCACTTTATAGGCGTGTACATATCCTTGCCGAGCTTTTTGGAGATGCACTCTCCCCCTCTGAAGGCGGCTGCCTTTTTCATATCGGCAATTTTAAGCGAGTGGAAATCCTTGCTTTCGTCGTAGCCGTGATCGAGATACTGCATATCGTTTTTGTCCGGCACAATCACCTCGAATTCATCCCACGAGCCGATTGCATCGTACTTTTCGTAGGAGCCGTAATAGGCGGTGATTCTGTCCTTGATGCCGTTGTCAATCCACGCCCTTGTGCCGTGAAGAGGAGTTTTTGCAATGTCACTCATCATTGTCTTTTTAAGAATATCGTAAGGAGCCAAGCAGGAAAACCTATAGGCAAGGGGGGTGCTTTTTGAAAGTCTTTTAAAGTACTCCTTCACGGGAACATTGTGTCTGAAGTGAAGGTAATTTTCAAGCTCGTCGGCATCAGTGTACCACTGTCCGTGGAAATTCTGCAGAATGAACCACTTCGGCTCAAAGAGCTTTTTCGGCACATCCTTGCCTCTCATTCCGAGGCTGTTAAGAAGCAGCTCCTCAAATTCGTAGTTGGTAAGTCTGTAATCGGCACCTGAGCTGATGTTATAGAATCTTCTCCAGAACTCTTCGGGCACACGCTCATTACAGACCTTGGCGCAAAGTCTGCCGCTGTCTTCGAGGGTTGCCCACTCAAGCACACCGTTAATGGGAACGTGATACATAATCGGATCCATGTTTTTGAGAATATCGGGATAAAGTATGCCCGTCTGTCTGAGAGAAACCCAGTATCTGAGTCCTGAATCGGCAAGAAGCTGCTCGGCAACGGTTTTGCTGATTGCATAATGATCGTAAACGCTTATCTGTATCGGGTCGCCGGTTCTGCCCCAATGAGTCGGGTAATTTCTGTCACCCGTCTGTGCAACGGTGCCTATGTAAACAACCTTCACCTTATCGGGATCAGGCTGTGCCTTAACTGCCTTTACAATATTTTTCATTGCAGTTATGTTTGTAAAAAGTGTCTTTTTAGGGTAATAGTCTGCCGCAGGTGAAACGAGTCCGCCCACGTGAAGAACATAGTCAGCTCCGTTTACGCAGTTAAGGACATCCTCATAATTGGTAAGGTCACCCCAGTAGCATTTAACGGCAGAGTCAAACATATAAGGTGCAAACTTTTTTCTTGCAGCCTGAGTGTCGAGGTTAAGAAGAACTATGTTATATAAATCACGGCGCTTGTACAGCTCCTTGAAACCGGCAAATCCCATATTACCCGATGATCCGGTAAGAAAAACAGTCTTTTTCATAATTACACCTCCTGTAAACATATCTTTATCTGTAAATTAATTATATAACACAATTCGGCAATGTTTGTTAATATATTATTAATATTTCTATAATATAAGGCTAAAAAACAACGCTGTAATGCCCTGAAAACATTACAGCGTGTCAAAAAAATTAAATTGTTTTTACTTATTGTAAATATTCTTTATACACTCGGCTTTGCTCAGAATGTCATTGCGAAGGCTCTCCGGAGCCGTCACCTCAACCTTGTCACCGAACTGCATCAGCCAGGATACGAGTCCCTCACTGCAGACACACTTCGTTTCGAGAATGAATCTGCCGTCATTCTCCCCTGCAACCTTTCTTATACTGCACTCGTCTCCGAAGCGGTCAACCATCTCCTCAAGTATACCGTCACTGCAACGAAGAGTAAGCTTCTGGGTATCGCCGCTGAACATATTGAAAAGCTTGCCCGAATAGTCGGCAGAGTCAAAAAAGCTTCTGTAGGGTGAAACCTCCGAAAAGTCTCGGGCGGGCTCACCCGTAAGCACAACATGCTTCATCCTGTCAATTCTCGTGTGCATAAGATTATCGTACTTGGAATTGTTGGAAACGAGGTAATAACGGTCATTGCTCCAGATAAGAGCGTAGGGACTGACGGTGAACTCCTTTTCTTCGCGGACAATTTCCTTTGCCGCCTCGTCAATGACTCGCTTGATGTAAGTAAAGGAAATTTTGCTCTTTTGAAGAATCGCCTTATTTATAATGTCGATATTATAATAAATTTCCTCGTTGGTGCATTTGTTGCGGTTTTCAATGTAGACCTGCTTTTCGAGGAGCTTTGCCTGATTCACACTGCACAAGGTTGAAATTTTGCTTATAAGCTCCTTACTCTTTTTTGCGCTGATAAAATCTGCCGCCTGAACCGCATCCATCAGAAGCCTCAGCTCGGGAAGCTCAAAGTCACGGTTAAGAATGCGGTAGCCCCTTTTCTCCGTTGAAATGTCAACGCCGAAGCCCTTAAGAGCCGCAATATCGGCGTAAATTGACTTTCTTTCGCACTCAATCCCCTTCTCGCTGAGCATTTCAATCAGCTCATCGGCCTTGACAAGGTTGTCCTCGTCGCTGTACTTTTCAAGATACTGATTTATGTAAAGAAGCTTTAATTTAGTGTAACCCTTTTCAGCCATGTGTTTGTCACCTCTTGAATGTTTTTTTCATTGTAGCATAAAAGCACTGACATTTCAAGGAAAAGTATAAATATGAGTACAAAAATAAGGACAATAAAAAGCACCGTCGTTTTTTACGGTGCTTTTACTCTGTTATTATGACCTCGCCGGTCGGGCATTACTTTTCTTGAAAGAAAAGTAATCAAAAGAACTTTCCGTTTTTATCAATAGGTCATCTTACTGTTGATGTCCTTGACAACATCCTCATGAAGCTTCATGATCTCACGGTCATAGGTAAGCATTCCGTTAACCTCAAACTCAACGTCGGAAACCTGAGTGTAAACTGTTGCTGAAAGACCGTTTTTGATGTTGGGGATAATCTGCTTTTCGTGAAGCTTTCTGTAAGCCTCGGTAAGCTTGTCCTTATCAGCATACATCTGATAGCCGAAGCTCTTTTCCCAGTTCCATACATGACCCTTGATTTTCTGACTGTAGCCGCCGTATTCGCTGACAACAATGGGTCTTCCGTCATACTTGGGAAGAATCACGGGCATAATGTACTTATGGATGCTTCTGAAGTCAGGACCCTTCTGATCGTACCAGCCGCTTGCGTGGTCACAGAAACGGGTGGGATCCTTCTTCTTTGTCCATTCGCCGATTCTCTTTGCATCGAACTGTCCCCATGCCTCATTGAAGGGTACCCAGCAGCAGATTGAGGTGTAATTGTAAAGGCAATCGATCATTTCCTCGTATTCTTCCTCGAACTGCTGTCTCCACTCGAGCTTTTCTCTCTGCTGAAGCTTATAGGAATTATCCTTCTTTGAAAGGTAAATCACGGGATTAAGGAAGGAGTGGATGTTGGGGATAACACCGACATAAGTCATATTGAGATTCTGTCCGCCGCTTATCATATCCTGCCATACGAGCATACCGTACTTATCGCAGTAATAGTACCATCTTGCAGGCTCAACCTTGATATGCTTACGAAGCATATTAAAGCCGAGCTCCTTCATCTTTACAATGTCGTAAACCATTGCTTCATCGGTGGGAGGAGTAAGCTGTCCGTCACTCCAGTAGCCCTGGTCAAGAAGACCTCTCTGGAAGTAAGGCTCATTGTTAAGGAAGAGTCTCTTGTAGCCGCCGTATTCACCGATTGAATACTTACGCATACCGAAGTAGCCCTTGACAGTATCACTTACTGCACCGTCCTTTGAAAGCTCAAGCACAAAATCGTAAAGGAAGGGATTTTCAGGTGACCAGAGCTTTGCTTCCTTGATCTCAACCTTATCGTCAGCGGAAATCTCCTTTTCAGCTACAACGCTTTCACCGTCAAGCACCTTGATTTTAAGTGTGCCTTCACCGATTACATTTGTTTCGATTTTAAGCACGCCCTCATCAATGTCGGGAGTAAGCTTATATCCCTTGATGTAGCTTTCGCTTACTGCTTCAAGCCATACTGTCTGCCAGATACCTGAGGTTGAGGTGTACCAAAAGCCGTGGGAATAGCTTGCCTGCTTACCTCTGTTCTGCCAAGCCTCGTCGGTGGGATCGTAAACCCATACAACAAGCTCATTTTCGCTCTCCTTAAGAGCATCTGTAATATCAATGGTAAAGGGGCAATAGCCGCCGATGTGTGAGCCGACCTGCTTTTTATTTACATAAATCTTGCACTCCCAGTCAACTGCGCCGAAATGAAGGAGTGTTCTCTTACCCTTGAAGCATTCGGGAAGAGTAAACCTTCTTCTGTACCAGAGACGGTCAGCGGCAGAAATTCTTCTGCAGATGCCTGAAAGGCAGCTTTCAACTGCAAAGGGAACACGGATCTGCTCCTCGTAGCTGTCGCACCATTCAGCCTTTGCGTCGGTAATTGCAAAGTCGTACATACCGTTAAGGTTTACCCAGTTGTCCTCTCTTACCATCTGAGGACGCGGGTATTCAGGAAGGGGCAAATCGCACATTGCCTCTTCTGACCAGCGTGTTTTTAATGTCATCATAATATTCTCTCCTTTTTTTATAACCTTATTTAAGATAATCTGCGTATACCCAGCCTTCCATGCTGCCGCCGTATCTGCTGTCACTTACCTCAGCATAAACCCAGCCGTCACTTGTTGAGCTGTAGCCGTGAACGATTACGGTGAAGCCGTAGCCCACCTTACCCTTGACTGTGTACTGTGTACCGGGGCCTGAACGGAAGTTAAGGTCATCGTTCTGGGGAGGATAAATTTCTGCAGTATAGGGTGTAGCATACTCTACATAGCCGTCATCGTAAGCCGTTGTGGGCTGTGTTGTTGTCGGTCTTGTAGTAGTGGGTCTTGTTGTTGAAGGTCTTGTTGTGGGCTGTGTTGTTGTCGGTCTTGTGGTGGTTGTTGCAGCAGTTGTTGTAACATACTCGCTAAGACCTGATGTGCTTACCCAGCCGTAAACTCCAAGATAGGGGCTCTGAACATAGTAATAACCGTTTTCACTTGCAAATGCCCAGAGAGGATATCCGTAAGCGTGTGTGCCCATCACTTCACCTGAGGATGAGGGGCTGTATCTTACAGTTATTGAACCGCTTGAGGGAAAGAATATCTTTGTGGACATATTCCAGCTTGAAGGCTGCTTTACTGTTACGGAAGCCTTTGTTGTAGTTGTGGGAGCCGTTGTTGTAGGACTCGTGGTTGTGGGTGCCGTTGTTGTCGGGCTCGTGGTTGTGGGTGCTGTGGTTGTGGGCACCGTTGTACTTGTTGCACCGGGGTTAGTTGTGGAGGTTGTGTCGCCGGGCTTTGTTGTTGTATCGCCGGGCTTTGTTGTTGTGTCACCGGGCTTTGTTGTTGTAGCCGGCTCCTTTGTTGTCACATCGCCTTTTGTTGTTGTGGGAAGAGTGCTTGAGGGCGTTGAGGTTGATGCAGAAGCGTTGGTTGTGGGCTCCTTGATTTTGGGAAGCACATTATCAACAACGTAGCCTGAAGCAAAGATGATGCCTACAAGAACAAATACAAGTGCAAATACCATTGCATAGCCCTTATTGGATGACTTTTTCTTGTCATTCTTTGCATTCTTTTCCTTCTGCTTTTTTATGGCATCGTTATGAGCCTGGGTGATGTCCTCAATATCATCCTTCTTATTATTGGCAGGATAAGCCTTACTGTCAAAGAGAGCCTCAATAAGTGAATTGTCCTCTTCGGCGGGCTTTCTGACCTCAACCTCGTCTTCTCTTTCAATCTGTGCCTGCTTGATTGTTTCAAGATTCATCACGATTGTATCGCCGGAGGGCTCTTCGGCAACATCAGCAACCTCACCGAAAAGAGCTTCAGCCTGAGTGAGAGCCTTTTCCTCTGCATCCTTCTTTTCGTCGAGATAGGAAAGGTCACTTGTGTACTCGGGAGGAGCAAAGCCGTCAGTCTCGGGAGCAAAGCCATCCTCAACAACTTCTTCAGTAGCTTCCTCCTGCTCTTTTACAGGCTCCTCGGGCTCCTCGGGTGCGAAGCCATCCTCTGCAGGAGCTTCTTCATTTGCTTCTGCGGAAACAATAATCTCCTGAGGTTTATATTCATCGGGAGCGAAAACGGGCTCAGCTTCCTTAACCTCTTCAGCCTTTTCCTCAGCCTCTTCAGCTTCGGGAACATATTCGGGGATTACCTCTACAACAACAGCAGATTCCTCTTTTTCGTCTGCTTCGAGCTCCATTGCAGGACGGGCCTCCTCTTCCTCAAAGTCCATTGCCTTGAAAACATTGGGCTCTGACTCGGGAATCTCAACCTCGTTTTCTTCTGTCTGTGGCTCTTCTGTACCGTCGAGACTGATAATCATTCCGCATTCAGGGCAAAAATCAGCATCCTGAGGAAGCTCTTTACCGCAATAATTGCATTTCATATAATCACTCCTGTTTTTTAGTATCAAGTACTTATTATACATCATAGTACGCCATATAATATCTTAACATACAATAGCTATGATTGCAAGGGAAAATTATGAATTTTTAACTGCAAATCCCCGCAAAAACAAACAGAAGGCAGCCGCAACCACCCTCTGTTTAAAATGTCATCTTAAATTTTACAGACCGAGACTGAAGGTACCGTTAATAAGCTCTGTAAAAAGCTTAAGAAGGGATGTAATGAATCGGAGAAGAGCAGCGAGCTTTGTTGTCAATCCGGGCTTCTGCTCAACCTCCTCAAGCCAGGGGGCATCCGCCATATTATCCTCGGTCATATTTTCATAGCTTCTGAAGTTTTCAGGATCAATAATAAGGAAACGGGAAATGTTTCTCTGGTTGGAGGTTGCAGTAACACCTGAGTACTGAGTGAAGTAAACTGAAAGCTCCTCCCAGGCAGTTCCGATGTCGTGGTGCTTGTTTTTAACAAACCAGGTTGTTTCCGGGAAGATGCAGGTTGATGCATCGATTTTCTTATCGGGAGAAATGTACTCACCGTATCCGTCAGCAATTCTTGCGTCAATGTAAGACTGATCGAGTGTGTCAAAAAGACCTGCAACCGTTGCTCCGAGTGAGGAATTCTTCGTATCAACGGTGATGTCACCGTTGTCGTTATGATTCACACCGAGAGGAGGAATGGGAAGCCCGTAGCCTGCAATAACGCCGAATTCAACACCGTAATTCTTTTCAAACTGCTTGTAAAGGTTTTCTTCGCCCTTCAGCTCACGGGGCTTTATAATACGCTCTCTGAGGTAAAGGATTTTATCAACAAGACCCTTATATTCCTCACGCTCCTCTGAGCCCTCTTCACCGTAAATAAGATTAAGAGCCGTATCAAAATCCTTATCGCAGAGGCTTGTCCAGTAGCTTGGCCAGGTGCCGAGACCCGTTGCCTTGAGAATTGCAGGAATAAACGCCTTGTAAAGTCTGTTGTAAAGATCTTCGACACCTCCGAAGGCTGTGTCAAGAACACCTGTCTGAGCCATAAGGTCGTATGTTCTTTCGATAATTTCAAGCAGAAGCTCATTAACACCCGAGAGATCAACACCAATGTCCTGCTTTCCGTAAAATTCACTTGCAAGAAGGTAAGCCTGAATGTGCTTTTCACTCAGCTCAATCTGACCGCTGAAGCAGTCATTGATTGTGCTTGAACCGTTGGACATAACCTCATCGTATACAACCTTTTTAACAAGTCCCTCACTGCCGTATGCGTCGAGGTAAGCAGTGATAACATTACCGCCGAGGCATCTGCCCACAAGAGCAACCTGAGGACAGCCGGTTGTTTTAATAATGTCCTTGATGAACTGATGAAGTCTGTCAACGTGATCATAGGGTGAAAGTCTCCAGTCGTAACGGAACTTGTAATCCCAGAGACCGAAATAACCGTCCTTACCGTGGTTTACGGTTCTTGCTACGTTATCCCAATGATCGATTTCCGACTGTGCAACACCGACACCGAGCTGAGTGTTCCCGTCGCCGTCAAGTCTGCTCTCATCCCAGATGGGAGCAAGCTCCTCATAAATTGCATCTCCGTAATCATCCCACTTGTCATCGGGAAGACCTTCCATTACAAAGGGGAGCAAAATGTTCATTGTGCTTTCAATGATTTCTTCCTTTGTTATACCGTCACCCTCATCGTCGTCAGTAAGCACTTCGAAGCCCATTGAAGCAGGGTTACCCTCTGCATCAACGAAGTCAACGCTGCTGCCTGCGATAAAGATGATAGGGCATTTTTCGTGTTTTTCCGAAGCTGCCGCTGCAGGTATACAGGAAATACCCGCAATCATTAAAGCAGCCATTAAAAGAGCAATAGCTTTTTTCATACTGTCACTTCCTCATATTTATTACAAATCATTCTAACATGTAATATATTATGCTGTCAATATTTACCGCTGATTTATATTGTATTTTCTCTTTTCAGGCAGTTCGCATATAAGCGCTGACCCGAGAAGAAGAACGGCACCGATTATTCCCGGAAGGCTCATTCTCTCTTTAAGTATAATTGCTGACAAAATCAGAGCAAAAACGGGATCGATGTAGCTTAAAATTGCGATAGACTGAGCCTTCATGCTTTTCATTGACCCGAAATAGAGAGTGTAGGCAAAGCCCGTGTGAAAAACACCCACAAAAAGTAAAAGTGCCATATGACCGAGGTCGGTGCTGAGTGCCGAAAAATCCACGGTGAAAATGTTGTAAACGCATACAACTGCCGCCGCAAAGAAAAGCTGGATGTAGGTTTTGTCAAGAGCGGGAATTTCCGTCATTTTTTTGTTGATAATCATTACCGAAGCGTAAAACGCCGCCGCGACAAGGCCGTAAGCTATGCCCTTTAGCTGCACATCTCCCCTTTCGCCTTCAAACACACCGCTTATAAGTATCATACCCGCAAGTGCCGCCGTAAGGCAGATGCTTTTTTTAAGTGTGAGCTTCTCCTTAAAGACAAAGGGTGAAGCGGCAAGCACAAACATCGGAGCCATATAATAGCAAAGTGTTGCCGTTGCTACGGTTGTGTATCGGTAGCTTTCAAAAAGAGCCACCCAGTTTATGCCGATGAACATACCCGAAACCGCAAGAAGCAGAAAATTTTCCTTTATTGCTCTGCGGTCACTTTTCTGCCCCTTAAGGAGCATAAAAAGGAGAATAATTGCAAAGCCCACCGTTCCTCTTGTGAAGGCGACAAAGCTTGACGGGTAAGGAAGCGCCCTTACGAAAATGCCGATTGAAGAAAAAATCAGCATTGAAACTATAAAATTTATTCTTCCCTTTTCTTTCATTTTCCTCACCTTTCAAGAAATATCAGGTTAATTCTACCACAAAAAAATTCAGCCGTAAAGAGAAAACTCCCACGGCTGAAAGAAATTATTTTCTGAATCTTATCACATTAAATGAAAGAGGCTCGAGCTCTGCCGTTACGGTTTTACCGTCACAGACGGGAAGAGCCTTCTTTTTCATTGTGACCTTTTCATTGTCAAAGGTGTTTTCCTCGTGTACATCAAAGCCCTCAAGAGCCTCCGAAGCAACTGCCTTGTAGCCCTCGAAGCCTAGAAGGTTGATGTCAAGGAGCATTTTTTCATTAAGTGAACGGTTGACGGCAAAAAGTGCAACCTCGTCATTTTCCTCATCGTAGGTGATGATTGATTCAAGGAAAGGTACATCGGTGTAGTCCTTACAGTCATACTTCGGGCAATCGATAATGGGACTCAGTGCAACTCCCCTTGCGTACTTTGACATCTCCCTGAAGGGATAGAAGATTGTCTGACGGAAGGAGCCGCCGCCCGTTTTTGTGAAGATAGGGGCAATTACATTGACAAGCTGAGCAAGGCAGGCAACCTTCACTCTGTCAGCGTGACGAAGAAGTGTGATAAGCATACATGCAACAACAAGAGCATCCTCAAAATTGTAAATGTCCTCAAGCTGATTCGGTGCAGTTGACCAGCGCTCAACAGGAGCACCGTTTGAATGGTACCACACATTCCACTCGTCAAAGGAAAGATTGATCTGCTTTTTGCTTCTCTTTTTTGCTTTGACAAAATCGCAGATGCAGATAACGCTGTAAATGAAATCGTCAAGGTCGAGGCTTTTTGCAAGGAATGAAGCGGTGTCGCCTCTGTGGTTGTCATAATACTGATGAAGGGACACATAATCCACATTGTCGTAGGCAATTTCAAGAGTCTTCTGCTCCCAATCACCGAAGGTGCTCATATAACGGCTTGAGGAGCCGCAAAGCACTGTTTCGATTGAGTTATCAACCCATTTCATCATTTTTGCCGCTTCGTTTGCTACCCTGCCGTATTCTGCGGCGGTTTTTGAGCACATCTGCCAGGGGCCGTCCATTTCGTTACCGAGACACCAGAGCTTAACACCCCAGGGGTCCTTGTAGCCGTGCTTTATACGAAGGTCAGAGTATTTTGAATTGCTCTTATGGTTGCAGTATTCAACAAGTGCTCTTGCCTCATCGGGACCCTTTGTACCGAGGTTTACCGCCATCATCGGTGCAGTCTTTGCCTTCTGACACCAACGCATAAACTCATTTGTGCCAAAGGTGTTGGGCTCGGTTACACCCCACGCAAGCTCAAGTCTTTTCGGTCTTTCCTCAACGGGGCCCACACCGTCAAGCCAGTCGTAGCCCGAAACGAAGTTACCGCCGGGGTAACGCACAACGGGAACATCAAGCTCGTTTATAAGCTTTATAACATCACTTCTGAAGCCGTCCTCATCGGCAAGAGGATGTCCCGGCTCGTAAATTCCGCCGTAAACTGCTCTGCCGAGGTGCTCAATGAAGGAGCCGAACATTCTTCTGTCAATTTCACCGATTTTCATTTCGGCGGCAACGGTAATTTTTGCTTTCATATCTGTTTCCTCCGTGGGATTTTCTCTTTTTCACAGTTTAGCATATGCAAATAAAAAAGTAAAGAGGCAAGTCGGAATTAAAAACGAGCAAATTTAAACAGTATTATTTGTCTTTTTTCTGAGTAATAATACATAAAAATGCAGAAGTAATTGACATGAAAAGAGAAAATCACACGCCTGCAGGTACGGTCACCCTGCTTCATCCCGATCCGCACTGAGGGGTGTCACTCAACTCCCGGCGCTTACCCTTAACCCTCAGAACTCGGCTTCTTTTATAAATAGTCTCTCAACTGCTTCAGAATCCCGGACGCCTCGTGCCGGCGAGGGCACTTACTTTGCCCCGAGCGGCAAAGTAAGCAAAGCGCTCTTTTTAAAACGTGGAGGGCCGCAGTGGCGGTGACGTTTTTTCGTCGGTGCTTCTGTTGTAACGGATACTTCGGTTACGCAAATTTACTTTGTAATACACACTACTTCCTTACTGCGAAAAAAGTCACATTACTACAGCTCTATTCCAGGGTAATACTCACGAACTGCTCTGTTTAAAACCACTTTCTACAAATGAGTCCGCTACTTAAGACTCGTTCCCGTTCTTGCGTTATGGTCTCCGCACTTCCCGTTTCCCAACAACGAATAGTCCGACATTCGCCGCCACTCCAAAGATGTTTCATCTGCTCGTGTCGGGGTAAGTTGCGTAGTGTCGCCCCTCGGGCGACTAAGGTTATATCTTTGTATATTTTAAAAGAAGCAGATTTTTACTTTATAACGCGGGACGGATTTAACTGACTTGACAAATTCACCGCGGTGGACTGTCTCACGGCGAAGTCCGTGAGGTGTCGGGACTTCCCTTTTTGCAACGGCGGATAAATGAATAGTTGTAAAAGCTCAGTAGCCCAAAGGGCGCTTTGGTTACTTTGTCGCTCTTGACAAAGTAACTGGCACGAAGTCGGAGGCCAAGCGGTCTTAGGAAGACAAATTTGGTGGACAACTCC
>JAZSAM010000103.1:0-4350 GCA_045601905.1 Acutalibacteraceae bacterium | reverse complement strand
TTAGGTCTGAATTCTTCATTCATCGACATATAGCATCCACCTCCGCAATAATCTGTCTGTTTGAGAAGCCCTGAAGGTCCATAACACCTGAGGGACAGGTAACCGTACAAGCACCGCAGCCCTGACAAAGTGCGCTGTTTACAACTGCAACTCTGTGAGTCTTTCTCACGCCGTGGTCAACAATGAGCTTATCCTCATAGGAAATTGCGCCGTAGGGACAAACGTTTGCACAGTTGCCGCAGCCGTTACAAAGAAGCTCGTCAGCCTTTGCGGTACAGGGGTTGGTAAGAAGCTTATCCTTGGCAAGAAGGCCGACAACCTTGATTGCGGCGGCACCTGCCTGGGAAACTGTTTCGGGAATATCCTTCGGGCCCTGACATACGCCTGAAAGGAACACACCTGCTGTGGGTGATTCAACGGGGCGAAGCTTGGGATGAGCCTCTGTAAGGAAGTTGTTTGTGTCAATGCTTGCTGTGAGCATTGTTGCAATCTGTCTTACGGAAGGATTGGGCTCGATTGCAGCTGCAAGAACAACCATATCGGCTGAAATCTTAAGCTGCTTGCCGTCAAGAAGGTCAACACCGTGAACAAGAAGTGAGCCGTCGGGCTGAGGAGCAACCTTGCCGACCTGACCCTTGACATAGTTTACACCGTACTCTTCAACGGCTCTTCTGTAGAATTCGTCGAAGTTCTTGCCGGGTGTTCTTACATCGATGTAAAATACCGTAACATTTACATCGGGATATTTATCTCTTATGAGCATTGCGTGCTTTGCAGTGTACATACAGCAGATCTTTGAGCAGTAGGGCTTGCCCTTGCTCTCGTCGCAGCGTGAGCCTACGCACTGGATGAACACGATTTCCTTGGGATGCTTGCCGTCGGAAAGGCGCTCAAGGTGTCCCTTTGTGGGGCCCGCAGCATTCATGATTCTTTCAAGCTCAAGTGAGGTGATAACGTCCTTGCTCTGTGAGTAAGCGTACTCCTCAAGGTTATCAAGCTTGATTACCTCAAAGCCTGTTGCAACAACGATTGCACCGTACTTACGGGTAACGACCTCATCCTTCTGCTTGTAGTCAATTGCGCCTGCCTGACAGAACTTTTCGCAGACACCGCATTTGCCTGTCTTAAGCTTGATGCACTGTGTGGGATCAATTACGGGTACGTTGGGGATTGCCTGAGCAAAGGGAGTGTAAATTGCAGGGCGGTTATTGAGTCCGCTGTTGAATTCACTCAATGCCTTCTTGCTGGGGCACTTTTCCATGCACACGCCGCAGCCCGTACACTTGTCCATATTTACATATCTTGCTTTCTTTCTGATTTCAACGGTGAAATCACCTACGAAGCCTGATACCTTTTCGATTTCACTGTAGGTATAAAGGTTGATTTTCTCGTGAGCAGCCGCATCAACCATCTTCGGAGTGAGAATACAGGCTGAACAGTCGAGTGTTGGGAAGGTCTTGTCAAGCTGAGCCATCTTGCCGCCGATTGAGGGAGTCTTTTCAACAATGTCTACCTCGTAGCCTGCATCGGCAATATCAAGTGCAGTCTGGATACCTGCGATACCGCCGCCGATAACGAGAGCTCTCTTTGTAACCTTGCTTTCACCGGGAAGAAGTGAGGTGTTGAGGCTTACCTTTGCGATCGCCGCTCTTGTAAGGATAACAGCCTTTTCTGTGCCTTCCTCGATGTTTTTATGTATCCAGGAGCACTGCTCACGGATGTTTGCGATTTCAACCATGTAAGGATTGATGCCTGCTTTTTCGGCACACTTACGGAAGGTTGCCTCGTGCATTCTGGGTGAGCAGGAGCAGACAACGATGCCTGTGAGGTTCTTTTCCTTGATTGCGTTTGCAATCTTTTCCTGACCTGCTTCAGAGCACATATACTGATAATCTTCGGCATGAACAACGCCCGGTTCAAGCCTTGCCATTTCAACAACCTTCTTGACGTCAACGGTTGCTGCGATGTTACTGCCGCAATGGCAGACAAATACTCCTATACCGTGCATAGCATTACCTCCTGAACTTTCTGAAAGCACTTACGAGAAGCTGCTGAGGAAGGTCCTCATCAATAAGTGCGGGGATTTCGTCGGGCACAAGGTAGCTTCCGCCCTTTTGTCTTACGGCAATCTGTCTTGCCGCGTCAACGATTTTGCCGGGCTTTACATCTCTCGGGCAACGCTCAACGCAGGCAAAGCAGGAAAGGCAAACCCAGAGTGACTCGCATTTTGCAAGGGACTCAACATCTTCATTGATTACATAGGACACAAACTGATGAGGCTTGATGTCCATTTTTTCGTAAGCGGGGCAGGAAGCAGAGCACTTGCCGCACTTCATACACTTGAGAGGATTGGTGCCGCTGATTTCCTTGACCATTTCCGCCTGATTCTTCTTTGAAGCTTCCACTTATGAGTCAACCTCCTCTTTAACGCCGAGAGCCTCGGCAAGAATTTCCGTAAAGTAGATTACGGGAACACCGTCTGCGGTATTCTTTGTAAGATTATACTGACAAAGAGGACAGGCTGTTACAAGCATCTCTGCCTCAAAGCCCTTTGCGCTGTCCATTACGGTATTGCACATCTTCTTTGAAAGCTCGTTATCCTTAAGGGAGATGTAGCCGCCGCAGCACTCGTTACGGTAGGGATAAACCACGGGCTCTGCACCGAGAGCACGGATAAGCTCCTCAATAACGGTGGGGTTTTCGGGATTGTCGAAAGCGAGAATGTCACTCGGTCTTAAAAGAAGGCAGCCGTAATAGGCACCGATTTTGCGACCTGTGAGAGGGTTTACTACCTTTTTCTTAATTTCATCAAAGCCGACCTTGTCGCGAAGAACTTCAAGGAAGTGAAGAACCTCTGTTTCGCCGAGATAGGGCTCGTCGAGCTTAAGGTAATTGTTGGCTCTTGTTCTGATGTCTTCAACGCTTCTCATGTCATCGTTGACTCTTTTGATAACATGGTGGCAGGCTGAGCAGAGAGTTACAAGCTCCTGACCCTTGACCTTCGCATCGTTGAGGGCTCTTACTGATGAAAGCTTTGAACCGATTTCGTCGCTTGAAAGCGGATAAACGCCGCCGCAGCACTGCCATTCGTCAAGCTCCTCAAGCTCAAAACCGAGTGCCTTTGCCGAGGCTCTTGCATAATCGTCCAGCTTTTTTGCCTTTGTTCTTAAGGTACAACCCGGATAATAACTGTACTTCATACATCTATGATCCTTTCATTTTTATTCGACTTTTCGTGGCAACATCCTTAAATGTCATCTCCGTTTTTCTCTTGCATTCTTGGTAAACCAATGCCAACACAGTCATTCGACATATCATAACATTTTTTTGAAAAAATTACAATGTTTTAACTGAAAAAAAATAATGGAAAAGGGTCAAAGTTTTATATAAAATATTCAAAAGGGTATATCTTTTTTGATATGGGGTTTTAGAAGCGCCTGCGGCGCAGTGGGAATTCGGAATTCGGGATGCGGAATGAAGGTCTGCGACGCATTGTACTCCCTCAGTCACTTCGTGACAGCTCCCTCAATGAGGGAGCCAAACGAGCCTTCCTCGCTGAGGAAGGTGGATTTTCCGAAGGAAAAGACGGATGGAGTTCACACCGACATCTCCCACGGGAGAATTTTACAAGTGTACATTTCTGCCTATCTCTTTTGGGAGAGGCGGCAGACCGCAATGTCTGACGAAGAGGGCAATTCCGCGTTTACTGCCCGGCTTATTCGGCATCTTTTACAGATAGTCTCTTACCTGCTTTTGTACCCCGGACGCCTCGTGCCGGCGAGGGCACTTACTTTTGTCGATTGTGACAAAAGTAAGCAAAAGCACGCTTTTGAAAACGTGGAGGGCCGCAGTGGCGGTGACGTTTTTCCGTATCAGCCGTTGTTATGACTGATACTTGTGTCACCTTAATTTACTTTGTTTCTGAAGTGTCCTTTACTTACGGAAAAAGTCACATTACTACAGCTCTATTCGAGGGTAATAAGAGCGTACTGCTCTATTTAAAACTACTTTTTACAAGGGAGTCCGCTACTTAAGACTTGTTCCCGTTCTTGCGTTATGGTCTCCGCACTCGCCGTTTTCCAACAACAAATAGTCCGACATTCGCCTCCACTACAAAGATCTTTTATCTGCTCGTGTCGGGGTAAGTTGCGTAGTGTCGCCTTACGGGCGACTAAGGTTATATCTTTGTACATTTAAAAAGAAGCAGATTTTTACTCTATAACGCGGGACGGATTTAATTGACTTGACAAATTCACCGCGGTGGACTGTCTCACGGCGAAGTCCGTGAGGTGTCGGGACTTTCCTTTTTGCGACGGCGGATAAATGAATAGTTGTAAAAGCTCAGTAGCC
>JAZSAM010000102.1:0-8559 GCA_045601905.1 Acutalibacteraceae bacterium | reverse complement strand
TTTGATATAATATTATTAGTAGGTTTATTTTGTTGCTTTTTATTTAATATTTGTAGTTGAGTGTTGATATTGATTCTCAAATTTTTCAATTTATGACTTTCACTTAATAATAGTAAGCAACAAACTAAAGAAAAGATAATACCTAATATGGGGAAAACCTTTAAAGAAATTTTAACATTTTCTATAGTTATATTAAAGTATGAAGAACAAAACGGAAAGCATATTATTAATAGATTAGTTATGTACATTGAAGAAAGAATTTTCCAGAAATGAGAATGTCTGTGAATCCACTCATTTTGATAATGATTTAGCAAAGAACAAGATAATTCGCGTTTGTCCATTTTACAGTCCTCCATATGTTTTATGATAATATTATATCATTTGTCTATAAGTTGTTCAATAATTTATATTTGCAAGGAAGTGTTTTATGGAATCAAGTAATTGGGTTGTCCAAAACCTGCAAAAAGCACTTGAAACTTGGAACGATAAATTAAGTGAAATATGGCTTTTAATAACACAGTCCCCGGAACAGTTCAAGGGCGGTGAAATATGGAATGTCATAACAGATATACACGGAGCATTACAAGCGATAGGATATTCGCTTTTAGTGCTCTTTTTTGTTGTCGGAGTTATGAAAACCTGCGGCAGTTTTGCGGAAATGAAAAGACCTGAAATTGCGGTCAAAATGTTTATCCGTTTTATTATTGCCAAAGCATCCATAGACTACGGTCTTGAGCTGATGATGGCGCTAATTGAAATTGTGCAGGGTATTGTATCAAAAATAATGGCGGCATCAGGACTGAGTGCAGTAAGTCAGACGGTTTTGCCCGACAGCATAGTAACGGCCATTGAAGATTGCGGATTTTGGGAGAGCGTTCCCTTGTGGGCGGTAACTCTTATCGGCAGTCTTTTCATTACGGTACTGTCCTTCATTATGATAATGACCGTGTATGGCAGATTTTTCAAAATTTATCTGTATACAGCCATTGCACCCGTTCCGCTTTCATCGTTTGCAGGTGAGCCTTCCTCATCGGTTGGTAAGAGCTTTATCAAGTCATATACCGCCGTTTGTCTGGAAGGTGCAATTATCGTACTCGGCTGTATAATCTTCTCTCTGTTTGCAGATTCTCCGCCCGTAGTTGATGAAGCTGCGGCGGCTGTTAATCAGGTGTGGAGTTATGTAGGCGAACTTATATTTAACATGATTGTCCTTGTCGGCACAGTCAAAATGGCTGACCGTGTTGTTAAGGAAATGATGGGACTTTAATGACAAAGGAGCTGATGCTATTTGGAAGTAAAGATAAACCGTGAAATCGGTGACTATACCGAAAGTGTCTACTTCGGTCTGTCACTTCGTCAATTTATCTTTTCCATTCTTGCCTGCGGTGTTGCCGTAGGCTTGTACTTTTTACTCAAACCTTTATTCGGTATAGAAACCTTGAGCTGGGTGTGCATCTTGGGTGCGGCACCCTTTGCGGCAATAGGCTTTTTCAGTTGGCACGGTATGACAGCAGAAAAGGCTTTCTTTGCTTATCTTCGCTCTGAAATCCTTATGCCGAATGAACTTAAATTCAAATCAATAAACCTTTATGACGAAATAGAAAGGAGTGATAAGGATGTTCGACATACTCGGAAAGCTGAAAAGCCTCGTAGGAATAAGCGATAATTTCGGTGACGGTATGGCTGTTCCAAAGTCTGTGCAGGATGCAATAGATATAAGAGCAGTTTATCCCGACGGCATTTTCCTTGTCGGTAAAGACAGATATTCAAAGGTCTTTAAGTTTACCGATATTAACTATGCCGTAGCAAGTAAAGAGGATAAGGAAACAGACTTCTTTAAGTACAGTGATATTCTTAATTCTCTTGAAAACGGCGTTTCAAGTCAGCTTACAATCATCAACAGAAGAATAAAGAGTGATGAGCTTAACAATCTTCTGCTTACTGAAAAACAGAATGACGGTAAAGACGTGTTCCGCCGTGAAATCAATGAAATGCTTACAGGTCTTGCCAACAGTACAAGTGCCATTGTACAGGATAAATATATTACCCTGACAGTTCAGAAGAAAACGGTTGAAGAAGCAAGAGCACACTTTAACCGTGCCGGTACTGATTTGATTGCCCATTTTTCACGAATAGGCTCAAAGTGCAGAGAGCTTGAGCTGACAGAAAGACTTCGTATCATTCACGATTTCTGCCGACCTGATGACGATACAGATTATCAGTTTGACCTTCGTGACACAATGCGAAAGGGTGAAAGCTTCAAGGACTATATATCTCCCGACAGCTTTGAGTTTAAGGGGGATTATTTCAAGGTCGGAGATAAATTTGCCCGTGTGCTTTTTGTCAGAGGTTATGCCTCTTATGTCAAGGATGAAATCATACGTGTAATAACAGATTCCTGTAAGAATATGATTTTCAACTTTGACATTGTACCCGTGTCAACACAGGAAGCTCAGAAGTTTGTTGAAAAGCAGGCACTCGGTATTGAAACAAATATTGCAAACTATCAGAGAAAACAGAATGCCAACAATAACTTCTCTGCAATCATTCCTTATGATATGGAACAGCAGAGAAAAGAAATCCGTGAGTTCTTGGATGACATTATGACACGTGACCAAAAGATGTTTAAGGTTGTAATGACCATTATGCACACGGCTGACACTCTTGAACAGCTTAACACCGATACTGAAACTATTGTAGCCGCAGGCGGTAATACCTGTCAGATTGGCACTTTAAGATTTCAGCAGTTGGAAGGCTTTAACGCAACGCTTCCCATAGGCACGAATAAGATCCTCGCAAGGCGTACTCTTACAACGGAAAGCCTTGCTGTTTTTATGCCCTTTAAGGTGCAGGAAATTCAGCATAAGGGCGGTGTCTGTCAGGGTGTCAATGTGATTTCCAAAAACCTTATCGTTGTCAACCGTAAGGAGCTTCTTAACGGTAACTGCATTATTCTTGGCGTTTCGGGTAGTGGTAAATCCTTTACAGGCAAGGAAGAAGTATCCACACTTCATCTTACTACCGATGCTGACATTATCATCATCGACCCGGAAAGAGAATACAAAGCCTTAGTTGAAGCATTAGGCGGTCAGGTTGTTCAGCTTTCTGCAACAAGTAAAAATCACATTAACTGTCTTGATATTAACCAAGACTATGCAGACGGTGACAATCCCATAGCTCTTAAATCAGAGTTTATTATGTCGCTGTTTGAACAGATTATAGGTACGGACAAGATTGACGGTAAGCAGAAATCAATTATTGACCGTTGCCTTACAAATGTATATCGCAACTATATCAAGAGAAAGTACAAAGGTAAACCGCCCACACTTCTTGACTTGGTTGCAAACCTTAAAGAACAGCCCGAAGATGAAGCTCAGGAGCTTGCACTTAATATGGAGCTTTTCACAACAGGCTCACACAATACCTTTGCAAAGCAGACGAATGTCAACAGTGAAAACAGACTTCTTTGCTATGACATTCACGACCTCGGCACACATCTTATGCCTATCGGTATGTTGGTTGTTCTTGACAGTATTCTCAACCGTATTACAAAGAACAGAGCAGAGGGCAGAGAAACATATATTTTTATAGATGAAATCTATCTTCTGTTCCGTCATCAGTACACGGCTGATTTCCTTTTCGCTCTTTGGAAGCGAGTAAGAAAGTACGGTGCTTTCTGTACAGGTATCACACAGAATGTGGATGATATGATGCAGAGCCATACTGCAAGAACTATGCTCGCTAACTCAGAGTTCATTATTATGCTCAATCAAGGCAGTACGGACAGAGATGACCTTGCAAATCTTTTACAGATTAGCGATGACCAGATGAAACACATCACAAATGTTGATGCAGGTCACGGTCTTGTTAAGGTAGGCTCTGACCTTGTACCCTTTGAGCGTAAATTTCCTAAAAACACACAGCTCTATAAGTTGATGACAACTAAAATGGGCGAATAATTGTAAGTACAGAAGTTTTGTGCTATACTAAATCTAAAGTAATATTTTAAAGAAATGAGGTATTTTAATTATGTACGAAATCAAAAATTTTACAAATAATGACGATGTTAACATTCTCGTTGAAAAAGGTCCCTTTACAGTTATCGAATATAAGAGGGATTTGAGTGTTACACCGTCAACAGCAATGGCAGCTTACTACTGTAACGAGATGAATGTCCGCAAAAGACAGGTAGTATGTGACCTTTCAAAAGCAAACGGTATTACTTGTCAGTCAGGAGCTATGCAGTGGTCAGCAGGTAATGTCAATGCCACAACGGGCATCAAGGGTGTCGGTGATTTCTTTGGTAAGGCTATGCGTGGCAAGGTAACAGGTGAGAGTGCAATCAAGCCCGAATATACAGGTGACGGTACACTTGTCCTTGAACCTACCTATAAGCACATTATTCTCCTTGATACCGCAGATTGGAACGGCTCTGTTGTTCTTGATGACGGTCTTTTCCTCGCTTGTGATTCAGCTCTCAAGCAGAAGGCGGTAATGCGTTCTAATATTTCCTCGGCGGCTCTTGGCGGAGAAGGTCTTTTCAACCTCAGTCTTAACGGCAACGGTATCTGCTGTATCGAATCAAGATGTCCGCAGAATGAGCTTATTGAAATCGAGCTTAAAAATGATGTTCTCAAGGTTGACGGCAATATGGCTATTGCGTGGAGCAGTTCACTTGACTTTACTGTTGAGCGGTCAGGCAAGACACTTATCGGCTCTGCGGCTTCAGGAGAAGGTCTTGTAAATGTTTACCGTGGTACAGGTAAGGTTCTTCTTGCACCCGTAAGCAAACTTCCCTTTGAAACAATCTGACAACAAAATCTCACTAACCCGTCGGTTAATCCCGACGGGTATTTCTTTTAAGGAGGCTTTTTATGGCTGAAAAAAAGATTAAAACCCGTGAGGTTGTTGAAAAGGTCAAAGAAGCAGCTACACAAACACCAAATGCACAGAGCAGAAAAACATCATTGACTAAATCTGCCGTATCAAAGGCAAAGTCTAAAACCGAGGAAGAAGCTGAAAAGCAGGATGTTTCAAAGGATGATAACCCTTCGCCTGAACAGTATGCAACAGACAAGGTAACAGAAACAGGTAAAAATGCGGCTGAAAATCTTGTAAGCGGCACTGCAACAGTTACTAAAAAGGTTGCCCGTAAAGTGAGGAACAGCCGCAGAGCGAAGAGAGAAGCATCTGCTGAAGGTGAAAATCCAACGACAGAGGATATTCCTGAACAGCCACAGATTGAATCGACCAAACAAGAGCCTCAAAGGCTGGAGCAGAAAAGCTCTGCCAACAAGGAAAAGCCGACTGCTGATACACCTAAAGCTGAAACAAAAAAGTCCGTTGCTGATAAAAAGCAACAGACAAAATCTAAAGCTAAAACCGTCAGTGAGGACAAACCCAAAGAAAGGTCTAATCCTCGTACCCGTAAGCAGTCTGCACCAAAGCAGAAAGCAAAGCGTGAGATACGCAATATCCGTTCAGGTGACAAAACAATTAAATCTGCCGATGTAGGAATAAAGCAGAGTGCAAGAAGTCTTGAAAACACATCAAGACAGATTAAGGCAGCACAGAAAGGTACAGAAGCCGCAAAGAAAAGTGCTGAGGTCACTGCAAAGGCGGCTAAAAAGGCTGAACACTCGGCAAGAGTTACTGCTAAAGCAACTGCGAAAACTGCTAAGAAAGTTGCAGAGGCAACAGTTAAAGCTGTAAAAGCAACCATAGCGGCAGTTAAAGAGCTTGGAGCCTTGATTGCTGCAGGCGGTACAACGGCAGTAGTGGTAATCATTGTTCTTTGCTTGCTTGCGGCAATAGGCGGTACTTGCTTTGGCATATTCCTTTCCAATGACAAAACAACGGGAAGCGATATGACTATGACACAGGCCATTTTTACTCTCACATCAGAGCATTATGCAAATCTGACAGCATTTAAGGAAGGTTTTTCCTACGATACCGTTGAAGTACAGGGTGATTCCAACATTGATTGGAAGGATGTCCTCGCTGTTTATGCGGTAAAAACAACAACCTCAGAGGACAATGCCTTTGAGGTTGTAACCATCAATGAGGAAAAGTTAGAGTTGCTTCGTGGTATAATGAACTATATGAATAAGCTGACGGGTGTAGTTACACCTAAAGTAGTTGCTCAAACCGTTGTGACCACAGATGAAGAGGGCAACTCAATCAAGA
This sequence comes from Acutalibacteraceae bacterium, assembly GCA_045601905.1. Classification (GTDB taxonomy): domain Bacteria; phylum Bacillota; class Clostridia; order Oscillospirales; family Acutalibacteraceae; genus UBA6857. The sequence continues at coordinate 2,373 of JAZSAM010000102.1, read as the reverse complement.
CCACAGAATATGTCACTAAAAAGGTACTGACGGTCAATATTATCCGTTTGTCGGCAGAGCAGATAATTGAGCTTTACAACTTCAATGACGAGCAGAAAAAGCAGTTAAATGAGCTTATGAGCGACGATTATACTGACCTTTGGAATGAACTTATAGGCGAAAGCGGTGAAATCATTATGTCGGGTAGTTCCTTTGTAAGCAAAGGCTACTTTACATGGCCCTTGCCTGAAACTTTTACCATAACATCTTACTTTGGTACAAGAGTTGACCCCATTTCAGGTGAAATCAAAACTCACGGCGGTACTGATATAGCGGCTCCCGGTGGTACGCCTATTCTTGCGGCGGCTGACGGTACTGTAGTAGTGGCAAGCTATGATGCGGACGGTTACGGCTTCTATGTAAAGCTAAAGCACGATGATACCTATTCCACAATCTACGGACATTGTTCTACACTTCTTGTTTCGGCTGGTCAGACAGTAAAGCAGGGACAGATAATAGCAAAGGTAGGCTCGACAGGTTACTCTACGGGTAATCATCTTCACTTTGAGGTTATTCAGAATGGCGTAAGAGTGGATGCGCTTGATTTTTATGAGTAAAAAGAATACGCAAAAATATATTAAACTAAACAAATAGAATGTTTTCGCAACTAAAGGCGGAGAATAATCATATATATTCCCCGCCTTTGAAATATGATATAGGATTAGATTAATAGGTTGATTATGTAAAAGAGTTAAAAAACAAACGAGTCAACTTACTATAAAAGTACAATAAGATGTAGCTTCTACGGTTTCTTTAAGTGACATTTTAACTGCATACCTTATTGCAAGACGATATTCCCCACTCGGCAAAGGGTTAATAGAAATTTTATTATAAGAAATGCTTCCAGGCATATTATATTTATTCTCTTCGGCATCTAAACGATCGGTCCAGACATATTCATCATCCCAATCTGTTGTAGCATCAATCCAAATATTACCGGATTTTTTTTCAAGGCTCTTAAAAGTAATCGATGGGTGGATAATTCTTCCTGTATTGTTTTTTACAGAATATTCAATATATGAAGATTCTTGTGTTACAGGCTCATTAATTTTTACTTCAACTTTACTAACATCGCCAGGAAGTAATATTGAAAAAACAACAACTAAAATACTAATAAGTATATTTGACATTGTTTACCCTCTCTTTCTTATTCTGCGATAGCTTCATTCAAATATCCAAGTATTGTATTGTTAAACCTAACAACAGAACCATAATTATAAGTATTAGTGTTTTTATTTATATTTGCTGAAGTAACAACCCCGATAGCGACATTGTTTGCATCTAACAACGGGCTACCACTTTGACCTTTGCTGATGTCCAAATCATGTAAAATAATATTGGAGCTATAATTTAATACTACTCCATTTGTTTCATATTGCTGATAAACTGTATTATTATTTATTGTACAGGGGTAACCAGAAATTTTGATATTAGCTTGACTGAGTTCAGAGTCTGTTGGAACTTTCATTTGTATTTTACCTGCTGTTTTTCCCAACGGTAAAATTAGCTTCAATGCTCCCCAGTCATTTTCTCTCATCCTTGCCTCAAGGATGATTTTTTCTTCAGCTGTTGCAGTGCTCAGCTTATCGCAATCTTCTTGCCAAACCGAGCACACTCCACCTTTCCAACTTCTGGTATAGCCATATGGATTATCTAACAAACCATCACCTTTTTTTCCTGGATAAACTTTTACCCAATCAGGCCAACCACCTTTACTTGGATTATATATGACATGTGCTGCTGTGACAACAACATCATCGCTTACCAAAAAACCTGTTGCTCTAGATTTTGTTCCATCTTCCCAACACACTTTTACAAATACGATAGATGAATATGGACTCACTTTTGTATTATTAACAACTGTGCGCTGATCATTTTCGACTATAAAGTCACCTACCCCACAATCAACATAAGTATAGTCAGCTCTATTTTCACCTCTAAAACCCGAAAAATTACGGAGTATGTTATTAGACTCGTTGGAGGCAATCGAATTATTATTTGCCTTTTTTGCCAGATTCAATGTTTTTGCATTTTCTTTTTTAGTATCAAAATTGTATTCTGAAACAACAAATGACTCATCGTTATCGATGGCTGTTATCGGAAATGTAAACAGGAACATGAAAATTAAAACTAAAAAAATTGATATAATTTTTTTCATAATAGAAAATCTCCTTTATGTATGGTTTGTATAATTTAAATAAACTTTTAGTTGTATTTTATATGCATTGGACTCACCTCTTCCTTCACAATCATTCATATAAGCATATATTAACAATATTTTCAGCTTTTTAAATGATTTTAGAAAAAACGTCTCACAATATAGAAAAAACGATT
>JAZSAM010000101.1:0-20558 GCA_045601905.1 Acutalibacteraceae bacterium | reverse complement strand
TTTTACTCTATAACGCGGGACGGATTTAATTGACTTGACAAATTCACCGCGGTGGACTGTCTCACGGCGAAGTCCGTGAGGTGTCGGGACTTTCCTTTTTGCGACGGCGGATAAATGAATAGTTGTAAAAGCTCAGTAGCCTAAAGAGCGCTTTGCTTACTTTGTCGCTCTTGACAAAGTAACTGGCCCGCCGGCACGAGGCGTCCGGGGCACAAAAGCAGTTAAGAGACTATTAGTAAAAGATGCCGTGCAAGTCGGGAAGAAAACATCTCAGTATAATTCGGAATTCGGAATGCGGAATTAAGGGCTGCGACGCATTTGTACTCCCTCAGTCACTTCGTGACAGCTCCCTCAAAGAGGGAGCCAGACGAGCCTTCCTCGCTGAGGAAGGTGGCTTTTCCGAAGGAAAAGACGGATGGAGTTCACACCGAAATCTTCATCCTTCATTCCACATAAAAAAAGGGCCCTCTTCCGAGTGCCCTTTTCTGTCAATTATTCAGCTGCTTCCTCTGCAACCTCTTCTGCTGCTTCGGGAGCTTCCTCAACAACTTCCTCAACAACTTCCTCTGCTGCCTCTTCAGCTTCTGCTGCGGGCTCGAGGAGTGCGCGGATTGAAAGGCTTACGCGCTTCTTGTCGAAGTCGATTTCAGTAATCTTAACTGTTACCTCCTCACCGATGGAAAGAACTTCCTTGGGTGAAGCGATGTGGCGGTCAGCGATCTGTGAAATGTGGATAAGACCGTCGATGCCGTCGATAACTGTTGCAAATGCGCCGAAGGTGGTAAGACCTACAACCTTTGCAGTTACAACTGAACCAACGGGATAATCTCTCTTGAGGATTTCCCAGGGATTGTCTTCGATTCTCTTGTAGCCGAGAGAAATCTTTCTCTTTTCTGCGTCAAGAGCCTTAACGAATACCTTAACGGTATCACCAACGTTAACGATTTCTGAGGGGTGCTTGATTCTCTTCCATGAAAGCTCTGAGATATGTACCATACCGTCAACGCCGCCAAGGTCTACGAATGCACCGTAGTTTGTAAGAGACTTAACTGTACCTGTGAACTCCTGACCTTCTGCAATGTCAGCCCAGAATGCTTCTGTTGCTGCCTTACGCTCTTCACGGAGAACGGCACGGATTGAGCCTACTACTCTCTTCTTCTGCTCGTCAAGGTCAATGAGTCTGAACTTAACGGTCTGCTTAACAAGCTGTGCAAGGTCTTCGTCCTTTGCAAGGCCTGTCTGTGAAGCAGGGATGAACACTCTTGCGCCCATGGGGTAGCAGATAACGCCGCCTCTTACTGCTTCTGCAACAACTGCTTCAACGATTTCGTCGTTTTCCTTTGCTGCAACAATGTTTGACCATGAAGCTCTTCTGTCGTAAAGACGCTTTGAAAGCTTCATTGTGCCTTCATTATCATTTGTCTTCATGATAATGAGGTTGAGCTCGTCGCCAATCTTGAGCTCCTTTGAAGGATCAGCAGTGGGATCGTTGCTGTATTCTTCAACGGGGATAAAACCGGCGTACTTTCTTCCGATGTCAACCTGAATCTCGTTGGGGGCAATGCCAACAACTATGCCAACAACATTTGGGTTGTCACTTGTATCGTCAATGCTATCAACGGCTGCAAAGAACAGCTCCTGATCCTGCGTCTCCTTTGTAATTTTTGTGTCATTAAAGTTTTCGGTCATAATGACTTCAACCTCCTTTATTATACGTGCAGGTGTTGACGCACCCGCTGTTATACCAATTTTTTCGCATCCCGTAAAATCAAGAGCCTCGAGCTCCTCAGGTCTTTCGATAAGGTAGGTTCTGCAGTTCTTTTCACACACATTTTTCAGCTTGACGGTGTTCGAGCTGAAGTGACCTCCGATTACAAGCATCACATCGTTTCTCTTTGAAAGAAGCTCTGCCTCATCCTGCCTGTTTTGGGTAGCTTTACATATTGTATCAAATGAAATCGAATTTGTACATACTTTTTCGAGAATTTTTCTGCATTTTTTCCACTCTTTTACCGAAAAAGTTGTCTGTGCGACGATAATTATTTCCTCATCGGAAAAATTGTTATTCTCTTTGAGAATTTCACACAGCTCGTCCTCATTTCTGAAAACAAAGGATTTACCCCTGCAGTGACTTCTGAAGCCGCAGACCTCGGGATGCGTCTCGTCACCTGCAATGAGTACAACATTATCCTCTTTTGAATTTTCGATAATGATTTTGTGAATCTTTATAACATAAGGGCAGGTAGCATCGGTGTAGGGTATGCCGTTTTCTTCAAGCTCGGCAATAACCTGCTTTGTCACACCGTGGGCACGGATTACAACCTCAAAGCCCTCGGGAGTGTCTGACGGTCTGTCGATTATCCTTGCTCCCCTCTCGCCGAGCTCCTCGATTACCTGGGGATTGTGGATGATGGGTCCCAGAGTACATACTCTGCAGCCCTCATCGAGCTTTTCACCAAGGATTTTTACTGCTCTGTTGACGCCGAAGCAAAAGCCTGCCGTTTTAGCTGTTTCAATTTTCATTTTCTTTCCTCTTTGAATCTGCCTCGAGCCAGAGCAATCTGATTGCATCCATAATTTTTGCCGAGGCAGCCTTCATTTCTTTTGATTTGTTTTCACCGACAAAGCCGAGCTCACTGTTTTTTATCACCCTGCCGAAAACAACGGTTATTTCCGGTCGGAATTTACTGCAGCCGGGCTTGCGGTAAAGGCAGGCCGGCAACACGTCGGCGCCCGACATTCTTGCAATATAACCTACACCGCCAAGAGCCTCTGTAGGCACAAGGCTTTCATGCTGACGGACTCTTCTCCCCTCAGGGAAAATGCCGAGCACTCCGCCCTTTTCAAGCACTCTGAGTGCATACCTTAAAGCTTTTCTGTCCGACGAGCATCTTCTGACGGGAAAGGCATTCATATTTTTAAAAAGCAAGGCGAGGCTCTTTCTTTCAAAAAGGTCGCTCTTTGCCATATAATGCATTTCTCTCGGGCAGTTGGCAACGATAAAGGCAGGGTCGGGAGTGGCAATGTGATTGCAGGCAATAATAAGCCTGCCCTCCTTCGGGATGTTTTCCCGTCCGATGCATTCCGAGGAATAGACGATGTGGGAAAGCAGCTTCAGCACGGGTTTTACAACAATGTAAAGTCTGTAATCCTTCAGCTTATCGTAATCAAAGTACAAATATATCAACTCTTCTTCAGCCGTATGCGGCTTATTTTAGTTATATATTTCCCTTAATTGTGTCAATTATCAATTGAATTGATTCCTCAAGTCCGATGCTGCTTGTGTCGCACAGAATTGCGTCGTCTGCCTGCTTCAAGGGAGCAATTGCTCTGTGTGAGTCATCATAGTCACGCTTGATCATGTCGGCAAGCACCTCATCATAGGGTGTGTCCATACCCTTTTCCTGAAGCTCCTTGAAGCGTCTTTCGGCTCTTGCCTCGGGTGAAGCGGTAAGGAAAATTTTAACATCGGCATCGGGAAGTACAACAGTTCCGATGTCTCTGCCGTCCATAATGCAGTTATTTGTCTTTGCAAGGTTCTTCTGCAGGTCAAAAAGGTACTCTCTTACCTTCGGAACGGCTGAAACCCTTGAGGCCGCCATTGAAGCTTCGGGAGTACGGATTGCTGATGAAACATCCTCGTCATTCAAAAACATTCTCTGCTCGCCGTCAATGAAGCGAAGCTCGACCTTCAGGTCGTCGGTGAGAGTTGCGATAACCTCATCGTCTGACTGAATGTCAACGCCCTTTCTTAAAGCATTGAGTCCTACTGTTCTGTAAAGCGCGCCCGTGTCGATGTAAATGTAACCGAGTTCAGAAGCCGCCTTTCTTGAAATTGTGCTTTTGCCTGCACCTGCAGGTCCGTCGATTGCTACATTGATTATTTTCATTGTTATTACTCCTGTAATTCGGAGTTCGGAATTCGGAAAACCTCTCCGTCAAGCCTTACGGTTTGCCACCTTTTCCGCCGAACAACCTGAATATTATTTTACACTTGCGATATTACCCCGCTCGCCGACACGGCGACGCTACTTTCATTATCGGAACGAAGTGACCCTTCATTCTTCATTCTGCATTCTGCTTTTTACATTCTGCATTCAGTTGCAACAGCAGCTGCCTGCCAGTCTGCCCGTTGAGAAGGCAATCTGCAGATTGTAGCCGCCCGTGTAGGCATCCACGTCTATTACCTCACCTGCAAAGTAAAGTCCCTTGCAGAGCTTTGATTCCATTGTTTTCGGGTCAATTTCCTTTGTGCTGACACCGCCCGAGGTGACGATTGCTTCTTCAATCGGTCTGAAGCCGTTCACAGTCACCTTGAGATCCTTGAGAAGATTTACAAGTGTGCTTCTCTGCTCCCTTGTGACCTGATTTACCTTTGTTGAAGGTCTGATTCCCGAAAGCTTCACGATTACGGGTACAATCTTCTTCGGAAGAAGAGCGTCAAGGGCATTGATGAAATTTTTGTTGGCATTTTCAAGGAAGTCGCGTTGAATTCGCTTGTCAAGCTGCTCATAGGTAAGTCCCGGCTTAAGGTCGATGTGAACCTCGTACCTTCTCGGCTTCATATTTTTCATATGGGCACTTGCGCTTAAAATCACGGGGCCCGAAACACCGAAGTGGGTAAAGAGCATTTCCCCGAAGTCCTTGTAAATTTCCTTGTAGCTTTCACTGTCAAGGACGGTGATTTCAATATTGCGAAGGGAAAGTCCCTGCAAGTCCATACAAAAGCCCTCGTGACAGACAAGAGGCACAAGGGATGGCTTAAGCTCAGTTACGGTATGTCCTGCCTGCTTTGCAAGGGTGTAGCCGTCACCCGTTGAGCCCGTAAGAGGATAAGAAGCTCCGCCTGTTGCGACAATGACGGCATCGGCATAATGCTCACTGCCGTCCTCGAGCTTTACTCCCCTGACCTCGCCGTCTGAGATAATAAGCTCCGTTACTCTACCCTTTATACGCTTTGCACCGCTGTCCTGACAAAAGGCATTGAGGGCGTCAACGATGTCAACAGCCTTGTCACTCTCGGGGAAAACTCTGTTTCCTCTTTCCACCTTGAGGGGTACACCCATATCCTCAAAAAATTCGATTGTATCAACGGGCATAAACTTCGAAAAGGCACCGTAAAGGAATCTGCCGTTTGTGGGTACTGCGGAAATAAGGTCATTGATAAGGGTGCAGTTGTTTGTTACATTGCATCTGCCCTTACCCGTTATCATCACTTTTCTTGCGACCTTGTCGTTGCGCTCGACAACGAGGACATCGGCTCCGTTCTCACCTGCGACACCTGCCGCCATAAGTCCTGCCGCACCTGCGCCGACAACAATAATTTTTTTGCTCATTTATACTTCTCCAAAAAACAATAATCTGATAAAACATTATACAGTAAAAACGGTTTGTTTTCAAGGGCTAAAATGAAAAATGTACGGTACAGTAGTAAGTAGTAAGGGGGTGGTAACTCGGAATTCCGAATTGCCTCTCTCCGTCAGACCTTGCGGTCTGCCACCTCTCCCAATGGGCAATGTCGTTAACCAAACGGCATTGCAGTGATATATCCGCTTTGCAGATGTGATATTTGCCTTACGGCAAGTGATATTTTGCTGTCGCAAAGTGAAATTTTTGCCCATAACAGGCAAAAGTTAAGGGTTTCTTTGGTAGTTCAAAACCGAAAGAAACCCTTTTCTTATATTGTTTTATGCGGTCTGCACTTTTTTTACAGCCACTTTTATGTATAAACTAATCTTGTTTATTACTCTGTTAACCTATTGAAATTTCACCTGTGATAACTTTGGTTAAAAGCTTGATCATTGAGGTAAGGAAACGAATTAAAGCTACAAGCTTGGTAACTAATGTGGGATTTTCTGTAGGTACTGACATAAATGAGAAGTCCGCACAGTTATCCTCTGTCATAGGTGTCCATTTTTTTGTGAACTCATCGTACATTACAAATCTGGGATAGCTGCTGCTTTCAACCGTAACATTTGTGCCGCGGCAGAATTCAGTTGCAATTTCAACCTCTGTTGAGAAAATGTTGTGATGAGCATTCTTTACATACCAGCTTGTGTCGGGGAAGAAACCGGTTGAAGCATCAACCTCCTTATCAAAGGAAATATATTTGCCCTTGCCTTCAGCGATGCGGTTTGCGATGTATTCATCGGAAAGAGTTGAGCCTGCCTTAGCAGTTGTTGCACCGCAGGAAGCATCCTTGAGGCTTACAAGACCGTCGCTGAGATTCTTTCTGCCTTCAGTTATGGGATCGTTGATGTATCCGTACTTTGCAACAACACCGATATGTACACCGTATTCTTCAGTGAATTTAGTGTAAAGCTCGGGAAGCTTTGAGGTTATACGCTCTCTGTACTTGGTAACCTTTTCAACAAGGCCTGCAAAATACTCTCTGCTTTCGGAGCCCTCTTCACCAAGCATTATATCAAGGGCGAGGTCGAAGTCCTCATCCTTGACGCAGGTCCAGTAGATTGGCTGTGAGCCCTGACCCATAGAATGGAAAAGAGCAGGAACAAGAGCCTTGTAAAGTCTCTCATAAAGTCTTGCAACATCGTCAAGAATAGTGCCCGTCACGTCAACCTGAGTAAGAAGGTCAACTGTTCTTGTAACAATTTCGCCTGCAAGAGCGGGAACGCTGAAGCCTGTTCCGTAGCCGGTTTCGCCACAATGAAGCATCTGACCTGCATATCTCTGTATTGCGATAGCGTCAAATTCAAGCTTCCCGCTGAAGCCCTTTGAGATAAGGTCAGCACCGTTTGACATTGTTTCGGTGTAAACTACATTTTTAACAAGCTTTTTGCTTCCGTGCACATCAAGGTAAGCATTGATAATAGCACCGCCGAGACATCTGGAAACAAGTGAAACCTGCTTTTCGCCTGTTGCAGCAAGAATGTTTTCGATGTGCTGCTGAAGAGCATCTACATGCTCATAGGGGTCAAGTCTCCAGTCAAAGGTGAAGCTGTAATCATACATATCATATGTACCGTCATTACCCTTTGCTTTGTGAGACTGAGCTTCTGAATTAGCAAGAACATCGGGGTGCGGGGCTGTGCCGTTTTTGGGGTTACCGTTTCCGTCGAGAATTGCCTCTTCAAAAAGAGGAGAAAGCTCTTCGTAGATAACCTTACCGTAGTTGTCCCATTTATTCAGAAGAAGACCCTCTGCGGCAAACGGAAGAAGAATGTTTACTGCAGTTTCGATGATTGTCTCTGTTGAGCCTATGTCGCCGTCAAGATTAACATCCTCAATTTCAGCGGCAATTCTTTCACCCTGAGCATTGTAAAGGGGTTCGCCGTTACCGCGGATGTAAATAATGGGAGTCTGCTCATTGAGGTCAACGGCGAAAGCCGCCGTTGACATAGGTACGAGCATAAGTATAGCTAAAACAATTGAAATAACTTTTTTCATAAACAAAACCTTCTTTCTTTTATCACATTATATACTAAGGTTTTTGAAAAAGTCAATAATTCTCTGGAAAAGTTCTTTCAGCTTCATAAAGAATTTAATGAATCCGTTGGGTGCGAGACCTGTATCAGCATCAAAAATGTCTTCGAAGATTTCGTAATCGAGAATATCTGCAAGGAAGTTGCCGATTGATGCCTCGTCGGGATTGTCGGATTTACCGAGCTTCTTGAGAATCTTCTGCCACTTACCGTTGATATCCTTGACTGCGCCTGCTGTTTCGTCTGCAGCAATGTCAGCGCCGTAGAAGAGATAATAGGTTGTGGCAAGTGCCTTATCCATACCGAGATGTGTTTCCGTTGTGCATTCAGCATAAAGATCAAACACAGCTCTGATGTGCTTTTCAGCATCGGCACTCATTGCGAAGTTATTCTTAAGAAGAGTGATTGCAGCTTCACGGTTGTCCTCTGTCATAAGGAAGGTAATGAGAAGACGAAGCATAATTGTTACCATCTCACCCTTTGCGGTTTCTGACTGGTAAACCATCTTGTATGCCTTTTTGCCGTTGGCTGATTCGTAGCTTACAAGCTTACCTACAGTAAGCTCAAGGAAGGCATTTGCATCAATTGCAGTAAATTCTGTGCCGGTTTCATTCTTGATTGCCTCAAGTGCATACTCAAAGAGACTTTCGAAGGTGATTTCATCAAGTCTTACATTGATAAGCTCGTAAAGGTCAACCTCAACAAGAGGCTTAAGAGCATCAAGAAGAGTGTAAACTGCGTGAAGTGCATTCTTGAAGCAGGTGTCAAGTCCGCCGGAGTTGATGAAGTAAATCACATTGGGAAGAATCTCAAGGATTTCGTCTGCAGGAGCAGCCATAATTTCATCAAGACGGTCAAACAGAGGATTGAGAATGCCGGTTACAAGGGCATTACTGTCTGCTTCAACGGCTGCGTAGTATTCGTCGGGAGTGAGCATACCGTCGCAGTCAATAGCCTCCATAAGAGGAATGATACCGAAGGCGTAGCCCTCTGCACCGATAATTGTTACAACATCGGAATTATCAACATCAACGAAGAAGGTGAAGTCCTCATCGCAAAGAGCCCATTCAAGCACGGGATATGCAGGAGCAAGGATTTCACAGATTGTCTTGGTGAACATTTCTCTGTCGTCCTCGAAGGAGGGAACTGTGTAGCTGTCCCAGGCATCAAGGTCAACATCAAGAGATGTCTTGATAAGAGCCTTGATGTGCTCGCTGTTTTCGATCTTGTCAATTTCAGCTGCTGCCTTTCTGACTGCGTCAAGCACAGCCTCAGCATTCTTGCTGTTATAAAGTGAGCCGCCTACATAGGTGTTGAGGATATCCTCAAGGCTGTCAACTCTGTTACCCTCTACCTCAATACCGAGAAGGTAAATGATGTTGTCGATAAAGCGCTGAAGGTTTGCTGCGATGTGGTTTGCCATTTCCTCGGTGTAAAGAGGTCCGTATCTGTGACCTGCATAAAGAACTGAGGTTTCAATAGCCGAGAAGGTCTTTTCTGTGTCGGCATATTCTGTCCAGAGATAATTGATCTCCTTCATATCAGTCTCTTTGAGGTTCAGGATGTTAAGAATAAGTGTGTATGCTTCTTCACCGAGCATTTCCTTAAGCTTGTCAGCATTTTCCTCTACTGCGAGGATCTTTACCATAGCAGTAAGAATAAGAGTAATCATATCCTTTCTGTCGTTCTCTTCGCTGTAGGTCATCTTGTATGCATAGCTGCCGCTTAAAGAGGGATAGGTCTTGATTGTGCCGATTGCAAGGCCGGAGAAGATCTCCTTGATTGCAGTAAGGTCGAGCTCTGTTTCATTCTCCAGGAGACTTACTGCATCGACAAATGAAAGCTTTGAAAGGTCAATGCCGAAGATGTTGTTTACATTAAGCTCAACGCCAAGACCCTTGAGACCTTCAGCAAGGTTGTAGACTGCACTGAGTGCATTATATACACTTGCGGTAAGGCCGTCAGCGTTAAGGAAGTAAATGACATTGGGAAGCACCTCGAGAAGTTCATTTGCAGGATCGGCAAGAATTTCGTCAAGTCGTCCGAAGAGTGAGTTAAGCATAAGCTCAACAAGGTTTTCCTCGTTCCCTGCAGGAATATCCTTACAGTCAAGAGCCTCGAGAATGGGAGCAATGCCCTTGGTGTAGCCCTCAGCACCCTTAACGGTTATGATGTCGTTATATACATATTCACCGTTCGCATCCTTTTCAGTGCCTGTGAAGAAGCGTAAATCCTCACCGCACAAAGCCCAGTCAACAAGTCCGGGAACTGCCCCGAGCATATCGGAAAGAGCAGCAGCAAATTCCTCTGCAGTATCGATTCCCTCCGGAGCTGTGTACTCTGAAAGAGCCTTGAGATCCATATCGAGAAGAACCTTTGCAGTTTCAAGAAGCTCATCGCTGAAGTCAGCAAAAACAGTCTTTATTGAATCGGCAAGAGACTGAACGGTCTCGGTTGAGTAAATGTTGAGCTCACCGCTTACAAGTGAAGCAAGGTCGGTATACTCGCTGTTTACTGAAGAGATTACATCGGAAATGATGTCATCAAGATTTGCGTCAACATAAGCGGCGCTTTCCTCTGTCCAGTTATTGGGATAAACAAGTGAACCGAGTGTGGGTACGATGTTGATACCTGTGTCAAAGTCGGATTCTGTAAAGTCGTGATCCTCACCGAAGTAGTACATCCAGTTGATCTGCTTTGTTTCGGGATCTGTGCCGTTAAACAGAGCAAGAAGTGAAGCTGAGAAGTTTTCTGCCTGAAGCATCTTATCAATTGCTGCGGCATTTTCTTCATCCTCCATAAGCTCAAGGAGAAGGCTGATTACAACTGTGATCATATCAGCTCTGTCGAATACGCCTTCTGTGTAAGCACCCTTGCGTCCTTCACCGACAAATTCACTTGCCGATGTATAATCAACGCCGATAACCTTACAGATGTCATAAATTACGGTTTCAGCTGCACCGAGCTTGAGTCCTGTAATCTTTTCAAGCATACCGAGAAGGAAGTCAAGACCAAGGTCATTGATGTCCATTTCAAGAGCACTCATGTTGAGCATCTCATTAAGGTCGATGTTGTAAAGAGGTCTGATTGTGTCAAGGATTACATAAACGGGATGAAGGATGTTTCTCACAGCAGTTGTAAGTCCGTTACTTGCGGCATAGTACATCACACCGGGAAGAATTGCGAGAAGCTCATTGATGGGATCAGCGGCAATCTTGTCAAGCCTTGCAGTAAGTGATGCGATGATTGCTCTTACACCCTCTTCTGCATTTGCTGAGGTGTAGGTGCCTTCAATAAGCTCACAGCCGAGTGCCTCAAGGAGAGGAACAATTGCTGCATCGTAGCCGTCATTTCCGTAGAAGGTTACAAGATCCTTGTTGTTTACATCCTTGAAGAGAGTAAGGTTTCCTTCAAAGAAGATTGCACCGTAAAGAGGCTCAATGGGTGAAAGCATTGTAAGAATTGCTTCGATGAAGCCGTCACGGTCACCGTCCTCAAAGCCCCAGCTGTAATCGTCTGCAAGGTCAGCGTAACGGTTGAAGAGTGTGAGGTCAATATCAAGCTCTTCATTAATTATGTCAAGTGCCTTTTCGGGAAGAATTGTTGAAACGCCTGCAACTGCCTTTGCAAGGTCAGTAAGGGTTTTGTTTGTAAAGAGTGAATTGACGAGCTTTGTGATTTCTGCACCGAGATCAAGGTCGCTTTCAGCCATTTCAAGCACAGAATCAACAATTTCGGTAAGGTTTTCGTCAACATAATCCGCTGCTTCCTTTGTCCAGTTGTTGCTGTAGCTTAAGTAAACCTCATTTGCAGGGGTGAGTCCTTCAACGGTACCGCCTACTGTGCCGTCATACCAGCTGTAATCCTCAAGGGCATACTCTGTCTGATTGAGAAGCTCAATGACAGCGGCAATTGCCATATCGGGACTTGTATGAATGTTACTGATGATTTCCTTAACCTCAGGAGTAAGAGCTGATGAGCCGTCATCTGTGGGCATAAACTTGTTGAGAAGCTCTTCAACAAAGACCTCATCAGCAAGGCAGGAAGCAAGATAGTAGAGGAATTCTACAAATACATCAGCCTTGTCTGCTTCAAGGTTTGTTCTCTTGCCGGTGTGACGGAGAGTTGAAGCATTGGTGTTGAGCTTTGCATGTCTGATGAATTTACCTGAGTTGAGGATGGGAAGCTTGTCGAAGTCAATGCCGGGAAGCATTGAACCGAGAATATATTTAAGTGTGGAGCTGAAGTTTGAAATATCAAAATCAAGGGGAAGTGAGCCCTTTTTGATGAAGTTATTGAATCTTACGTCTACGGGTGCCTTATCTATAACCTTGATGCCGAGAATTGAGTCATCAACGGTATAGTAAATTCTGATGTTGAGAAGGTCGATAAGATCCCAGAGCTTATCAAAGGGAATTGCATAAGCAAGGTTGGGAAGAATTGAGCAGATTGTCTCGGCAGGTGCCTTTGCAAGCTTAACTTCAATAAGGTTGATAATGGGATTGAAGATTGCGTCAACAAACTGTCTTGATGTTGTGTAGTTCTTGACTGTGCTGTAGCTCTGGATACCTGAGCATCCGACTGCTTCAAGAATGGGTACAACAACATCGGAGTAACCGGGACAGCCGTCAGCATTGAGAACAAGGTCACCCTCAAGGGAGAAAATGCTCTTGCTTGCTGAACCTACCTTTGTTGCGGTAAGCTGCATATCATCTCTGTCTGCAAGAAGAACTCTGATAAGAGGAAGGATTGCATCAAAGGATTCAGCCATTGCACCGAGGAACTTATTCTTCTTAGCAGTAAGGTAAGCAGATGTTGAGCTGTAGTTTTCGGGCTTGATTGAGTCAATACCCCAGTCAAGAGTAAGGTTGCCCTCTGAATTCTGAAGAGCCTTCCATGTGGAAGCCTTTGAAAGCTGAGTTTTTGCAGTGCCGTAGCCGTTTGCAATGTAGTCATCAATCTGGTTGGGATAAACACCGATGCCTGCCTTACTGATAATTGTAGCAAGTGTATTATAGGAAAGGTCAACAGTTCCTACAATGGGAATACCTGTATCATAGGTTTTGGGAAGACCTCTGTAAATACCCTCAAGAGTTGATGCGAGGGCAGGATAAACGATGTTCATAAGCATATTTACGAAATCGTTGGTATAGAACACCTGAGCCATTGATTCCTTGATAAAGTCGCTGAGAAGAATGTCTCTGTCGGGATCCTGATCAATGTCAACAAGCTCTGTAAAGTCGTTACTTACGAGGAAAGCATCGAGCTTCTTGATTGTATCAAGAACTCTCTTTTCGGTTACATCGTAGTTTTCGCCGGTCTTTCTTGCAAGGTCGTCAACCCAGGGTTCACGGGTAATGAATACACCCTTTGAATCGTGAAGGTGGCTCTGTGTGAAGCCTGAAAGTCCGTTGCCTGCAACGAAGCTGTTATACTGACTGAGAAGAGTGTTTAATCTGTTGTAGTTTGTTCTGAGGGTTGAAGAAATAATTGAGGAATTGTTCTTGTTGATGAAATCCCAGATGTTTCTTTCAACTCTGTCAACGGCTTCCTTGACTGCAACAAAGTTGTCAAGAGTGATTTTGCCGAAGGCATCATAATAGCCGACTGCTGTGTTTACCTCTGAGGTAAGTCTTGCAAGAATTACATCATAAAGTCTTGCAATGTAGTCGTCGATAATGTAGCCGAGAGCATTCTCCCCTTCTCCGAAGATGAGCTTCATTGTCTCCTCGCCGATAAGACCGGTGTACTTGTTGTACATTGTGTTAAAGGCGTTTCTCTTTGCTGTAGCATTGGGAATATTGGGAGTTGTTGCGGGAATACCTGAGTTTATAATATCCTCTGTGGTATAAGCTGTAAGGTCTTTGTAGATAAGAGGAAGGAACCATGCATAGAAGGATTCGTACTGCTCCTCGGCCTCTCTCTTGTCCCACTCGAACTTAAGCTCTGAACGGAAGGTATAAACATACTCTGTGCCCTCGGTGAATACTGCGGCAACGTTTTCTTCTTTGAAGCCTTCAAGAGCATTTGTATAACCGAGCATAATGTCGTAGGTTGTCCAGAGAGTAAAGCTGTCGTTTATGTAGTTACCCTCTGCATCGGTGTCAATTTTTGCAATCGATTCAGCATCGGGGTACTGTGCGCGAAGTGCATCAACAGCAACCTTGATTTCTCTGATTTTATAAAGCTCAATGTCATCAAGGAGCTTATCCATAAATGCAGTTACGCTTTCAAGTGAGAAATCGGAATAACCCTCATAATTGGTTGCAACATAAGTGATAATATCCTGCTTGTCGGAAAGGAAGTCAAGATTAGGCTTCTGTGCAGCATAGATTGACTCCATTTCAGCAAGGTCTGTGTTGTCATAGCCCGCTGCCATAGCACCGTTGAGAGCAGTGATTGCAGGCTTTGCATTAATTACCTTCTGTGCGTAAACACAGTTAGCTCTGAAGTCAGCAAGCTTTGCTTCGTCAAAGAAGTGGTTGGTAATTCCGCTGCCGTATGCCTTGTCTATAGCAGCAGACTTCTGGTCTACTGCATCGATGAATGCCTGAAGCTCTGCAACGGTATAGTTGTCGCAAAGGTCCTTAAGCGTAGTATCAACAAGACCGTTTGTAAAGAAGTAATCGTTGAATGCGTGAAGATCCTTATAAGCCTGAGTGTTGGCAGTTACATTAGTTCTTGTAGGTTTTGATGAGAAGTAATGCCAGGAGTATGTACGCCAGTACCAGGTTCTTCGTGCGCCCCAGTTAATATTTTCATACTTTGTGCGGTATCCGTCTCTGCGTGCATGAGGATAATTATAGGTTGCTTTAAGAACGATTGATGAAGGAACATCGTCAACAGAATCATAGGTCTTAAGTACTTTTGTGATGTTAGCTGATACAGTCACAGATTTTGTCGGTGAGGTTGTAACAGTATAAGAAAGCTTTCCTGTGTCAAAGCCAGGTTGCCCCCAAGCAGTATAACTGCCTGCTTTATAGGTGCTGCGATAGCCTGAGTCATCCCATACACCTGAAGTGGGTAAAAGCTTGTCAATGAGTGCGTTATATCCGTTACCTGTGGCAGTCTTTGCATTCTGATTAAGATTAACAACAGAGTTATTATCTTTCAGAGTCAAGGCGGGGCTGTCATATGAGCCGCCGATGTTGTTGGCGCCCGTCGTGGCCTTTCCGTATGCCCACTGATAAAGCAATTCGGCAGCATTCAGAAGTGAGCCGTCTCCGTTTGTCAGATCCGTTGTGTTGGTTATGGCATTGAAAGCGGCGCTGAGTTGCGCATTAGTGGGTGTTGCCGCATAAGCGGTAAGGGGCGCGAAGCTGACGCTTATACAGCTTATGAGCGTAATAAGAGTCAGAAATACGCTTAGTGATTTTTTGAGCATTTTCATAAAAACTTCCTCCTGATATCATAATATTATATCAATAATACTAATTAATTTTATGTTAACATACAATTCACATTTTATAATTCTTATCCGTCAAATATTTTTAATAATACATTTTAGCGATTATTTGTTGCATATTTGCAGGCGCTGACTATTATCAGCACAAGTGTTTCACATATATTTATTACAAAGTGCGGCATCGTCAAATTCTTTTCAGCAGAAGAACCGGAAGCTCTTTATCAGTAGCACATTAACAAAAAAACAAGCAAAAAACGGCATAGCATAAGCTACACCGTGAAAAAACAATATTAATTTTTGCTGCAAAGGCATCCTCGGAGAACCAACCTCCTTATGAAGGGTACTCCGAAGGCAATGTCGTTAGGTTAACGTCATTGCAGTGAAGTATCTGCTTTGCAGATGTGATATTTGCCTTACGGCAAGTGAAGCATCGTCTTGCGACGAAGTGTACTCCCTCAGTCACTTCGTGACAGCTCCCTCAATGAGGGAGCCAAATGAGCCTTCCTCGCTGAGGAAGGTGGATTTTCCGAAGGAAAAGACGGATGGAGTTCACACGACATCTCCCACGGGAGAAGAAAACCTTTGCCGTAAGGCGACTAAAGCTTATATTTGTTCTTCTACGGCATCACACTTTCAGTTGCCCGAAGAGCTCCCCGCAATTCCGAATTCCGAATTCCGCACTCCGAACTCGGCATCTTTTACCAATAGTCTCTAAACTGCTTTTGTTCCCCGGACGCCTCGTGCCGGCGAGGGCACTTACTTTTGTCGATTGTGACAAAAGTAAGCAAAAGCACGCTTTTGAAAACGTGAAGGGCCGCAGTGGCGGTGACGTTTTTCCGTATCAGCCGTTGTTATGACTGATACTTGTGTCACCTTAATTTACTTTATTTCTGAAGTGTCCTTTACTTACGGAAAAAGTCACATTACTACAGCTCTATTCCAGGGTAATACTCACGAACTGCTCTGTATAAAACCACTTTCTACAAGTGAGTCCGCTACTTAAGACTTGTTCCCGTTCTTGCGTTATGGTCTCCGATCTCCCCGTTTTCCAACAACGAATAGTCCGACATTCGCCGCCACTACAAAGATCTTTTATCTGCTCGTGTCGGGGTAAGTTGCGTAGTGTCGCCCCTCGGGCGACTAAGGTTATATCTTTGTATATTTTAAAAGAAGCAGATTTTACTTTATAACGCGGGACAGATTTAATTGACTTGACAAATTCACCGCGGTGGACTGTCTCACGGCGAAGTCCGTGAGCTGTCGGGACTTTCCTTTTTGCGACGGCGGATAAATGAATAGTTGTAAAAGCTCAGTAGCCGAAAGGGCGCTTTGGTTACTTTGTCGCTCTTGACAAAGCAACTGGCACGCCGCCACGAGGCGTCCGGGGCACAAAAGCAGGTAAGAGACTATTAGTAAAAGATGCCGAATAAGTCGGTAAGAAAACATCTCAGTATAATTCGGAATTGCCCTCTTCGTCAGACCTTGCGGTCTGCCACCTCTCCCAAAAGAGATAGGCAGAAATGTACACTTGTAAAATTCTCCCGTGGGAGATGTCGTGTGAACTCCATCCGTCTTTTCCTTCGGAAAATCCGCCTTCCTCAGCGAGGAAGGCTCGTTTGGCTCCCTCATTGGGGGAGCTGTCACGAAGTGACTGAGGGAGTACAATGCGTCGCAGACCCTCATCGTTTGCCGAAGGCAAAAACTTCACTTCGTCGTAAGACGATGCTTCACTTGCCGTAAGGCAAGCTTCACATCTGCGAAGCAGATACTTCACTGCAATATCGTTAACCTGACGACATTGCCTGCCCATCATCCCTTGGCCCTCAACCCTTCATTCTGCATAAAAAAACGCCCCTGAGGGCG
Source organism: Acutalibacteraceae bacterium (assembly GCA_045601905.1). GTDB lineage: Bacteria > Bacillota > Clostridia > Oscillospirales > Acutalibacteraceae > UBA6857. The sequence goes on along the minus strand of JAZSAM010000101.1, from coordinate 3,848 downwards.
TTTTTTATCAATCCGGATATCCGTTGGGGTTTGTGCTCTGCCATCTCCAGGAGTCGGCACACATTTCCTCAAGGCCTCTTTCAGCCTTCCAGCCAAGCTCTGCATAGGCCTTTGCAGGGTCAGAATAGCAGGTGTCAATGTCTCCGGGGCGGCGGGGTGCGATTTTGTAGTTGATGGTTACACCGCTTGCCTTTTCAAAGGCCTTGACAACATCAAGCACACTGTAGCCGACACCTGTGCCGAGGTTGTAAATGTCAAGTCCGGGCCGGCTGAGAGCTCTGCCGAGAGCCTTGACGTGACCGAGAGCAAGGTCAACAACATGAATGTAGTCTCTTACACCTGTGCCGTCAGGTGTGTTGTAGTCATCACCGAAAACGCTCAGACACTCACGCTTGCCGATTGCAACCTGAGTGATGTAGGGCATAAGGTTGTTGGGGATGCCGTTGGGATCCTCACCGATTCTGCCTGACTTGTGAGCGCCGATGGGATTGAAATAACGAAGAAGAGTGATTGACCATTCGTTGTCTGACTTGAAAAGATCAGAAAGAATAATTTCAATCATATATTTGGTTGTGCCATAGGGATTTGTTGTTCCGCCGGTCTGCATGGTTTCCTTGAGAGGGGAAATGTTGTTCATACCGTAAACGGTTGCGGAGGAGCTGAAAACGATTTTCTTACAGCCGTTTTCCTTCATTACCTCACAAAGGCAGACTGTACCTGCAATGTTGTTGTCGTAGTATTCAAGGGGCTTTGCGCAGGATTCACCCACAGCCTTGAGACCTGCAAAGTGAATTACCGCATCGATTTTTTCAGCCTTGAAGATTTTATCAAGACCTTCCTTGTCACGGATGTCGCACTCGTAGAATGCAAACTCCTTTCCGCTTAATTCTGCAATGCGGTTGAGAGATTCTCTCTTACTGTTGTAGAAATTGTCAACAACAACGATTTCGTAGCCTGCATTAAGAAGCTCGATACAAGTGTGGGAGCCGATATATCCGGCACCGCCTGTTACAAGAATTGACATTATCCTTCACCTCGTTTATAATATATAAAGTAACGATTAGATTATACAATGCCTGGAGATAAATTGCAAGAGTATTTTTGAAAGTAGTAAGCAGTGAGTAGTAAGCAGTAAGGCTCACCCTTGGGGTGAGAGGGCTTCATTCTGCATTCAAAGTTCAAGGAGGTTATAGCATGAAAAACCTATCAGATATTTCCGTTATCCGTGATGTTATGGAAAGACACGGCATGAGCTTTTCAAAGGCTCTGGGACAGAATTTCCTTATTAATCCTTCCGTTTGTCCGAGAATGGCGGAAATGTGCGGTGCCGATGAGAACACGGGTGTAATTGAAATCGGTGCAGGTGTGGGCGTGCTTACTGCCGAGCTTGCAAAAAGGGCAAAAAAGGTTGTTTGTGTTGAGCTTGATACAAGGCTGCTTCCCGTCCTGGATGAAACCCTCGCTGATTTTGACAACATCGAAATCATCAATGCCGATGTGATGAAAACAGACCTTCATAAGCTCATTGCAGAAAAGATGCAGGGACTCAAGGTTGTCGTCTGTGCAAACCTTCCTTATTACATCACATCGCCGATTATAACAATGCTTCTTGAGGAAAAGCTTCCCATTGAATCAATCACCGTAATGATTCAGAAGGAGGCGGCAGAGCGCTTCTGTACTCCTGTCGGCTCAAGAGAGTCGGGTGCAATCACGGTCTGCACAAACTACTTTGCAACGGCAAAGCAGCTTTTCGGCGTGTCAAGAGGCTCATTTATGCCTGCTCCCAATGTTGACAGCGCAGTTATCCGCCTCGACATCAGAAAGGAGCCTGCCGTTAAGGTAAGCGACGAGGAGAAGTTCTTCAGAATGGTAAGAGGCGCCTTTTCGCAAAGAAGAAAAACTGCCGTAAATTCCATAAGCTCCTCACTTTCGATTCCAAAGGATAAAATTATCGATGCTCTCAGAAGGTCGGGTCTGAGCGAAAATGTCCGTGCTGAAAAGCTTACGATGGAAGAGCTTGCCGTTCTTTGTGAAAACCTTTTCGGGGAGGGTGATTGATGAAAAGCTTTCTTAATTTGTTTTACACCCGAGCCTTCAAGGTGATTCTTTCCCTGCTGCTTTTTGTGGCTGCCTACTTTGTCGGCGAGTGTCAGCTCGAGTATTTCCGTCTTAGCAATGAAGATAAAGAAAGCTTCAGAAATGCTCTGATTCAGATTGATTCCTTTGATTACGAAACCTCATATTATATGAGAAACACGGTTGAAACCACTGTGGAAGATATTGTGACGCTGGCAGTAAACTACAGTAGTGTATTTGAAGAAGAAATGTCGGCTGAAGAATTTATCGAATACTATGTAAGCATCGGTGACTCAAAGTTTCTTAAAATTTATGACGACCTCAAGTCGGTCAGGGGTATCAGGTTTGCCTTTGTCAATCATTCGGATAAAATCGTTTACTCGAACATTCCCGAGCTTAACTGTCAGCCGACCTCGGTAAATGTGCGAAGGCATTTCGGGGAGCAGGGAAAAAATCTGATGATTGCGCGAAGCTGCCGATCACCCTATTTTGAAACTGATACATTTATAAGATATGCAGAGCATATAAGAAGCTTTGCGGAGAAGTATGACATCAATTTTGATCTTTACATTTATTTCGGCGATGATGCGGCCTTTGAGGCTGATGCCGAAAAGTATGAAAAGCTTCATTTTGATATGAGAAGAAGGCTGGAAAAGGTCAACGATACCGTTGCTGTGCTTATTGCTTCGATTGTCATAATCGGTCTGTGTCTTCTTTCCGTTACGGGGCGAAGGGAATTCAAGGGCAAGGTTTATCCCGGGTATCTGAACCGGATTCCGAATGACCTGCTTCTTGCAATTTTTGTAACGGTTATCGGCTCCGTAATTTCCATTTACCGTACATCCTTCTATATGGCGGTTACCCATAAGGATCAGTATGATGATTTCTGGTTTTCGCATTCAGAAGAATTTTATATGAGCAGGATTCATATATGCATAATAGTTTTTATTTGTCTTACAGTATATTTCCTGTGTACTATGAAGCAATCCTACACAATGGGTAATCTGCTTCACAACACTTACCTTTATTCCAGGATAAAAAATCTTCTTGAAAGAATAAAAGCAAGCAGAAAACAGAACGAACAGATGTAAACCAAAAACCTTTACAGCAAAAATTATGTTGTAAAGGTTTTTTCTTGCCTGTGTGGAAAACTCGGTCTAAAATGTCAGTAAAGTTGAAAACTCCACAGAATAATTCTCTCGAGTAATTAAAAGCGTTGAAAAAATGTAAAGTTATCAACTTTACTAACAGAGTTATCAACATTTATGTGTAATTTAATGGTGGAAAACAGTTGCGGAACACGTCAGGCAATGTCGTTAGGTTAACGACATTGCAGTGAAGTATCTGCTTCGCGGATGTGATATTCGCCTTGCGATGAGTGATATTTTGCTTATGGCAAAGTGATATATTTGCCTTCTCAGGCAAATGTCGTGGGTCTGCGACGCATTGTACTCCCTCAGTCACTTCGTGACAGCTCCCTCAATGAGGGAGCCAAACGAGCCTTCCTCGCTGAGGAAGGTGGATTTTCCGAAGGAAAAGACGGATGGAGTTCACACGACATCTCCCACGGGAGAATTTTACAAGTGTACATTTCTGCCTATCTCTTTTGGGAGAGGTGGCAGACCGCAATATCTGACGAAGAGGGCAATTCCGCGTTTACTGCCCGGCTTATTCGGCATCTTTTACAGATAGTCTCTTAACTGCTTCAGAATCCCGGACGCCTCGTGCCGGCGAGGGCACTTACTTTTGTCGATTGTGACAAAAGTAAGCAA
>JAZSAM010000100.1:0-53377 GCA_045601905.1 Acutalibacteraceae bacterium | reverse complement strand
GGTTTGTTTATAGCATAAAACGCAAAAACCTTGTTTTTTGCCTGCTTTTGCTGATTTTTACAGTTTTAAAGGGTTTCTTTGGCAGTTCAAAACCGAAAGAAACCCTTTAGTTATCTTGTTTTATGCGGTCTGCACTTTTTTTACAGCCCCTTTTTTGTATTACTGCTTTTGCTCTGCGGGATTCTTTCTCGCAAGCTGCTTTTCCTTGCGTTTTTCTTTGAAAATCACTTCCGTTGCAAGTGTAATCTTTGTGACGGAAAACTCGCAGTTCTCGGGATACACATACCATGTATTTGTCAATGTGTTAAGGTCAATGCAATCCCTGTTGTTGCCGAAACGGTAATTATACTCAACGTGAACGGAATTCTGAATTGCGGAGTCAATCTTCATTTCGAACTTTTCTCCGTCATAATCACGGATACCCTCAAGCCTGAAGCCGTCAAGGTCGTGAACAAGCCTGCCCCTGCCGAGACGGAGAAAGCCCTTTGAATTCGGAAGGTCGTTTACGTGGCAGTCACACTCAAAGTGATACCTTTTTTCCCTGACCTCCTTTTCAACTTGTTCTCTTTGCCATTGGTACCAGTCGGAGGGGAATCTGAATTCTGTGTTGCCGTCACTTGCTTCAAGCTCGCCGTAAAAGTTCAGATACCAGCTTTTTTTACACTTTTCGCAGAAGATTCTGTCATCCTTAGAATTCATTTTGTATTCGGTCATACAGTGAGGACACTGATAAAGAGGCTTATGGAGTCCCTCAGCACGCTTTTTGTAGCTTACCTTTACTCTGTTTTCACTCTGCCAGCGCCAATCGTCATTATAGATGTGCTCACGGATTTTTTTGTTGATTTCCTCAACAGAAGCTGCTTTGACCTCCTCTGCCGTGAAAATCTGCTCCACAACAGCTTCGGTATAGGGCATATGCCTGCTCTTATGATTTCCCCAGAAGGGGTCGTAAATGTGATGTCCCTTGCTCGTGAATGTAAGGCAGGGCACACCCATCATCTTGACAAGCTGTCCCACTGCATCGGTAACCGCATCCATCTCCGTCACACCGCAAAGAGAGTATCTCGCTTCGGCAAAAATGCCGTAGCTTTCGCCGTCTCTGATTGCACGGATGCACTGTCTTACCGTGTTCATATCATAGGTGTATTTTCTTTTGGGCAAGCATCCGCCCTTTCTCAGAAACCACTCTCTGCCGATAAAATCGTCAACGGCAGCCGGATAAACACCGGTAAAGGGCTTGGTTGCGGCAACCATTATATAAAAATCGTAAAACGCATTATGATTACAGATAATTATGTAAGGTCCTTCAAGACCATCCATTCTCACTCTTTTTATTCTTGAACGTGAAAGTATCCTTCTTGCGTTTGCCACGGGAAAAGCAAGAAGCTTCATCAGAAACGGATCCTGATAAATCATCGGCTTATATAAATCCATTCTCTCATTTTCAGGAACGGGTGCTCCGGCCCTGACCTTTTTTCCAAGCTTTTCCGACATAACTAAATCACCTTTTATTCATCAGATTACTGTGTAAAGAATATCACACAATTGTTGCCCAAACAACATACTATGTGTAAACAACAAAAAGCCACTTTTTAACATCTTGTCCTTTTTGACGCACAGAAGCAAAGCATTGTTGCATTGCAATGCACAAAAAAGGGGATGTAAAAAAACTCGTTTTTGCCTGCTTTTGCTGATTTTTACAGTTTTAAAGGGTTTCTTTGGTAGTTAAATACCGAAAGAAACCCTTTAGTTATCTTGTTTTATGCGGTCTGCACTTTTTTTACAGCCCCTTTGTAATAGCCTGTGTGATTTTATCAGATGCCTGAGCCCATTGAATAGTTGGGAGCTTCCTTGGTGATGGAAATGTCATGGGGATGGCTTTCGATAAGACCTGCACTTGTGATACGGATGAACTGAGTCTTCTTCTTGAGCTCATCGATTGTTGCACAACCGCAGTAGCCCATACCTGCACGAAGACCGCCCATCATCTGGTAAACGGTTTCGCCGAGAGTTCCCTTGTAGGGTACACGACCTTCGACACCCTCGGGAACGAGCTTCTTGTTGTTTGCCTGGAAGTATCTGTCCTTACTGCCCTTGTTCATTGCAGCAATTGAGCCCATACCTCTGTAAACCTTGTACTTTCTGCCCTGATAAATTTCTGTATCACTGGGTGATTCTTCACAGCCTGCAACAAGTGAACCAACCATAATTGCCGATGCACCGGCAGCGATAGCCTTTACAATTTCACCTGAGTACTTGATACCGCCGTCGCCGATAACATTGATGCCATACTTTGCAGCAGCCTCTGCGCAGTCATAAATTGCGGTAATCTGGGGAACACCGATACCTGCAACAACACGGGTTGTACAGATTGAGCCGGGGCCGATACCAACCTTTACACAGTCGGCACCTGCTTCGATAAGAGCTTTTGTTGCCTCTGCAGTTGCAACATTACCTGCAATAAGTGAAATCTGAGGGAAGGTTGATTTAACCTTTTCAACAGCCTTGAGAATGTTCTTGCTGTGGCCGTGAGCTGAGTCAAGCACAAATGCGTCAACGCCTGCAACAACAAGCGGAGTTGCTCTGTCGAGAACGTCGGCAGTTGCACCGAGAGCTGCAGCACAAAGAAGTCTGCCGCGTGAGTCACGTGCCGAAGAGGGATACTGAACAGCCTTTTCAATATCCTTGATTGTGATAAGTCCCTTGAGGAATCCGTTGTCGTCAACAAGGGGGAGCTTTTCAATCTTATGCTTCATAAGGATGATTTTTGCTTCCTCAAGAGTTGTGTTTTCCTTACCTGTAACGAGGTTATCCTTTGTCATAACCTCGCTGATTCTGATATTGTAATCAGAAAGGAAACGAAGATCACGGTTTGTGAGAATACCTACAAGCTTGCCGTTTTCGCAGATGGGCACACCTGAAATACGGTAGTTATGCATAAGATCTTCAGCTTCGTAAACATAGTTATCGGGGCCGAGGAACATAGGATTGGTAATAACGCCGTTTTCACTTCTTTTTACCTTATCAACCTCTGCAACCTGCTCTTCAATGGACATATTCTTGTGAATAACACCGAGACCGCCTTCACGGGCAATTGCAATTGCCATTCTGGATTCTGTAACAGTATCCATAGCGGCAGTCATTACCGGGATGTTGAGTCTGATGTTCTTTGTAAGCTGAGTTTCAAGGCTTACATCAGCGGGAAGAACATCGGATTCTGCAGGGATGAGCAGAACATCGTCAAAGGTGAGACCTTCTTTTACAAACTTTGAATTGTATTCCATAATCATTTTCCTTTCCGTAGTTTATTATAGGCTGAAAAATTTATTAAGGCATTATAACACGGAATGCATTGCTTTTTCAAGAGGATGAGTAAATTTTTAATGCAAAATTTTAACATTATCATTCCTTTCTTTTGTGCATAATGTTTATTTTATTGTCTTTAACTCTTGACCGTTTCAAAATAAAGTTATATAATACATCAATAAAGAAAAATTCCCGAAAGGACGACATAAAAATGGAAGAAAAAATCATCACTGCAGAAGCTGCACAGCCCGAAAGAAAGAAAAAGATTCTTTCCTGCATCCAGCCTTCAGGTATCCCCACCCTTGGCAATTACCTCGGAGCTCTCAAGAACTGGAAGCTCCTTTCAGATGAATTTGACTCAGCCTTTGCCGTTGCTGACCTTCACGCAATCACCGTAAGACAGGATCCCAAAAAGCTCCGTCAGCAGATCACAGAGGTTTTTGCTCTTCTTCTTGCAATCGGCCTTGATCCCGAAAAGAGCATAATCTTCATCCAGAGCCAGGTTCCTGCCCACGCTCAGCTTGCCTGGATCCTCAACTGCTACACACAGTTCGGCGAAATGTCAAGAATGACTCAGTTCAAGGACAAGTCACTCTCTCACGCTGATAACATAAATGTCGGTCTTTTCTCCTACCCCGTGCTTATGGCGGCCGACATCCTTCTTTATCAGGCTGACCTTGTACCCGTAGGTGCTGACCAGAAGCAGCATCTTGAAATCGCAAGAGACATCGCTTCACGCTTCAACGGAATTTACGGCAAAACCTTCACCATCCCCGATCCTTACATCGGAAAGCAGGGTGCAAGAGTTATGTCACTTCAGGATCCCACAAAGAAAATGAGTAAATCCGATCCCAACCCCAAATCCTTCGTATCTGTTTTTGATGAGCCTAACACAATTATGAAGAAAATCAGAAGTGCCGTTACCGATTCAGAGGGCGGTGTTTACTATGGCGAGGGTAAGGAGGGCATCAACAACCTTATGGGAATTTACTCCTGCTGCACGGGACTTTCAATGGAGCAGATTGAAAGAGACTTTGCAGGCAAGGGCTACGGTGACTTCAAAAACGCCGTGGGTGAAGCTGTTGTCGAGGAGCTTCGTCCCGTACGTGAGCGCTTCAATATGCTTATGAAGGATCAGGCTTACCTTATGGAGCTTGCCGACAAGGGTGCAGAAACCGCTTCAAGAATTGCCGACAGAACACTTAACAAGGCGATGAAAAAGTGTGGATTCATCGTCCGCTGATGTAAAAAATCAAATATCATATAAAAAGCAGATGTTTTCATTGAACATCTGTTTTTATTTGTTAATATTTCTTTAATGTAATTAAAATTTACTGAATATGGTGTACAATGTTTCCGTAATTATAACTATTAAGAGAGGTGCTTTTAATGAAAAAATTTATCGCATTGCTTCTTGCTGTAATTATGATCTCAGGCTATGTCATTCCTGCAGCCGCAGTAGGCGTTGAAAGTGAAAAAAGGCTGCCGGTAATTTACATAGCAGGCAAGCAGAATACTCCTGTTTACAAAACAGACGAAAATGGCAATTTTCTCAGGGATGAAAACGGAAACCGTATTCAGGTTGACGATGTAAACAGACCCTTAGGTATGACCAGAGAGGAATACATCCTCACTCAGGTTGAGCCCGTCATCAACGAGCTTCTCCCTGCCGTAATCTCCGGAAATTATGATGATTATACCCAGGCTCTCATCAACACCTTCGTTCCCGTTTATGAGGAAGCTGTGCTCAACGAGGACGGTGTTGACCCCGACGGCAGAATCGACTGGAATTATGCCGTTCAGAAGCCTTCAAAGGGTGCAGGCAATCTCAACTATTACTATTTCCGCTATGACTGGCGCTATTCCCCCTATGAAACAGCTGACGAATTACATCAGTTTGTTGAGTACGTGTGTAAAAAGGAAGGCGTTGAAAAGGTCAACATTCATGCACGCTGCTACGGCTCAAACGTTGCCATGGCTTACGTTGCAAAGAGTGAAAAGGGCTTGTACGACACTCCCTTCAGAGTAAACAACCTTGCACTCAACACAACTCCCCTTGACGGCTACATCGTCGTAGGTGCCCTTATGTCAGGCTCACTCACCTTTGACAGCGACACAATCGACCGCTATGTTTCACTTTACCTTAACGGTGCTGACATCTTCGAGGATCCTCTCCTTGAAACAACGGCAGTCGTTCTCATTTCTGTTATGAATCAGGCAAAGGTTCTCGGTTGGGGACTTGAAAAGATTCAGGAAATCTATAATGAAATTGCTGATGAGGTTGTTCCCGGTCTTGCACTCGTTTCCTATGGCACCTTCCCCTCCTACTGGAGCATGATAGGTGACAAATACTACGACAAGGCAAAGCTTACTGTTTTCGGCACAACCAAGCCCGAGGGCAAGTACGCAAACTTCATCAAAAAGATTGATACATACCACAACCTTATCGGTGAAATAGAAGAAGAGACCGGCAAGCCTCTTTACGCTTCACTTCTCAAAAGATGCGAAGAAAGCTTCAATATGAAAACTGCTATCCTTGCAAAATACGGCTCAATATCCTTCCCCTTCTTTAAAGGAAGCGAAATCACCGGTGACGCAAGAGGCACTGTAACAGAGCTTTCCCTCGGTGCAAAGGGCACGGTTATCGGTGAAACCTTCACTGATAAAGAGCTTGCAGAATTCAGAGCTCTTGAGGATTACGACGAAAGATACCTTTCACCCGACAACAAGGTTTATGCAGGAACCTGCCTTTTCCCCGAAACAACCTGGTTCTCAAAGAACCTTAAGCACGTAGACCTCAGTCAGATTGATCCCATCGTAACAGAGTTCTTCCTTACAGACGGCACACTTACCGTTCACAGTGACGAAAGATATCCGCAGTTCCACGAATACGAAAACGGTAAATTCATTGAGGTTTCAACTGAGGATGAAATTGACAAGGTATGGACAAACAACCCCTACGCAGTGCTTGTCCGCTTCATCACCCTTGTACTCAGAATTCTCACAGCTCTCATCAATGGCGAGCTTTCATTTAATTTCAATCACAAATAACAGTTCATCAGGACGCTCTGTCATCAAGGCGGGGCGTCTTACTGTATACTATATTAAATAAAAATGAATTTAGATAAAAAAACTTGACGGTCAGCCCTGCGCGGTGGTATTATAGCACCATAGGTCCTTGTGGAAAAATATTCCGCAGATGACCGTTTTTTTAAAGGAGTGTTTTTTATGAAGAGAAGCATCGCAATCATTCTCTCTCTCATCCTCTTGCTCGGCACCTGTTTGCCCGTTGTTGCAACAAGCGGAGATGTGCAGGCGGATGCTGCAGCTTTAAGACTCATCGTTCCCGAAAACTGGGAGCTTGAAATCGGTGACAGCAGAACTGTTGACTACGTTTTCGGAAACACCGAAAACAGAATGCTCACCTGGAGCGTTGACCCTGCAGAAATTGCAGAGGTTGACATGTGGGGCAGAGTAACCGCATTAAAGGAGGGTACGGCAGTTGTTACTGCACAAAGCAGTGAGGGCCTTACCGACAGTGTTGAATTAAAGGTTGTCAAGGAAAGCACAAAGCTCACTCAGTCACTTAAAAAGGTTGATTTTGAGGGCGAGGCTGCCAAGGAAGGCACAAACCTTCAGAAAATAGTCACACGCTTTGAAAAGGACAGCAAGGATGTTCCTGCTGAATTTACAGACGCCGCAAAGTACGCCGATGCTCAAAAGGCAGTTACCGCTGACGGCGCAACATGGGAAATCACAGCTTATGGTGTTCTTCGTACCGATGAAAAGGCTGAAAACGAAAGAGACGTTCAGCAACGCTTTATGGGTGACAGATACTTCTATGCAAACGATACCACCGACGGCAAGGTTCTTGCAATCTTCCCCGACGGCAAAAACGGCATCTGGACTGTAATGGAAGAGGGCTACAGCCACATCGAAATGGTAGAAATGAACGGTACCGATAAGGCTGCTAAAATGAGTGACGAAACTCAGAAGTACGTTGCACGCCGCGGAATGGTTTCAAACGCTTACCTTATTGACGGCGAATGGATCCCCGAGGAAAGCGACAACGACGGTCTCTGGACATCAATGTACGGCGGCGGTGAGCTTATGCGCTACGCAGTGCTTAAAAACGACCCCAACGCAACAAAGGAAGAAATCGCAGCAGCAAAGAAAACCGCAACTCTTTCTGTTGAAGCCGTGCTTCTTCTTACATACATCTCAATGCGTGAAGGCACCGTTGAGGCATACAACCGCGCACAGAGAAACGGCAGTGCAAACGACTACGAAAAGGGCAAGTATTACACCGACGAGGCCACTCTTGTTGGCGGTGACTACTCACAGAATGTTCCCTTTGAAAGCCCTGCTGATGCCTTCAACGGAATGTACACCAAGTACATGAAGTCGGCAAAGAGATCCTATGTTCAGGATTACAAGGACAACGATAACCTCGCTCTCTTCAAGCCCGAGGGCTGGGCTGATCCCAACGCCACAGAGGGCGACTACGCAATGCGCACAAGACTTCTTGAAGGCTTCTGGGCAAGAACCTACTCCTTCAAGTCAGAAAAGGAAGCAGGTCACAGCGACTATGACGGCTATGCCTACTGGTCACACAATGGTGACGGCACTGCAACAGGTATGTCAACAAAGACCTACGGTGACGGAAGTGACTTCCTTCTTCACAACGAAAACTACCGCGGACTCAAGGTAAACGCAACGGGCTCAATCCCCGAAAAGCTCTGGAACGACCTTATCGGTGCAGATTATGACATCTCCGACATCGTTTACAAGGGCGACACCAGCTCCGACGAAATCATCGGTCACCTTTTCCTTTACAAGCTTGCTTACGACATTCTCGCTCCCGAGGATCCTGAATTAAAGGCAATGCTTGAGGAAACGATGGAAAAGTTCGCACAGCACCTTTCCGACAACTCCTACACAATGGTTGACGGCTCAGGTCAGCCTACAACATGGGCAAAATTCTCAAGAACCTACTTCCACAACGGTCAGGTTCTCGGCGGAGCTCCTCTTAACGCACTTGTTATGCTCACCGGCTTCAAGGTTGCCGCTTACATCACCGGCAATCAGAAGTGGGAGGACGAATACAGAATGGCTGCACTCGACGAGAATTATGAGTTTGCCGAAATTATGACTCAGGAAAGCGAACGCTACAATATGTGCATCCTTGAGGTTGTAAACGGCGTTTCACCTGTTCTGGGCTTCATTCTCCGTCCCCTTGTAGGCACAAAGCTTTTCAACTCAATTTATCGTCTTATCCTCAACTATTCCGACGAGGAAATGGCAATGCTCGGCTTCTACACCCTCTTCCAGCTTGAGGATGACAAGGAGCTTCTCACCTACTACAGAGCCGCTATCGACGATTGGTGGTACTCAATGAGCTTCAGCGAAAACGCTCTTTGGTACTATGTTTACCAGCTTGCTTATCCCGATGAGGAAAAGACCGACTACTACGGCAACAGCCTTATCGACACAGCTTCATGGGTGCTTGACCGTCATCCTATCGACCTGAGAAGACTCGGCGCAAGCAACTCCAAGCGTGACGACGTTTACGAGCTTGACCTTGACGATGTAGGCATCGGCGAAACAGAAGAGCTTTCCTTCGACGCAAACGGCTATGTGCCTCCCTTCTGGAATTCCGAAAACAAGATTCTTAAGATGATCGGTATTGTTCTCGGTCTTAGCAAGCTTGACTGGGCAGTAGCACCTGCTGACGAAAGAGCACTTCACAAGTACAACGGCTCAACCTATGTAATGGACGGAGCCTACAACCCCGGTGAAATGGAAGGCTCTACAACCTACTCACTTCCCTACTGGATGGGCAGATATCATAATATGCTTGTTGAATGATAATATAAGCGAAAGGGACTGTAAAAACAACAGCCTGAAAAAATCCGAGATTCGTAAAAAGCGAGTCTCGGATAATTTTTTGTTTCTGCCCCCTCTGTCTAACCCTTCATCATTTGGGCCTCACTATTTCCATCTTCCTAAATTGTAATAAATATGTTATAATTATAATCACCACTTTTAATTTTTACCCTTTATAATGATGCTGTACCGTGAAAGGAGGAGATTCAAATGTACAATGTACTCGTCTGTGATGACGATAAAGCCATTGTCCGTTCAATTGAAATTTACCTTAAGGCCGATTCTTATAATGTATTCTGTGCTTACGACGGAGCCGAAGCTCTTGCGATTATGCAAAGGGAAAACATCCACTGCATTATTATGGATATAATGATGCCGAAGCTGGATGGAATTTCCGCCACGCTGAAAATAAGAGAAAAAAGTAACGTGCCTCTCATTTTTCTTTCAGCGAAAAGTGAGGACACGGACAAAATTGCAGGACTTACCTTCGGCGGTGATGATTATGTCACAAAGCCTTTTAACCCTCTTGAGCTTTGTGCGAGAGTCAAAAGTCAGATAAGACGCTATGTCTCTCTCGGCTCAATGGAGGAGAAAAGCGATGTCATTACAACGGGCGGACTTGCTCTTGACCCGAAGGCAAAAAGTCTTACTCTTGACGGCGAAGAGGTAAGACTTACGGCTACGGAATATAAGATTATGGAATATCTTATGGTAAATATGGGACGGACGCTCTCCTCTAATCAGATTTACGAAAATGTGTGGAACGAAAAAGCCTTCTCAACGGAAAAAACGGTTACGGTACACATCAGAAGAATCCGTGAAAAAATCGAGTTCGACACGAAAAATCCCAAATATATAAAGGTGGTGTGGGGAATTGGATACAAGATCGAAAAAATCTAATTCAGGAATAATCACAAAGATAATTGCAGTCATTCTGTGCGTGTTTTGTGTTGCGGGCTGTACTCATCAGGTGATTACAAGCTTGCTTGCCTATGATCAGGCAAATTTATCAGACTGTAACTTCCATGATGTGCTCGTTTACGGCGGAAAAAGACTTGATAATAAAGATATTACCGAAACACAAACCTTCAGAAGTCATTTCCAGAGTTATGTAAGCAATCTTTCTGAAATGATAGGACGCTACAGCGACGGCAGTGAAGAGGCATATAATGAGTGGAGAACAAGCCTTGACAGAAACACTGAAGAGCAGAAAAAGCGTTCAAAGCAAAATCTCATAAGCCGTGTTGTTTCGGATGACTTTATCACTTATCTTGACCTTGCAGAGGACGGAACGGTTGTTTCTCTCGGATTTCTTGAGGCGGCTGAATTCAGCGGAGATGAAAACGGCTGCGACGAAGGCTCTTTAGAGGGTGATGCGGATTATTACGACCTTTGCAAAAACGGCATAAGCTTCTACAATCTGAAAACTGTACCCGAGGATGTGCAGAAAAAGGCTGATGAGCTTGGTGCTGACGGCGTCATTGAAATAAATGACTACTACAAAATTCATAGCTGGGATTATGATGCGGACGAAGAAATAATAAGAACAACCTATCAGCCCGGTTATTATGCCTTTAAGGTTAATGATGATGTCCTTTGGGACAGACTTTACAAGCACGACATTCTGCAGGGGGATTATTACGGCTCCTACCGGGAGTTTAAAGCTTCCTATATCAGCAGAGCAGATTTTATTGCGGAAAGATATTCTACGGGCAGATATTATATGGAGGACGGACACGGTGCCGTGTTCACAAATGTTGAGGGACTCAGTGAAAAAAGCTCGGTAAAGGAAATTCAGAAGGCCTTTGAGGATATGGGCTTTTACTGCATCGAAAACAGAGACAGAGAGCTTTATCTTCCCGACGGAAAGCTTTTCAGCATGAGCCCGTTTTATTCGGAATACGAGGGTGCCGTTTACGAGGGAACAACTTACACGGTAGCAGTTGCTCACACGACAACCTTACCTTATGATGTAAGCCCGACAGTTACTCCTGTTGAACCGACAAATGCCGACGGTGCTCAGATGACTACGGTTGTGGAGGTTACCGAACCCGAAACCACAAGGATTCCTCTGATGACTGCAGACTCAACTCCCTTTGTCGATGAGTATTCGGAAAACTGGACCTGCTACATCGGTGTTGATATGAAAACAGAGGATTTTGCAAATGAGGACCGCTTCAGAACAAGTGCCGCGCAGATTGAAAAGGCAAAGGAAATCGTGTTTGACTGTGCCTTTACCGGTGGAATTACGGTTTTACTCTTTATTGCCTGCTTTGTTTATCTTATTGTAAGAGCCGGCAGAAGTAAGCACAGCGATGGGGTGCAGCTTATGAAGGTTGACAGGATGTTCACCGACTGGCGGATTGCTCTTGACTGTGCTCTCGGTTGGGTTGCATTCGGATTGTTTGTAGTGGCAATAGAGTGGTTTGATTATGACCGGATGGACGAAAGACTGTTTGCTCTGGCTGTTTCTGTTATTGCAGGTGCCGCTTCTCTTGTTGTGCTTGACCTTGTTCTCTTCATCGCAAGGAGCATCAAGGCGAGGGCTTTTCTTAAGAGACTCTTCCCCGTATGGCTTGCAATTAAGGCTTACCGATTCTGGAAGGAAAAAATCAAGCCCGTTGCCGATGAAAAATTCCTTTATACTAAGAAATTCGAAAAGGGTATACTTATAAGAATCGGCATTGTTGTTGGGGCAAATCTTGTTTTAGGCTTTATTTCTTTTCTTGAGCTGGGCTTTCACGATACCTTCTTTGTTTATATTTTATGGTTTATCTTTGATGTGCTTGTGGTAATCGAATCAATCCGTTTTGTAGGCGGTATGTATAAAATTTTCTCTGCCCTTGATGAAATCAGACAGGGTAATTACGGTGTGCAGATTAACCTTCCGTCCTTGCCTCCCATTCTGAGAGAAACTGCGGTTAAGGTTATGAATCTGCGTGACGGGCTGAAATTTGCCGTTGATGAAGCCGTCAAGCAGGAGCAGACAAAAACGGAGCTTATCACAAATGTTTCCCATGACCTGAAAACTCCTCTTACAAGCATCATCAATTATGTCGAGCTTCTCAAAAAGTGTGAAATCAATGACGAGAATGCAAAGGAATACCTCGGAGTTTTAGGCGAAAAGAGCGACAGACTCAAAAAGCTCATTGAAGACCTTGTAGAAGCATCAAAGGCATCAACGGGCAATGTAAAGGTGGATTTTGTTGATGTCAGCCTCAATGAAATGGTAAATCAGCTTCTCGGTGAGCACGCTGACGGGCTTGAAAAACGAAAGCTCAACGTAATTGCTGATATACCCGAAAGGGAGCTTGTTGTAAGAGCTGACGGAAAGCTTCTTTACAGAGTGATGGAAAATCTTATTGTGAATGTTGAAAAGTACTCACTTTACGGCACAAGGGTTTATGTTACTGTGAAAGAGGAGGGCGGATACGGAACGGTTACCTTCAAGAACATTTCCGAGCAGCCGCTCAACATTTCGGCAGAGCAATTGAAGGAACGCTTTGTCAGAGGCGACGAATCGCGATCGACTGAGGGCAACGGACTCGGACTTTCCATTGCACAGAGCCTTTGCACGGTTCAGGGAGGTGAGCTCGAAATCACAATCAACGGCGATTTATTCACGGCGGTTATAAGATTGAGCAAATAGTAGTTTGGTCGAGAAAGTAGTCAGTAGCCGGGAACGCCTTGCGGCGTAAAAGAATATAACAAAGCAGGTGCTTTCAAATTTTACTGAAAACACCTGCTTTTATTGTTTACTTGAAGTTTTTTTCTGTGCTTTATTTCGCGCGGGGGTAAAGAGAAAAGTCATTTTATTTTACTCCGCGTGACTACTGACTGCTGGCTACTTCTTAACCTTATCCCAATACTCCTTCGCTGCCTGCTCGTTCTTGTTTTCGCCGTGGACGTAGTAGGCTTTGTTCTTTATTTTATCGGGAAGATACTGCTGACTTACCCAATGATTCGGGTAATCGTGGGGGTACTTGTAAAACTGACCCTTGTTCTGATTGTCCTCGCCGTCAAAGTGCTTGTTCTGCAGCTGACGGGGGATGGGGCCTGAATTGCCGAGCCTCAGGTCAGTTGCCGCCGCATCGTAGGCAAGGTAGGCAGAGTTTGACTTGGGACTGTTGCACACAAGCACAACGGCATTGGCAAGAGGAATTCTCGCCTCGGGGAGACCTACCATAAGAGCTGTGTCAACTGCCGCCTTTACAATGGGAATTATCATCGGATAAGCAAGTCCCACATCCTCGTTTGCACAGACGAGAAGTCTTCTCATTGCTGAGGGCATATCGCCTGCCTCGAGAAGTCTTGCGAGATAGTGAAGTGCCGCATCGGCATCGGAGCCTCTCATGCTCTTCTGAAAGGCGGAAAGGATGTCGTAATGCTCGTCACCCTCTCTGTCGTACTTCATGGCACTTTTCTGTGTAAGCTCATTTGCTTTTTCAAAGGTGACTGTTATTTCACCGCTTTCATCGGGCAGGGTGCTTAAGACACAAAGCTCGGCGCTATTCATTGCCTTTCTCACATCTCCGCCGCAGGAGCGTGCAATGTGAAGCACGGTTTTTTCGTCGGCGGAAATTTTTACGCCCTTTTCACTGCTGAGAAAAGCGAAGGCTCTTTCAACGGCGGGAATTATATCCTCTGCGGTTACACTCTTGAACTCGAAAACGGTGCTTCGGCTGAGAATTGCTCCGTGAATGTAAAAGTAGGGGTTTTCCGTGGTGGAAGCAATCAGGGTGATTTCCCCGCGCTCAATGTAGTCAAGAAGAGTCTGCTGCTGCTTTTTGTTGAAGTACTGAATCTCATCAAGGTAAAGGAGAATGCCGTTGGGTGCGGCAAGGGTGTCAAGCTCATTAACAATGGCACGTATGTCTGCGGTGCCTGCACTTGTGCCGTTTAATTTGTGGAATTTGCGGTTTGTTTTGCGGGCGATGATTGAAGCAAGGGTGGTTTTGCCGATGCCCGAGGGACCGTAGAAAATGAGATTTGGCAGCTCGCCTGACTCGATGATGTTGCGAAGAGCCTTGCCCTGCCCCAAAAGGTGCTTCTGACCGACCATTTCATCAATAGTCTGCGGTCTTATTCTGTCTGCTAAGGGTGCTTTCATATTTTACCTCTTAAAATCCGAGATTTTCATTGACAAGAAGCACGATGATTCTGTCCTTGTCTCTGCTTCTTCTTGTGATTACCACCTGATTGCAGATGCAGTCGGGGGAATAGCAGTCGTGGCATCTTCCGTCGACCGCACAGGGAGTCTTTTTGTCAAGTCTTACCGTGTTCGGGGGTGAAGCGATATTTCTCACTCTGTGAAGAGCTTCGGGAATATCGGTTGAAACCTTGTTCATACCTGCAATGACGATGACGTGCTCAGGGCCGAAGATGAGACTTGCAAGGCGGTTGCCGTAGCCGTCGATGTTGACAAGCTCACCGTCAAGGGTGATGGCGTTTGTGCCCATGATGAAGTAATCGCAGACGGAAACCTCCTTATAGAATTCCTTCATTTTGTCGGCAGGCTGCTTTGCTCTGTCGAGAATGTTAACTGTGGGGTTTTCTGCGAGAGCCTCGGCAATGCCGCACTGCTTCATGCTCATTGTGCCGCCCCAGCTTACGCTTTTGCCGTCGCCGATGATTTCAAGGACCTTTTCACGGCAGGCGTCCTTGCTTTCACAGTAAAAGGCGGTCATATTACGCTTTTCGATATTTTTGATTATGGCTTTTGCCTGATTTTCTCTTGCTTTTTTTAAGTTTTCCATAATTTACACCTCACGGAATATTCTGATGTATCTGATTATATCAAATTATAAATTTCTTTTCAATATTGTTTGGGTGTTTATCTTTTAAAAATTGTCAGTAGTTAAGAAGCGATTTGTGAGAAAACTAAAAATGAAGGCATTATATAAGCAAACAGATAAAAATTTGCTTTCTTTCTCACTAAAAACAACAAACATAAAAAAATATTTAGTATATATTGAACAAAAAGAGAAAAAATGTCTTTTCTTTTGTAAAAAAAGATGTTATAATACTCGAGTTGAATAGCGACTTGAAGTGGTCAGGCGGATTTTTACCCTCGTTTTTTGCTTTTTTTCGCCTGATCGGTTTAAACATAAAGGGGTCATTTGCCCGGGAATTTCAAAATTCCGAACTACGACAAAAAGGAAAGAGGAGATTAAAATTTTGGAAAAGCTCGTAATCCACGGCGGTAACAGACTGTCCGGTGAAATAGAGATAAGCGGTGCCAAAAATGCCGCAGTTGCACTCATCCCCGCAACTCTCCTTGCTCAGGATGTATGCAGACTTGAAAACCTTCCCAATATCAGCGACGTTACCTGTATGTTCAAGATTCTCACACAGATGGGCGCACAGGTTAAGATTATCAACAAGCACACTGTAGAGATTAACACAAAGACTGTTAATTCATATATTATTCCTCACGAGATGACAAAGCAGCTCAGAGCATCATATTATCTTATCGGTGCTCTTCTCGGCAGATATTCAAGAGCTAAGGTCGCTCTTCCCGGCGGCTGCAACTTCGGTGTAAGGCCCATTGACCTTCACATCAAGGGCTTTGAGCTTCTCGGTGCAAATGTAACGGTTGAAAATGCAATGATCAATGCAAAGGCTGATCATCTTACCGGAAGCACCATTTATATGGACAAGGTTTCCGTAGGTGCAACAATCAACATTATGCTTGCTGCCGTAAAGGCAAGGGGACTTACCATAATCGAGCACGCCGCAAAGGAGCCTCACATTGTTGACCTTGCAAACTTTCTTAATGCAATGGGTGCCGATGTCAGAGGTGCAGGTACCGATGTTATCAAAATCCACGGTGTTGAAAATCTTCACGGCTGCACTTATTCCGTGATTCCCGATCAGATCGAGGCTGGCACCTATATGGTAGCCGCTGCTGCAACGGGCGGAGATGTGCTTATCAAGAATGTTATTCCCAAGCACCTTGAATCAATTACCGCAAAGCTTCTTGAATGCGGTGTAAGTGTAACAGAGTATGACGAGGCTGTGCGTGTTGTTTCTGACGGAAAATTCAGAAAGTGCAACGTCAAGACAATGCCTCATCCCGGCTTCCCCACAGATATGCAGCCTCAGATGGCTGTTCTTCTCACGGTTGCAAACGGAACAAGCATTGTTTCCGAAAGCGTGTGGGATAACCGCTTCAAGTATATCGATCAGCTTATCAGAATGGGTGCAAATGTTCAGGTTGACGGCACAATCGCTGTTTTCCAGGGCGTTCCCGAGCTTACAGGTGCTCCCGTAAGAGCCGATGACCTTCGTGCAGGTGCGGCAATGATTATTGCAGGGCTTATCGCAAGAGGTAAGACCGAGGTTGAGGACATTATATACATTGACCGCGGTTATGAGGATTATGTTGAAAAGCTCAGAAATGTCGGTGCAGACATTTACCGTAAGACTATCGCTCCCGAAGGAAGCAAAGCAGGTAATGCAGGCTAATCTGAATATCAAACTGCCGTTGAAGTTGAGCTTTTTCGGCAGTTTTTTTGGTTATGTTGCGGAGGTATAATTTTGCGTTTTTGTTCATTGTTTTCGTCCTCGTCGGGCAACTGTACATTCATCGGCTCGGCGAAGACGGGTATACTTATAGATGCAGGTGTCAGTGCAAAAAGACTCAAGGAGGCTCTTCTGTCAAGGGAGATTGATCCCTCCTCTCTTGCGGGAATTTTCATCACCCACGAGCACAGCGACCACATCAAGGGAATGAGAATTCTCGCATCCACCTGGGGCATCCCCGTTTATGCCACGGCAGGCACAATGAAATTCCTTGAGGAAAACGGTCACGTGACAGCTAAATTTCCCTTTGAGGTTATTGACGGAAAGGGAATTGAAACGGGTGACATTTTTGTAAAGCCCTTCAGTACACCTCACGACAGCATAGAAAGCTGCGGCTATCAGATCACGTTTTCCGACGGACAGAAGGCGGCAATCGCAACGGATACGGGATACGTAAGCGATGAAATGAGAGAAAACATCGTCGGCTGCAATCTTGTTATGCTCGAGTCGAATCACGATGTGGGAATGCTCCGGAACGGGCCTTATCCCTATTATCTTAAAAGAAGAATACTTTCCGACAGAGGTCACCTTTCAAATGAGAGCTGTGCGGAGTTTGTCAAGGAGCTTGTCAGAACGGGAACGAGCAGAATTTTTCTCGGTCACCTGAGCGATGAAAACAATTTTCCTGACCTTGCTTTTCAGACGAGCCTTGCCGCACTTAGTGAAATCGGTGCGGTAAACGGCAGGGACTGTATCCTTGATGTGAACAAGAAAGAAAATGATCTTGGAATAATCCGTTTCTGAGGTGAAAAATGATAAATCTTCATATAATATGTATCGGTAAGCTCAAGGAGGCTTATCTGAGGGATGCTTCGGCAGAATACATAAAAAGAATGCAGACAGTCTGTAGGCTTACGGTGACGGAGCTTTCACCGGAAAAGCTCAGCGATAATCCTTCGCAAAAGGAAATTGACAGAGCACTTGAAGCCGAGGGAAAGAAAATTCTCGAAAAAATCCCCAAGGGCTCAGCGATTTTTGCTATGTGCATTGAGGGTAAGCAGAGAAGCAGTGAGGAGCTTTCAGCCGAGCTTGATGACCTCGCACTTTCAGGTGTGAGCAATGCGGTGTTTATAATCGGCGGCTCCTTCGGACTCTCCGATGAGGTGAAAGCAAAAAGCAAGCACAGGCTTTCAATGAGCAAAATGACCTTTCCGCATCAGCTTGCAAGAATAATGCTTCTTGAGCAGCTTTACCGTGCCTCGCAGATTTCAATGGGAACGAAGTATCATAAGTAGAGATTTAAATAAAAGGAGGAAATAAAAATGTTTGTTTTTATGAAAAAAATGATTTGTGCACTTGTTTCTTTTGTTGTTGCAATGCTTTCGGGCTTTGCACTTCCGACAGAAAAGAAGTGCGACCCGGCATTTACAGGCAGCTTTATCCAGTCCTGGGCGAGCAGCAGCTGGGATGATGAGCAGTGGGAAAGTGAGCTTGAGTACATGAAGGACTGCGGTCTTGAGTATCTGATTGTGCAGGATCTTGCAACAAAGGGCTACGAGGCTGAGGGCGGAAAATGGACTCTTTACTATGACAGTGAGCTTCCCGAATTTGAAAACGCTGACAGAAGTGAAACCGATGTGCTCGCAAAAGCTCTTTATCACTGTAAGAATGCAGGTATCAAGGTATTTGTTCCTCTTGCGATGTTTGACGATTTCTGGACTGAAACGGCACTTACCGATCAGTATGCAGAGGTCTGCAAAATAAGTGAAAAAATGGCAGAGGAAATATACGGTAAGTACTACGAGGACTATGAGGATACATTTTACGGCTGGTACTTCGTGCCCGAAATCAACAATAATATTCTTAATGTAATCGGCGTAAAGAGGCTCGCTGACGGACTTAACGGAATCCTCGGAAGGCTCACCGAGCTTGATAGCTCTCTTCCTCTTCTTATGAGTCCCTTCTACACAAACTATCTTTCGGGCGGTAAGGCTCTTTCTCTTGCCCAGCTTGTAAGCTTCTTTGAATATACCGATTTCAGAGACGGAGACATTTACTGTCCTCAGGATGCCGTCGGTGCAGGCTGGACAGATGTGGATGACCTTAAGATGATGTGGGCACTTTACAGTGAGGCTATCGAAACCGATGAGGCTGATGTAAAGCTCTGGGCAAATGTTGAGTGCTTCACAAGTGCAGTTGCCGATACAGTCACTGACGGAATCACGGGTCCCGATGCAACGGAGAATACCGTTTCTGTTCCTGCAACCCTTGACAGACTTGCTTATCAGATGGGTGTGGCATCAGCTTATGCCGAAAACATAATCACCTTCTCCTTCAATCACTATTACAGTCTTAAGTTTGCAAGCCCTATGTTTATGGGAACCTACAAGGACTACCTTGCAAACGGCTTTGTACCTGAAGAAGAGGCTCCGGGAGAGGTAAGAAGCTTTGTGAAAACCGAGGTTGACGGCGGTGTTCAGCTTACCTGGGATGAAGCAGAGGATAACTTCGGTGTTGCTTATTACAGAATCGAAAGAAACGGCAGATTCCTTGCAAGAGTGGAAACCTTTGCAGGCGGAGAGCTTACCTATACCGACGAGGGTGCAGACCTTTCTTCAAGGTACACAATCACAGCCTTTGACGCGGCAGGCAACGCATCGGTAAGCACGGAAGCCTGATAGGAATTGCCATGATGGAATTTTTTTGAAAAAACACTTGATAAACACAATAAAGTGTGATATAATACAGATAATCTCTATGGTAGAGTGGGCTTTTCGGAAAAGCCCACTCTTCTTTATTGCAGAGTCGGGATAATCCCGGATTACAACTGAATATAAAAAAAGGAGTGGTTTTATGGCAAAAGGCGGAAACACCGTTAAAACCGTATGGGACATTGCCGCACCGATTGCGGAAAATCTCGGACTGCGTTTGTGGGACGTGCGTTTTCTCAAGGAGGGCTCTCAGTGGTACCTTCGCATTTTCATTGATAAGGATGGCGGAGTAAGCATTGACGACTGTGTGGATATGACTCACGCGATAAACGGTCCCCTCGATGAAGCAGACCCCATTGAACAGGCTTACTGCCTTGAGGTAAGCTCACCCGGCGTTGAAAGAGAGCTTGTAAGAGACGAGCATTTCCTTGCAAACATCGGAGAACAGATCAAGGTTAAAATGATAAGACCCGTTGAGGGTAAAAGAGAGTTTTCGGGTATACTCGAAAATTACACGGACGGAAACATCACCTTGAGATGTGATGACGAAAGCGGATTTACTTTCACTAAAAAAGAAGCGTCTTGGGTTAAGCTTGACGATTTTGATATGTAAAAAGAAAAAATAAAAAAGAAGGGTGAACGACAAAAAATGAACAAAGA
Organism: Acutalibacteraceae bacterium; assembly: GCA_045601905.1. Classification (GTDB taxonomy): domain Bacteria; phylum Bacillota; class Clostridia; order Oscillospirales; family Acutalibacteraceae; genus UBA6857. The sequence goes on along the minus strand of JAZSAM010000100.1, from coordinate 33,290 downwards.
ATTTTTCGAAGCCGTTGAAATGCTCGAAAGTGAAAAGGGCATTTCTTCAGAGTACATTTACGATAAGATCAGAGCAGCTATCATTTCTGCCACAAGAAACAGCTACGGCAATAAGGACAACGTTGTCTGCGACATCAACCCCGAAGAAAAGACAATGAAGGTTTACGTTAAAATCAATGTTGTTGACGAGGTTCTCGAGCCGGGCGCAGAGATGACTCTCGATCAGGCAAGAAACTATGATCCCAATGCAATGGTAGGCGGTATCATTGAGCTTCCTCTTGAGCCCAAGAAGTTTGGCAGAATCGTTGCACAGACTGCAAAGAGCGTTATCCGTCAGGGTATCAGAGAAGCAGAAAGAGATCTTGCCGCTAAGGAATTCCAAAACAGACACCATGAGGTCGTTACTGCAAAGGTTAACATGGTTTATTCAGACACAGGTGACGCCTCAATCGAAATCGGCAGAGCAAATGCAATTCTCAACAGATCCGATATGATCCCCGGCGAAGAGCTCAAGCCCGGTCAGCTTATCAAGGTTTACGTTGCGTCAATCAGCCAGGAAAGCGGCTCAAGCTATGCAACGATTTCAAGAAAGCATCCCGGTCTTGTAAAGAGACTCTTTGAGCAGGAGGTTCCCGAAATCTTCGACGGTACCGTTGAAATCGTTTCAGTTTCAAGAGAAGCAGGCTCAAGAACAAAGATTGCAGTAAACAGCCACGACGAAAATGTTGACGCAGTAGGCGCCTGCATCGGTCCCAGAGGTCAGAGAGTAAGCAACATCGTTGACTGCCTTTGCGGTGAGAAGATTGACATCGTACGCTTCAGCGAGGAGCCCGAAAAGTACATTGCGGCTGCTCTTGCTCCTGCAGAGGTGCTTTCAGTAACCGTTGACGAAAACGGCGCAAAGAGCTGCCGTGCAATCGTTCCCGACAGTCAGCTTTCACTTGCAATCGGCAACAAGGGACAGAATGTACGCCTTGCAGCAAAGCTTACCGGATGGAAAATCGATATTAAGCCTTTAAGTGCAGCAGCAGTAAAGGAATAATTAAGAAGGTAATAAAATGACAGCAAAAAAAATACCTATGAGAAAATGCCTCGGCTGCGGTGAGATGTTTCCGAAAAAGGAGCTTGTAAGAGTCGTAAAGACAAAGACAGGCGAGGAAGACGGAAAGGAAACCTATCTCATCAGTCTTGATAAAACGGGGAAAGCATCGGGAAGAGGAGCTTATGTGTGCAAAAAGGTCAGCTGCCTTGTTTCCGCAGAAAAAGCAAAGCGCTTCCAGCGTGCTCTCGAATGTCAGATTCCGCAAGAGGTGTTTGAAAAAATGAAGGCGGAGATTGAAGACGATGAATGATAAATTTCTCAGCCTTCTGGGCATGGCGAGAAGGTCGGGCAGACTTTGTCCCGGTCACGATGCGGCAGTTTCTTCGATTGTGAAGAATCAGGCAAAGCTCTGCATTGTTTCGGAAGAGGGCTCACAAAGGCTTCTCAGGGAAATGACTCACGCCTGCTCCTACGAGGGAAAAAGCATTCCTTTACTTACGGTTAAATACACAATCACGGAGCTTTCACAGGCAATCGGCAGTAAGGCGGCGGTGCTTACCGTCACCGATGAAGGCTTTGCCGAAGCTCTGATGAAAAGATACGACGAAATCAGCACAAAGGCTGAAAATTAAGTCAGAAAGGATTGACACTATGCCAAGAGATAAGTACAGAGTACACGAGGTTGCCAAGGATTTTGGTATGAGCAGTAAGGAAATTATTGCTATTATTGAAAAATACTCCGACGAGCCCAAGAAGCACAGCACTGCTCTTGAAGACAGAGAGCTTAATATCATTTTTGATACACTTACAAAGAATACAGAGGTAGCATCCTTTGACGCTTACTTTGCCGCAGGTGAAAAGGCAAAGGAGGAAAAGAAGGAGGAGCCTGCAAAGAAGGTCCCCGAGGCTAAAGCGGAAGAAAAGAAGGCTCCCGTCAAGCAAGAGGGTAAAAAGGAAGCCCCCAAGGCAGAAAAGCCTGCTAATAATGCTCCCGCAAAAGCTGAAGGCAAGAAGGAAGCTCCCAAGGCTCCCGAAAAGAAGCCCGCTCCTCAGCAGAAGCCTGCACAGCCTCAGCAGAACGCACAGCCCAAAAAGGAAAAGAGCGACAAGCTTCAGGCAAGAACAAAGGGCGAAAAGAGACGCGTTGACACAAGAAGCAGTAACGTTGACCTTGAAAAGTACAACGAAAAGTATGATGAAATGGCATCCCAGGGCGGCAGACGTGACAATGACATGGGCGCAGGTAAGCAGAAGCTCAAGCAGAAGTCACAGCAGTACAGAAAGCAGGGTATGCGCTCAGGTAAGAGAGAGACGGAAGCAGAAAAGCTCAAGAGAATTGCCGCTGAAAGAGCAAAGAAAACCCTTACAATCAAGATTCCCGATGAAATCACCGTCGGCGAGCTTGCAGAGCTTCTCAGAAGAACTGCCGCCGAGGTTATCAAGGAAATGTTCAAGCTCGGTACAATGGCAACAGTAAATCAGGTTATCGACTTTGATACAGCTGAAATTGTTGCAACAGAGCTTGGCGCAAAGGTTGAAAAGGAAGTTGTTGTTTCCATTGAGGAAAGAATCATCGACGACCATCAGGACTCAGAGGAGGACCTTCTTCCCAGAGATCCCGTTGTCTGTGTAATGGGACACGTTGACCACGGTAAGACTTCAATTCTTGATGCAATCCGTAATGCCTCCGTAACTGCAACCGAGGCAGGTGGTATCACACAGCACATCGGTGCTTACAGAGTTGACCTTGACGGACAGAAGATCACCTTCCTTGACACCCCCGGTCACGCTGCTTTCACATCAATGAGAGCAAGAGGCGCAATGGCAACAGACATCGCAGTTCTTGTTGTTGCCGCCGATGACGGTATTATGCCTCAGACAATCGAAGCCATCAACCACGCCAAGGCAGCAGGCGTTCAGATCATTGTTGCCATCAACAAAATGGATAAGGAAGGCGCAAATCCCGACAGAATCAAGCAGCAGCTCACAGAGCACGGTCTTGTTCCCGAGGAGTGGGGCGGTGAGTCAATCTGTGTTCCCGTTTCCGCAAAGACTCATATGGGTATTGACAACCTTCTTGAAAATATCCTTCTCGTTGCCGAAATGGCAGAGCTCAAGGCTAACCCCAACAGAGCCGCAAAGGGTGTTGTTATCGAAGCAAGACTCGACAAGGGCCGCGGTCCCATCGCAACCCTCCTTGTTCAGAACGGTACGCTCAATGCAGGCGACATCGTTGTTGCAGGTCAGTCAGTCGGTCGTGTAAGAGTTATGAGTAACGAAAGAGGTCAGAGAATCAAGCAAGCAGGCCCCTCTGTTCCTGTTGAAATCACAGGCCTTGATACCACACCGAATGCAGGTGACACCTTCGACGTTGCTTCCGATGAAAAGCTTGCAAGAGAGCTTGTTGAAAAGAAGAAGCACGATGCAAAGCAGGCAGAGTGGAACGCCCAGCAGAAGGTTACCCTCGACAACCTCTTCTCATCACTCAAGGAAGGTGAGCTCAAGCAGCTCAACATCATTGTCAAGGCTGACGTAAACGGCTCCGTTGAGGCTGTTAAGCAGAATCTTGAAAAGCTTTCAAATGAGGAAGTAAAGGTAAGCGTAATTCACGGCGGTGTCGGTGCAATCAACGAATCAGACGTTCAGCTTGCATCAATTTCCAACGCAATCATCGTCGGCTTCAATGTCCGTCCCGATGCAAATGCAGTTTCACTTGCTGAAAGAGACAACGTTGAAATGAGAATGTACAGAGTTATTTATGACTGCATTGAGGAAATCGAAGCAGCCATGAAGGGTATGCTTGCGCCCAAGTTCCGTGAGCTTGCCCTTGGCAGAATCGAAGTCAGAACAGTTATGAACCTCTCCTCTGCAGGTAAGATTGCAGGCTCCTATGTTCTTGAAGGAAAGGTTCAGAGAAACGCACTCATCCGTGTTGTACGTGACGGTATTGTTATCACAGAGGACTCAATTTCCTCACTCAGACGCTTCAAGGATGATGTCAAGGAGGTACAGACAGGCTTTGAATGCGGTATCGGACTTGAAAAGTTCAACGACATCAAGGAAGGCGACATTTTCGAGTGCTTCATGATGGAAGAATACCGTGACTGATTGTAAATAGTGCTACTGATTAACGCTTGTAAAAGAGTAGTAAGTAGTGAGTAGTAAGTAGTAAGAGGAGATTGCAATTCGGTTTTTGAAGAGTAAGTCAGTTGTCAGACAGAAAACGTTTTTTGCTCAGGAATTTTAATTGCGTAGAAATTCTCTGACTACCGGCTACTTTACAGCCAGCTTAAATAAGTTAAGAAAGGCTATATATTATTATGGCAGGATTCAGAATTGACAGAGTAAGCGAAGATATTCGCAGAGAAATAATTGCAGCTATGCGCGAGCTCAAGGATCCGCGTGTAATGGGTAAGATGCTCACCGTTGTCCGTGTTGAGGTCAGCTCCGATGCATCCTATGCAAAGGTTTTTGTAAGCGACCTCAAGGGAATTGAGTCAGCTAAAGAGGCCGTAAAGGGTCTTACCGCTGCAACGGGTTACATCCGACGTGAGGTCGGCTCAAGGCTTCACTTAAGGAAAACTCCCGAGCTTAAATTTGTTGCCGATGACTCAATCGAGCAGGGCTTCAATATGTTCAAAAAGCTCGAAACAAAGGGTGAATGAGATGAGAGTCGAATTTACCGAAGCAGTAAATGAACTGAAAAGGGCAGAGGATGTGCTCATTCTCTGCCACAGAAATCCCGACGGAGACACTCTCGGCTGCGGCTACGCTCTTTTAAGAGCTCTGAAAAAAATGGGCAAAAGAGCAAAGCTTAAATGTAATGATAATATCCCCGAAAAGTTTTCTTATCTTTATGAGGGTATTTCCGGAGAGGATTTTGAAGAAAGGTTTATCGTAAGTGTCGATGTTGCGGAAAGGAAGCTTCTCGGAGAGTCCTTCAACGAGGCTTACGGCGACAGAGTTGACCTGTCCTTTGACCACCACGGCACAGCAAAGCTTTTTGCAAGAAAAACCTACTGTGAAAGCGAAAGTGCATCAGCCTGTGAGATAATTTACAATGTTATCAATGCGCTCGGCGTGGAAATCAGCGGTGACATTGCATCGTGTCTTTACACGGGAATGAGCACCGACACGGGATGCTTCAGATATTCAAATGTGACACCCCGTACACACCGTATTGCCGCAGAGCTTATCGAAAAGGGCGCAGACCACAGCAGGATAAATGTGAAAATGTTCGAAACGAAGAGCATGAACAACATTATGCTCGAAAGAATGTGCCTTGATTCTCTTGAAAGCTATGCCGAAGGTAAAATAGCGGTTATAACCGTTACAAAGGCAATGCTTGACGAATGCAAAACCGACAAATCAGCCCTTGATGCAATCAAGCCCGTCACAAGGCAGATTGAAGGTGTTGAAATCGGTCTTACCGTAAAGCAGGAGGACAACGGCAAAACGGGAGTTTCCGTAAGGACGAGCGAAAATTATGATGCGTCGCTCATCTGTGCTCATTTCGGCGGAGGCGGTCACGCAAGGGCTGCAGGCTGTGAAATGGCACTTTCTCCCGAGGAAACGAAGGACAGAATTATTAAGTATATTTTGGAAGAAGTAGTGAGCAGTAAGGGCTGAGGGTCGAGGGCCAAGGGCTGATGCTGCTGATTAATGAAAATGGGGGATAACGTATGACGGGCTTTGTATTTCTCAATAAGGATGAGGATATGACTTCATTTTTTGCCGCAAGCAGATTAAGAAGAATTTTTTCAACCAAAAAGGTCGGTCACACGGGCACCCTTGATCCTATGGCTACGGGTGTTCTGCCCGTGGCGGTAGGAGGCGCAACAAGGTTCATTGACTTCATCCCCGACAGCGACAAGGCCTACAGAGCAAGACTTCTTTTAGGAAAAACGACCGACACTCTTGATATTACGGGGCAGGTGCTTTCGGAAAGTGAGGTCAGTGTAAAAAGAGCGGACATTGAAAAAATTCTTCCGCAGTTTACGGGTGAAATTTTTCAGGTGCCGCCGATGTATTCGGCAATCAAAAAGGATGGAGTCAGACTTTATGACCTTGCAAGGCAGGGGATAGAGGTTGACCGTGAAAAGAGACAGATTACAATTTATTCTCTTTCACTTACGGACTATGAGGGCGAAAATGAATTTGAAATTGAGGTTTCCTGCTCAAAGGGAACTTATATAAGAACTCTTATTGACGACATAGGAAGGGCACTCGGCTGCGGTGCGGTGATGACAAGTCTTTGCCGTACAAAAGCAAACGGAGTAAGCATCGATGAATGTGTCACACTCTCCCGACTTTGTGAGCTTTCCGAAAAAAATGAAGAGGAGGCTTGTCTTCACAGTGTTGACAGAATGCTTCCCTACGGTGAGATAAGAGTAACGGACAATCAGGCACGTCGCTTTTCAAACGGAGGCGAGCTTGACACAGAAAGACTTAAGGTAAAGCCTGAAGAGGGACTTTACAAGGTGTATTCACATTCGGGAAAATTTCTCGGACTCGGTGAAATCACTCAGGACAAAAAAGAGCTCAGGGTAAAGAGAGTTTTTGTTGAGCTTTGAATTTTGGAGGCGGCGTATGTTTGAATTACCCGAAAACATAAAAAAGCAGGGTACTGCAGTTGCGCTCGGCTATTTTGACGGAATACATCTCGGACATCAGGCGGTGTTGGGTACGGCCTTGCGTCTTGCAAGGGAGAAAAATCTTGTGCCCGTAATAATGCTTTTTGATGTTCATCCGAGAAAGATAATCTTAGGAAAGACACCACCGATGCTAAAAAGCGAAAAGAAGAAAAGAGAGCTTCTTGAGGAAAAGGGCTTTACGGTTGTCGATTTCAATTTCCGCGAATCAATGAATTACTCTCCCGATGAGTTCGTTGAAAAAATTCTTATTGAGGGACTCAATGCCAAGGTTGTTTCCTGCGGCTTTGATTATCATTACGGAAAAGGCGGAAAAGGAAATGCGCAGACCCTTCACGAGGAGTTTGAGAAAAGAGGAATTACGGCAATCGCCGAGGATCCCATTCTCTTAGACGGACAGAAGGTTTCCTCAACCGCAATAAGACAGTACATTGCAAATGGCGAAATTGATAAGGCAAACGCCATGCTCGGAAGACACTTTTCTTATGATTTTACCGTGCGCAAGGGGGACGGACTCGGAAGAGTCATGGGCTTTCCTACAATTAACCAGTGCTTCCCCGATGATCACGTTGTACCCAAGTACGGCGTTTACGCCTCAAAGGTGTTCATTGACGGAAGGTGGTTTCCGGCTGTCACAAATGTCGGCATAAGGCCTACCGTTTCGGCAAAGAGCATGAGAAGCGAAACCTGTATACTTGATTTTTCAGGCGATCTTTACGGTAAAAATGTGGAGGTCTTTCTTATAAAGTATCTCAGACCGGAAGTTAAATTTCCGGGACTTGAGGAGCTTTCACAGCAGATTGAAAAGGACATAAAGCAAGCAAGGATTATATATAAAGAGGTGGAGAAGAATGGCTGATTTAAAGGTGAAGGCGGTCTTTTTTGACTTTGATGATACACTTCAGAGCAGAAAGGGTGCCTACAGACTTTACTGCGAGGACTTTCTGACAAAGTATTTCCCCGACATTGATGAGGAGGAAAGAATCAGAAAGCTTGACGAAATGGAAGAGTATGTTGACGGCGGCTACAAGGACAGAGAGGATTATTTCCCTGAGCTTATTGAACTGTGGAGGTGGGACAACCATCCTCCCATGCAGGAGCTTTTCGACAGCTTCAATTACGATTTCGGAAAGCACATTGTAATGCTTGACGGAGCAATTGAGGTGCTTGAGACAATCAAGAAAAAGGGCTACATCCTCGGCTGCATAACAAACGGTGTTTCTTCACTGCAGAATATCAAGCTTGATACTGCAGGCATAAGAGATATGTTTGATGTTGTTGTGGTTTCCGGTGACATCGGAATTTATAAGCCTGCAAGAGGCATTTTTGACGAAGCCTGCAAAAGAGCAGGTGTCAGAAACGAGGAAGCACTCTTTGTCGGTGACCATCCCGTCAATGACATTCAGGGTGCTCTCGGAGCAGATATGAAGGCAATAAGAATGAATTACGGCGATTTCTTCGGTAAGGGCCTGGGCAATGAAGGCGTAGCCGCGGAAATCACAGAGATAAGACAGCTTCTTGAATACATTTAAGGAGAAAGATTATGATTTGTAAAAATTGTTCAGCAGAGTATGATGATGCCTATGTTTACTGTCCCGAATGCGGAGAGCCCAACGAGAACGAGGTTTTGCAGGAGGATGAGTATGTACAGGAGAATACTGACCGAGAGCAGGAAATTTCCGATGAGGGCGGAAATCAGGAGGAATACTACGAGGCTCCTGTTTATCGCAAGGTAGAGGCAAGTCAGAAAAGACGGGCTGAAAAGGGTGAAAGAGAGGGTAATATACGCAGAAGAGCAGCTACTGAAGCTTCTGCAAACAAAAAAACGGCTAAAAAAGGAAAGACAGACTTAAGAGCCACGGCAATTGTAATTGCCCTTTGTCTGGTTGGACTTATGAGTGTTCTTTTTACAGCGGTACGGGTGAAGACCGATGCATTTAAGGCTGAAGAGAAGACACAGAAGGCAGTTGCTATTTCGAATCTTTCGGCAGAGGACGAGGCGGCACTTGAAAAGGAGCTTTCAGAGTGCTACTCCGCACTCAAGCTTGACTTCAGCAGCGAAGGCTGTGACACTGAAAGCTTTGTCTCGAGAATAGATCCTTCCGATAAGGGCAATTTCTATTCTGTAATAAATTCCGCAAGTGAGCAGGCTCAGACCGTACCCGATCCGGCAGGAAGATTCATGAAGGAAGACGGAACCTATTCCTATTATAAAATTGAGGAAGCAAAGGTGGAAAAGCTTCTTGTAAGATTCGGACTTTCCTCTGACGGTGCTGTCAACTGCAAGGACTATTACTACTATGACGGATTTTATTATTTCAACAAGGACGGAATGAAGGCGACACCTGCTGTTTCCGCTAACATCACAAAGAGCAAGAGAATCCTTGACGGCGGTTACTATATTGAGTGTGTCTTCTCTGTTACTGACGGCAGCAGCACCTTAAAAAGCGGTACCTATTATGTGGTTGCCGAAAAGAATGAAGGAAATACTGACGAAGCTCCCTTTATAATCAGGAGGGTTGACGACGAAGCTATTTTCGGCGTTTCGGGTGACCTTAAGACCGAGCCCGGCAAGGTTATTTATGAGATGCACGAAAAGGTTATTGAAGGAAAAACCGAGGACGGAAAGCTTTACTGCAGATACACATTCAAGTATCCCGTTTTTGAGGAAACAACCTTCGGTGAGCAGAAAATAAATGAATTTTTTGCAGGTACTGTTTCTGCTTATGAATTAAGGGCTGCTTCTGCACAGAAGAATTATGATGAATTCATAAGCAAGGGCGGAAAGGCTCAGGAGCTTCCTTTCACTGAAGATGTGACTGTGCAGGTTACCTATTCCGATAAGGACAAAATTTCCTTCGTTGAAAAAATCAGCACAAAATCCCCTGAAATTCCCGAAAAGCAGGAAGAAACAACGCAAGAGGACGACGGTTGGGGCGGTTACGGTGATTTCGGCTATGGCGAAGAAGCTCAGGAAGAGGAAACAGTTGAGCTTCCCGTAAAGGCCTATGAGGCTTACACCTTTGACAGAAACACAGGCGATTTCGTTGAAAAGGACGATTGCCTCGGCAAGAACTATGTTGTAATAAGTAAGGTTCTTTACAGAATTTACAACTCTTCGGATTATCAGGATGTTATCCCTGAGGAGATTATCGGTGCCGGTTCAGAGGAAACAACAGCGGATACTGAAAATCCCGACGGGGAGGATGAAGACTTCGGATACGATGAGTATGACGAAGAGTATGATGAATACGGCGAAGAGTATGGATATGATGACGGTTACGGATACGGTGATGACGGTTACGGCTTTGGTGAAGAGGACTACGAGGAAGAAATCGAAGATGAGGAAGGACTCGGCAGTGCAATTTACGAAAGCGCCGGCTGCTTTACTGAAAACGGCTTCAGCTTCTACTATGTAGAGGAAGAGGGGTATGTGACTGTCGTTACAATTCCGTGGGAAACTGTTGACATTCTCAAGGAGTTAAAATCGGTTACGGCATAAAATGAAAAGCGGTTAGGGTGATGAGCCTTAACCGCTGAATTTTTTCATCGCATTGAACCTCTGATAGTTTGCTGTCTTGCGGATATTTATTTCACAAAGCAGGAAACAATTTCACCGATGTACATTCGGTGGTAATCCCTTCCGGGGTAGCAGGTCGGATCAATTGAGGGGTCGATAAAGCCCTCGGGCTTAATGTCCTGGAAGGCGAGCTTCTTGCACAAAAGCACAATTTCGGCCTCTCTGAAGCTGACGGAGTCACCGATTGCTTCGGCGGTAAGTCCTGTTTCCTTTGCTTTGTCAACATCTCTTCCGCTGTATTTTCCACAGTAAGCCAGAGCCTTTCTGAAAGTTTCAGAAAAAACGCTTACGGTGAAATAGTTCTCTCTTTCGATAAATTCATAGGTGTATCTCTGCGGTCTTATAAAGCAGAAGCAGACATCCTTGTTCCACAGCTCGCCGAGAGCGCCCCAGGAGGCAGTCATTGTATTGTAGCTGTCAACGCTTCCTGCAGTGATGAGCGCCCAACGGTCATCAAAGAGGGAAACGGCACTTTCCTTAAGCTCTTTTATGTTGATTTCTTTCATGTAAAGTCACCTCGTTAAATTTGTTTTTTCTGTTCACCATATTCACTATGATATAGCAGTATATTCAGTATGATATACATTTTAACACAATAACAGCCTGATGTCCATAGGTTTTTTATGCAGTATTACACCCTTTCGGTTTTTCCGGGGGCAGTTTTTGTTTAGATTGTAAAAACTTCACAAACTTCACAAAAAATATGCTCAAAAAGGTTGAAAAAAAATCTTTAATCGGGTAATATATTAGAGGTTAAAAAATCATTCAATATAACATTGGAGGTAAATTATCATGTCAGTAAAAGTTGCAATTAACGGTTTCGGTCGTATCGGCCGTCTCGCATTCCGTCAGATGTTCGGTGCAGAAGGTTATGAAGTTGTTGCTATCAACGACCTCACAAAGCCCTCAATGCTCGCAAACCTTCTCAAGTACGATACAGCTCAGGGCGGTTACTGCGGAAGAATCGGCGAAGGTCTTCACACTGTTGAGGCTGACGACGAAGCAGGCACAATCACAGTAGACGGAAAGACTCTTAAGATCTATGCAATGGCTAACGCAGCAGAGCTCCCCTGGGGTGAAATCGGCGTTGACGTTGTTCTCGAATGCACAGGCTTCTACTGCTCAAAGGCAAAGAGCCAGGCTCACATCGATGCTGGTGCAAAGAAGGTTGTTATTTCTGCTCCCGCAGGCAACGACCTCAAGACAATCGTTTTCTCAGTTAACGAAGGTACTCTTACAGCAGAAGATACAATCATCTCAGCTGCTTCCTGCACAACAAACTGCCTTGCTCCCATGGCTAAGGCTCTCAACGATTACGCTCCCATCCAGAGCGGTATCATGGCAACAATCCACGCTTACACAGGCGATCAGATGATCCTTGACGGTCCTCACAGAAAGGGCGACATGAGAAGAGCACGCGCAGGCGCTGCTAACATCGTTCCCAACTCAACAGGTGCTGCTAAGGCTATCGGTCTTGTTATCCCCGAGCTCAACGGCAAGCTTATCGGTGCTGCACAGCGTGTTCCCGTTCCCACCGGTTCAACAACAATCCTTACAGCTGTTGTTAAGGGCGCAGACGTAACAGTTGACGGCATCAACGCTGCAATGAAGGCTGCTGCTTGCGAATCCTTCGGCTACAACGAAGATCCCATCGTTTCATCCGATGTTATCGGCATGAAGTACGGCTCACTCTTCGATGCAACTCAGACAATGGTTGCTAAGACCGCTGACGACCTTTACGAGGTTCAGGTTGTTTCCTGGTATGACAACGAAAACTCATACACAAGCCAGATGGTTCGTACAATCAAGTACTTCGCAGAGCTTGCATAATTTGATTTTAACTGAAACTTCCCGAGTGTCATTGATGCTCGGGACTTTTTTGCTTTGCAATCTCAATTAATTATCGGAGATTACAAAACTATTACCCTCTGACTACTGATTACTTTTCACCCCGGCCTTCTCATTTACTTTTTTGTCAAAAAACATTGACAAAGCCCTGTTTTATGTTGTATAATATCTTTCCGCGAGTTATCGCCTGTAATTTTTTGAAAGCGTCGGACTCATATTGCGTTACTACTTACACTACTTGAGCAATGTGTCCCGTTTTAATTTTACAAAATCTATTATTAAAAAGGAGGTTAACGCAATGAAAAGAACTTACCAGCCCAAGAAGCGTCACAGAAAGATGGAGCACGGCTTCCGTAAGAGAATGGCTACAAAGAACGGTCGCAAGGTTCTCGCTCGCCGTCGTGCAAAGGGCAGAAAGCAGCTCACATACTAATTAAAGCTTTTGGCAGTCAATGCCGCAATCCTTGGCAAAGGTATACCCTTTGCAGTTGTTCACTTTACTGTGTTGGGATTTGATTTTTTTGCAGAAGTATCTTTCTTTAACTGAAAATACGGATTTCCAGCGTGCTTATCATCGAGGGAAATCCTGCGCACGGCCTGCACTGGTTGTTTATTCAAACAAGAACCGTGTGGGTATTTGCCGTGTCGGTATCACAACGAGCAAGAAAATCGGCAATGCAGTTGAGCGAAACCGTTCCCGAAGAGTAATAAGAGCAGCCTTCAGGGCTGTAAGCAACGAATACCGTTTCAAGGGGAATTTTGACTTTGTCCTTGTTGCAAGGAGCAAAACCAAATATCTTAAGACGGAAAAGGTACGTCTTGCAATGGTGGAGTGCCTGAGAGAGGTCGGTGCCATAGAATGAAGAAGGTGCTTTTAGGTATCATCGGATTTTACCGCAGACACATTTCTCCTCACTTACCGCCGATGTGCAGATACTATCCCACCTGCTCGTGCTATGCCATAGAGGCAATAGAGACCCACGGAGTGCTTAAGGGCAGTCTGTTGGCAGCGTGGCGGATACTTCGTTGCAACCCTCTGTCAGCAGGGGGCTATGATCCTGTGCCTCCCAAAAAGGACAAACAGGATTGAAGCTTATTAAAAAGGGAATAATTTTACGAGAGGAAATTTACCAAATGTTTAATTTCTTATACGACATTTTCGGTTATCTGTTCAGATTTCTTCTTCCTATCGTAGGGAATTACGGACTTGCACTTCTTATCTTTACTTTGTTTTTCCGTGCACTTCTTCTTCCTACAACAGTAAAGCAGCAGAAATCCTCTGCTAAAATGGTTCGTCTTCAGCCCAAGCTCAAGAGAATCAGAGAAAAGTATCAGGATTACAATCCTCAGGAAAGGAATATGAAAATCCAGCAGGAAACAAGCGAGCTCTACCAGAGAGAGGGTTATTCCTCCATGGGTGCAAGCTGCCTTCCTCTTGTTTTCCAGCTTCCTATTCTCTGGGGTCTTTACGGTATTATCCGTCAGCCTCTTACTTATGTTCTCGAGATTTCCTCTGAAGCAATCACAGCTCTTACAAATGCAGTTACAGAGCTTGGCATCACTGTAGGTACCGGAAAGGGTAATGCAGGACTTGCTTACGTTGAAGCATCCATTATTTCAAACCTTGAAGCTATTCTTGAAGGCAAGCCTGAGCTTCTTACTCAGTTTGCTTCCGAGATTGAAAAGATCCGTGCATTTGATTTCTCAATTTTCGGAATTGACCTCGGCTCAATTCCCAAGGAGTTTTACGGCGAATTCGGCATCAGCAAGGCATCAATCCTTGTTCTTGCAATTCCCGTTCTTTCAGGTCTTACCTCACTTCTTACAAGTGTGCTTTCACAGGTAAGACAGAAGAAGGCTAACCCCAACATGGAAAATCAGCAGATGATGGGCTGCATGATGCTTTCAATGCCCCTTATGTCAGTATGGTTTACATGGTCAATGCCTGCTGCTATGGGTATGTACTGGATTCTTTCAAATATCCTTGCATTCCTTCAGACACTTGTTATCGGTCATCTCTATGCACCGAGAAAGACAATTGCAAAGCTTATGGTTGAAGAAACGGTTTACCGTCGTTCTTACGAAAAGAACAGAAAAGAAATTCTGAAAAACAACAAGGAAACCGAAACAGAATAATTCTGAATTTACTTAATTTAAATAAAACACAACAAACGGTGGTGATAACAAAATGATACATGAAGCTACGGCTACAGGTGCAACCGTTGAGGAGGCTCTTCAGAACGCACGCGCGGCTCTTAATGCCCCCGCCCTTGCGGATGTGCATACAGAGATTATCGCAATGCCCACAAAGAAGGTTCTCGGTCTTTTCGGTGGCTCACCTGCAAAAGCGAGAGCATATTATGAAACTCCCGATGCTCCTGAAAAGAAGACGGAAAAGCCTGCAAAATCAGAAAAGCCCGCAGCCCCCAAGGCTGAAAAGGCGCCTAAGGCTCCCAAAGCTGAAAAAGCTCCCAAGGCAAAGGAAGAGGTAAAGGCTGAAGAAGCAGAGGAAGCAGTAAAGACTCCCGTTGACATCTCTTCAAGCAAGAGTGTAACTGCAGCTGCTGATTATATTACAGCTGTTGTAAAGGGTATGGGCGTTCACGAAGTGTCCATCAATGCTTACCGTACACAGGAGGATGAAATCATCCTTGAGCTTGACTGCGGTGAAGATTACGGCATTGTAATCGGCAGAAGAGGAGAGACTCTCGACTCAATCCAGTACCTTACAAGACTTGTTGCAAACAAGACAAAGCTTGATAATGAATACTCAAGAATTTCAATCAATGTAGGCTCTTACCGTGAAAAGAGAAAGAATACTCTCAGAGAGCTTGCAAGGAAGAACTCGGAGAAGGTTCTCAAGTACGGCAGAAACGTAACCTTTGAGCCCATGAATCCTTATGAAAGAAGAATCATTCATACAGCAGTTCAGGAAATCGAAGGTGTAACCTCACACTCAGTCGGTGCAGATGCATCAAGAAGAGTTGTTATCACTCTTGCAGAGGGTGTTAAACCCACCCATCCTTCAAGAGGCGGTTACAACAGAGGCAGAGGCGGCAGAGGCGGCAGAGGCGGTTACAACCGCGGCGGCAGAAGCGGCGGACGCAGCCAGGCTCCCCGTGTGGATGCTCCCACAAGAGCACCCAGAACTGATGCCGGTGCCGAAAAGGTTTCCCTTTACGGAAAGATTAACTGATAAAAAAAGACATCCGAAAAATCGGGTGTCTTTTTTATTTGAAAGGAAAGTTTTTTGTATTACTTTTTTTCAAAAAAAGTAATGCCCCGCGGCGAGCGAAATTGTAAACACATTTTGACATCCGTAAGTGAGTTTTCTTCTTGACATATACCCCTATGGGGTATATAATAAGCTTGAAGGAGTGATAATAATGAACAGAGATGATAACTGTTGTGTAAGACATAAATTCCGTGACGACGGAGAAAAGCAGGCACTCATTAAGCGCCTTAACAGAATTGAGGGACAGATACGCGGCATAAAGTCAATGGTGGAAAACGACCGTTACTGTGCCGACATAATCACTCAGGTCGCCGCGGCAAATGCGGCACTAGACAGCTTTAACAGAGAATTGCTTTCAAGCCATATGAATTCCTGCGTGGTTGAAGATATAAAAAACGGTAAAGAGGATGCAATCGACGAATTGCTTGCTCTTTTGAAGAAAATTATGAAATGAGGTGTATTTATGGCTCAGTATAATGTGACGGGAATGTCTTGTGCTGCCTGCAGTGCAAGAGTTGAAAAGGCGGTAAATGCCGTTGCAGGCGTGGATGAGTGTTCGGTAAATCTTCTGACTAATACGCTTACCGTTGAGGGCTCTGCAGATGAAAAGGCGATTATCAGTGCCGTAAAAAAGGCAGGCTACGGCATAAAGGCTGCTTCAGATAAAAAGGAAGCAAAAGTTGACAGCGGTGAAGAGGGTAAGGAGACAAGGCAGATTCTTGCAAGACTCATTTTTTCACTTGTGCTTACGGGTATGCTTATGTACATCGCAATGGGGCACATGCTTTCATTGCCGCAGCTTCCCTTTCTTGAAGAAAACGCAGTTGCAAACGGAATTGCACAGCTGCTCCTTTCTCTTTCCGTTATGATAATCAACAAAAGGTTTTTCATAAGCGGCTTCAAGGGTGTGATGAATAAGGCGCCGAATATGGATACTCTTGTAGCTCTCGGCTCGGGAGCATCCTTCTTCTGGAGCGTGATTGTTCTTTTTATGATGACAGAGGCTCAGCGTGCAGGAGACGCAGCAGAATTGATGAAGCTGAGACACGGACTGTACTTTGAATCGGCGGCAATGATTCTTGCACTGATTACCCTTGGCAAATTACTGGAAAGCAAAAGCAAGGGTAAAACAACAAACGCTCTCAAGGCACTTATGAAGCTGAAGCCCGAAACGGCAAGGCTTGTGAAGGACGGTAAGGAGATTACCGTAAATGCATCCGAGGTGAAAAAGGGCGACATTTTTGTGCTCAAGCCCGGTGACAGTGTGCCCGTTGACGGTGTTGTTCTTTCGGGAGCAAGTGCAGTAAACGAAAGCAGTCTTACGGGAGAGAGCATCCCCGTTGACAAGAGTGTCGGTGACAGAGTTTCAGCCTCGACAATTAATCAGTCGGGCTTTCTTGAGTGCGAGGCGACTGCCGTAGGTGAGGATACGACTATTTCACAGATAATAAAAATGGTGGGCGATGCCGCCGCGTCAAAGGCACCCGTTGCAAAGGCGGCTGACAAAGTCGCAGGTGTTTTTGTGCCGATAGTTATGGTAATTGCTCTTGTTACATGCATTGTCTGGCTTCTTCTCGGAAGGGATGCAGGCTTCGCTCTTGCAAGGGGTATTTCTGTGCTTGTTATAAGCTGTCCCTGTGCTCTCGGACTTGCAACACCAGTTGCAATTATGGTCGGAAACGGTGTCGGTGCAAAGGCGGGAATACTTTTCAAAACTGCCGAGGCAATTGAAAAAGCAGGCAGAATAAAAACGGTAGCCTTCGACAAAACGGGTACTGTAACAAAGGGTGAGCCTGAGGTAACGGATGTTATTGCAGCTGATGATGAAAAAAAGCTTCTTTACTTTGCCTTTAACCTTGAAAGAAAAAGTGAGCATCCTCTTGCAAGGGCGATTCTCTCTTACGGTGAGAGCCGTGAAACTGAAAATGCGGAAAGTGAAGACTTTGAAGCAATCAGCGGTAAGGGGCTTTGTGCTACGGTTGACGGTAAAAGGGTTTACGGCGGAAATTACGGTTATATTTCATCCTTCTGTAAAATTGATGAAGATGCCGAAAGGTCTTCAAGGGAGCTTTCGGCTAAAGGCAAAACCGTGCTTTACTTTGCTGCAGAGGATGAATTCCTCGGAATGATTGCCGTTGCCGATGTGGTTAAGGCTGACAGTAAAAAAGCAATTGCAAGGCTCAATAAAATGGGCATCAACACGGTTATGCTCACGGGTGACAATGAGGACACGGCAAGGGAAATCGCACGGCAGGTGGGTATAAAGGATGTTGTTGCAGGTGTGCTTCCCGACGGTAAGGAAAGGGTGATAAGGGAGCTTAAGAAAAAAGGCTCTGTTGCGATGGTCGGTGACGGAATCAACGATGCCCCGGCGCTGACGGGTGCTGATCTCGGCGTTGCCATAGGTGCGGGAACGGATGTTGCAGTTGATGCGGCTGATGTTGTGCTTGTAAAAAGCGATCTTGACAGTGTGCCTTATATGATTCACATCGGAAGAAAAACTCTTCGCAACATTTATGAGAATCTTTTCTGGGCGTTTATTTACAATCTTATCGGAATTCCTCTTGCTGCAGGTGTGTTCATTCCGCTTTTCGGCTGGGAGCTTAATCCGATGTTCGGTGCGGCGGCAATGAGCCTTTCAAGCTTCTGTGTTGTCACGAATGCGTTAAGGCTTAACTTCATCAGCCGAAGCAGGCAGAAATGATGCGGGACTGAAAGCTTAAAGGCAGATTCTGTCATTTTGCATAATTTAAACTTTCAGGTAATATACACTATGCCGAAATTGTTTTTTATCATTGCAATTTAAAGAGAAAACAACTATAATTGGAATACTATGAAAAAGAAAGGAGCTTTTGACATGGCAAAAGAAAAAAATGCTCAGAAGCTGAATGTGCCAAAGACCATACTTACCGGTTTTGGTTTCCTGGCAACATCTATTGCGTGGGCGATCTACGATCCCTACATTACAAAAATTCTCAACAAGATTCTTTCTGAAAGTGATCTTGTCTCAAACCTCAGTGCAAAGCTTGCTTCCGCTATTCCCTGGATCGGTGAGTTTGCAGAGGCTCAGGGTCAAAGTACAATTTCTGCAAGCGGCGGATTTTCACTTGTACCTCTTTTCATCGGTATTATTATGACCTTTGATAACATCTTCGGTGTTATTTTCCAGCCCACCTTCGGTAAGCTTTCCGACAACTGTCATTCAAAGCTCGGTAAGCGCCGTCCCTTTATCGTTTCCTGCGCTCCGATTTCAGCAATTCTTTTTGCTCTTATTCCCATCGTTGCGCTCAACACAAGCGGAGCACTTCAGCTTCCTCTGACAATGTTAGTTATCATCCTCTTTGTTTTCTCAATGTCATTGTGGAGAGCTCCCGTTGTTGCTCTTATGCCTGACCTTACTCCCCCTGAGCTTCGTTCAGAGGGTAACGCAATCATCAACCTTATGGGTGGTATCGGTTCAGCCGTAGGTATGGTTGCAGGTACTATCGGTATTGCACTTTGTACTCTTCTTGCAGGCTATAGCAAGGCTGAAATCAAGGCTGACGAAACTGTTTCCTTCCCCTATGTTTTCATCGTAGGCTCTGTTGTTATGATCGTTGGTATGCTCGTTCTTCTCTTCTTTGTAAAGGAAGAAGACACAAGCATCCGTCTCAAGGGTGACGCAAATCAGTATGCAGACCAGAAGGCACTCAGGAAGGCACAGAAGGAAGCTGCAAAGCAGAAGAAGGCAGAGCTCAAGGCTATCAAGCTTTCAAAGGGCGAAAGAAAGAGCCTTGTATTTATGCTCGGCACACTCTTCTTCCTCTTCTGCGCATCAAATGCAATCACAACCTTCTTCTCACTCTTTGCTCAGGAAATCCTTCACATGATTACCTCCGAAGCAACCTTCATTATGCTTATCTTCGCAGTTGTTGCAGGTGTTGCAGCTCTTCCCGCAGGTAAGATGGGTTCAAAGTTCGGCAGAAAGAAGACAATCATCGCAGGTCTTGCAGTATTCCTTGTTGCATTCGTTGTATTCTTCGGCGTTTTCGTAGGTATGCTCGGTGCAAAGGATCTTTCAATCGGCAACTATGTTTCAATCAATAATGCTTACATCGCTGTTGATGAAAACATCAATACTTATAATGCTGATCTTTCCGATAAGGCTCAGGCCGAAGGCAAGACACTCAGCGACAATGAGGTTCTCAGCATCGAGGGCTACCTTGCTTATAAGAGCGGGGCACCTGAAGAGGGCACAGAGGCTCACTACGAGGCATACGATGCTCACCTTACAGAAACTCTCGGCACAGGCATTTACGAGGAAATCGTAAGTGTTGCAAACAGCATTCTCGGCACAGATACAGCTTCATTTGATGTAGCTCTCGGTGCAATTGTTGAAACTGTTGACAGCGTTACCGCAATCCTCCGTGTGCTTATTTATCCCGTTCTTATTCTCGGCGGTGCAGCTAACATGTTCATCACGGTTAACACTCTTCCCCTTGTTCTTGAAATCGGCGGTGTTGAAAAGGTTGGTACCTTCACCGGCTACTACTACACAGCAACCTTCTCAGCTCAGATCGCTTCTCCCATCGTTTACGGATTTATCAGAATGTTCGCAGGAACCTATATGTCGCTGTTCTATTACAGCCCGATTATGTTCGGCTTAGCAATTATTCTCATTATGTTCGTTAAGCACGGTGAAGCAGTTCCTCAGGAAATCATCGACAAGATCGAAGAGGAAAACGCTGACTGATAAAACAAAAAGCTCCTTCTTTCCGAAGGAGCTTTTTTATACCCTTACTCACTGCTTATTTCTGCCTTGACTTATACATAAATAAATGGTATGATTAAAAACTGTGAAAGAATGTATTATTTTTGGAGGAATAGTAATGAATAGCCTTTCAAAAAAGTATATATTGTTAAGTCTCTGCTATGTTATGCTTGCCGCAGCTCTTCTTTTTCCGGGTGTGACAGCCTTTGCT
Organism: Acutalibacteraceae bacterium; assembly: GCA_045601905.1. Lineage (GTDB taxonomy): Bacteria > Bacillota > Clostridia > Oscillospirales > Acutalibacteraceae > UBA6857. Next base: position 12,973 of record JAZSAM010000100.1, on the reverse strand, counting down.
TCTTTTGAGGCTTGTGAGCACGAAAACACCGTCACGGTTGAAGCAAGCGAGGGTAACTGCTACGAAAAGGGTTACACCGACGGTATCTTCTGCGAGGACTGCAACAGCTTCATTTCAGGTCACTATGAGACCAATTATAAGCATAATGAAACAAGCTTCAGAAGAGTTGAGCCCACCTGTACGCAGCTCGGCTACACAGAGGGCATTTACTGCGAGCTTTGTGAAACCTTTCTTTCGGGTCACGAGGAGATTGCAAAGGCTGAGCACAAAACTGAGCTTCACGGTGCAGTTGATTATACCTGCACGGAAAACGGCTTTACGGCAGGCGAGTTCTGCACGGTATGTGAAACATATGTGTCGGGACACGAGATAATACCTGCTGCTCACAAGGAAAAGGACATTCCGAGACAGCCGGAAACCTGCACAAAGGTCGGATACACCGAGGGTGTGTTCTGCGAGGTGTGTGAAACCTATCTTTCCGGACACGAGATTATACCTGCTGGACACAAGGAGATTTTTGTTTCTGCGGTACCTGCAACCTGCACAAGCAACGGCTACACAGAGGGAATATACTGTACCGTATGTAATGAGTTCCTTTCCGGTCATATGGAGGTTCCTTTCATAGATCACGATTTCTCTGAGAAAATAATCGACAACCGTCATCTTGTTCATAATGCAACGGTTGAAAGTCCTGCGATTTACAGTTACGATTGTCTTACCTGTAACGCAATCAGCCCGACACTTACCTTCAAGTACGGTGAGAGAATACCCATCGGTGCGACAAAAACTCTGAAGGCAACGCAGACAACCACCTCAATCAAGCTTACCTGGTCTGCTGTCGGGGGCGCTGACGGCTACAGAATATACCGCTACGACAGAACAAAGAAAAAGTGGAGGCCTGACAAGGATGTCAAGGGCACTACTGTGACATACAAGGACCTTACAAGTGCAACGATTTTTAAATTTGCAGTAAGAGGTTATGTTGTCGAAGATGGGGAAAAGTCATTTTCGCACACCTACACAACAGTTGAAGCTGCAACAAAGCCGACGGCACCTGTAACGGTTAAGGCAAAGCAGACTGCATCTGCAATCAAGCTTTCATGGTCAAAGGTAAAGGGTGCATCGGGCTACAGAATTTACTACAGATCCGGCGGCAAGTGGAAGGTATGCGTAAAATCCACAACGGAAAGAAGCCATACCTTCAGAAATCTCTCTGCAGGAAAAAGCATCCGCTTTGCAGTAAGACCTTATGTGTTGTATTCATCGGGCATGGTGCTGGGTGAGTATAAGACCTATCTTGCTGCGACCACGCCTGCAAAGGTAAAGACAACTGCAGTTTCACAGGCTCCGAGATATATAACTCTCACATGGACAAAGGTCAAAGCTGATGCTTACCGGGTTTACTACAAAAGGGCAGACGGCAAGTATAAGCTTTACAAGTCTTACGGGGAGCCGCAGAAGCTGATGTTCTCGGGACTTAAAAGCGGAACAAAGTACACCTTTTATGTGAGGGCAGTCAAAAAGACAAGCGGGGGTAACATCTACGGCGCTTATTCGCCCGTTTCAGTAACAGTCAGATAAGCATTGCTTCAGACTGTCGGAATATGAAATAAGACAGGGGATTGAAAATGAGGAATCTTCCTAAGGTCAGACGGCCTGTTAAGACTCCGATACAATCGGCGGTAATAATATATCTGGTAGCTCTGATGTTCGGCTTGCCGCTGATTATCACAGACGGATATTTCAATATTACCGAAACAAAAAGTGTATACTTTTATATTATAAGTATGGCAATTGTTGTTGTGGCGGCGTTTTTTGCCAAGAAAAAAGAGGAATCGGCATTCCCGGAGAATACACCGCTTATTGAAAGAATGGAGCTTTCTCTTACGGATAAGGCACTTATCGTTTTTTGCCTGACTGTGTTTCTTTCGGCACTTCTTTCAAAGAATAACGATGTGTGGCTGGGTGTTGCCTCGAGGTATCAGGGCTTTCTCACGGTTCTTCTTTATGTGACGGTGTATTTCGTCGTTTCAAGAAATTTTACGGCAGCACAGAGCTTTCTGCTCTTTTCTGTTCTTGCTTTTTCGATAGTCAGCATTATCGGTGTGCTTAATTGCTTTGACATTGATCCCTTCGGTGTTTACGACGGAATAAACAAAAGCTATAAAAAAGCCTTTCTTTCGACTATAGGCAACATTAATTTTTACAGCAGCTATATGTGCCTGCTTCTGCCTCTGGTTGTAAGTGGCTTTTGCCTGAGTGAAGGTAAAATCAGCCGTTTCATTTATACCTTCGGGCTTGTTGTGGGCTCCTTCGGTATGATGGTTACCTCGAGTGAAAGCTTTGTTGTAGGCTTTGCCTCGTCGCTTCTTATTATGCCGTTGTTCTTTTACAACAGACTTCACCGCTTTAAAAGGTACCTGATTAGCATTGTGGTAATCACACTTTCCTCACAGGTGTTTATGCTGATTTACAGATTGCACGGTGAGGCGAATGTTGCGATTTCAAAGCTGCTTTCCGTTTTTGTCAATCCGTGGATTTCAGCGGCGGTTCTTGTGCTTTGCTTCGGAACCTATGCTTTTGTAGGAAAATTCCCGGGCAGGGTGGTAATTCTTAAAAGGATTTACCCGGTGCTTCTTGTGATTTTTATTTCGGGAATCGCTCTTTGCTTTGTTCTTGCCAACACGGTGGGACTCGGCAGATTCAATGAGCTTTTCAGAATCACATCGGAGTGGGGTACCTACAGAGGGAAGATATGGAAATTCTGTCTTGAAAGCTTCACAAAGTTCAACCTTAAGGAAATTCTTTTTGGCGTAGGTCCTGAATCCCTTGTTTCGGTTACACAGGGTGCAAGGCTTTTTGAAGGAAAGAATCTTGATCAGGCACACAACGAGTACCTTCAGTATCTTATGACAACGGGTGTTTTCGGAATTGTGTCATACCTCGGTGTTATCGGAACAACGGTGTACACCGTAATAAAGAAGCTCAGGGAGAGCACGCTTGCCGTTGCGCTTCTTGCAGGACTTGTTTCTTACTGGATGCAGGCAACTGTTAACATTGCCCAGCCCTTTACGACGCCTATTGTTTATCTTTACATTGCGTGTATTGCCGGCATGGCGAGGAATGTGGTTAAGAATAGTAGTAAGTAGTGAGTAGTAAGGACCGAGGGCCGAGAGGCTGAGTAAGGAAACGGAAAGTTTTTTGTATTACTTTTTTTCAAAAAAGTAATGCCCCGCGGCGAGCGAAAATAAAAAGCGCAGACACCTTTGAGCTTTTCAATGGTGTCTGTTTTAGTTTTTTAGGGAAAAGCCTTTTGTTTTTTAGGGTTAACTTGATTTTTTGTATAAACAAGGGAGATTTCAACCTATATTTAGTACCTGTCTGCCTACCGAAACACAAGAAATAGTGCACAAAAAATATCCAAAAAAATCTTACATTTTTCACAAAGAATTTAGTAAAAAACCATTGACAAACACCCGGTTCTATGTTAGAATAGTCGAGCATGTGAAATGGGTTTGGGTATAACTCTGTCTTCACATAACCAAAACGATATGCGATGATGCGGGAGGTGGCTGTCCTCTGAGGCAGGAAATTTCCGCGGAGTATGTCCGATTTAAAACCGGGCGATCTATATTTCACCTTATGCGCTGTTTCTTGCGTTAAGTGTCGGGGATGCTGTGCCTTCGGGCAAGGTATGTCTTGGACTTAAACAGCGGTTTGGGTGAACTGTGCTTATTCGAGCTGAACGACCGGAAATAACAATTTCCGGTTTTTAAATGACCGGGATGCAAACACCCGGGCGAGAGTGAGAAAAGCACCGCCCTACTAATTCTTAATTAGGAGGCAAACAAAATGGCAGTAAAGGAAAAGATCCGTATCAGACTCAAGGGTTACGATCACAACCTTGTTGACAAGGCAGCTGAAATGATCGTTGAGGCAGCAAAGCGTACAAACGCAACTGTTTCAGGTCCCATTCCTCTTCCTACAGAAAAGGAAGTCGTAACAATCCTTCGCGCTGTTCATAAGTACAAGGACAGCCGTGAACAGTTTGAGCAGAGAACTCACAAGAGACTCATTGACATCATCAGACCTACACCTAAGACCGTAGAAGCTCTGACAAGTCTTGAGATTCCTGCAAGTGTTGAAATCGAAATCAAGAGATAACAAAAGCTGATTTCTATACCCGGTTAACACAAAACAGGAAATAAGGTCACGTTGCTAAGACAGCAACCAATAACCAAAGGAGGATAACAAACATGAAAAAAGGTCTTATCGGCAGAAAGATCGGCATGACTCAGGTTTTCGACGAAAAGGGTAACGTAATTCCCGTAACAGTAGTTGAGCTCGGTCCCTGCACAGTAGTTCAGAAGAAGACGGTTGAAAATGACGGCTACAACGCTGTTCAGCTCGGCTTCGAGGACAAGAAGGTAACAAGAACAAACAAGCCTGAGAAGGGTCACTTCGACAAGGCAAACGTTGGTCCCAAGAAGGTTCTTAAGGAATTCAGACTTGAAGACGACAGCGCTCTCAACGTAGGCGACATCATCAAGGCTGACATCTTTGCAGCAGGCGAAAAGGTTGACGTAGTCGGCACAAGCAAGGGTAAGGGAACAGCAGGCGTAATCAAGAGATGGAACTTCGGCAGACTCAAGGAAACACACGGTACCGGCCCTGTTGCAAGACACGCAGGTTCACTCGGTGTTATCGACCCCGCCCGTATCTTCAAAGGAAAGAAGATGGCCGGTCACCTCGGCTGTGAAAGAGTTACAATTCAGAATCTCGACGTTGTTAAGGTTGATGCAGAAAACAACCTCATCGCTATCAAGGGCGCAATCCCCGGTCCCAAGAAGGGCATCGTAGTGGTAGCAAACAGCGTTAAAAAGTCATAAGAAAGGAGCCCTAATAAATGCCTAACGTATCAGTATTCGACGTAAACGGAAAAAAGGTTTCAGATATTGACCTTGCAGACGGCATCTTCGGTATCGAGCCGAACACATCAGCTATGCATCTCGTAGTTGTCAACTATCTTGCAAACCAGCGTCAGGGCACACAGTCAACCCTGACTCGCGCAGAAGTAAGCGGCGGCGGCAAGAAGCCCTGGAGACAGAAGGGCACAGGCCGTGCAAGACAGGGCTCAACAAGAGCTCCCCAGTGGTACCACGGCGGTATCGCACACGGACCCAAGCCCCGTGAGTACGGCTTCAGCATCAACAAGAAGGTAAGAAGACTTGCTATGAAGTCAGCTCTCTCCTCAAAGGTTGCTGCTAACGAGCTTATCGTTCTTGACGATCTCAAGCTTGAAGCTATCAAGACTCAGGAAGTTGTTAAGGTTCTTTCAGCTCTCGAAACAGGCAAGAAGACACTTATCGTTCTTCCCGAAAAGAATGACATCATCTACAGAAGTGCAAGAAACATTGCAGGCTGCAAGACAACTCTTGTAAATACACTTAATGTATATGATATTCTTAACTGCAACAGCATCGTTGTTCTCAAGGACGCAGTTGCTAAGATTGAGGAGGTTTATGCATAATGAAAAAGGTAGCACATGATATCATCCTCAAGCCCATCATCACAGAAGAATCAATGATGGGTACAGCATTCAAAAAGTACACCTTCAAGGTTGCTAAGGATGCAAACAAAGCTGAAATCAAAGCAGCAGTAGAAGAGGTTTTCGGCGTAAAGGTTTCTAAGGTCAACACCCTTAACTGCAAGGGCCACCTCAGACGCTACGGCCGTTACGAAGGCTATACTCCCTCATGGAAGAAGGCAATCGTAACCCTCACAGAGGATTCCGACACAATCGATTTCTTCGACGGTCTCCTTTAATCCATAAGATTTCAAATCCGTATGGCAATGTATGCAGGTTGGACAATCCTGCGCTAAACCAGATAGGAGTGTGAACAAAATGTCAATTCGTGTTTTAAAGCCTGTAACAAACGGCACACGTAATATGTCAGTTACAGACTACTCCGCACTTTCAAAGTGTGGTCCCGAGAAGAGCCTTCTTGCTCCTCTCAACAAAAAGAGCGGACGTAACAGCTACGGTCGCATCACCGTTCGTCACAGAGGCGGCGGAAACAGAAGAAAGTATCGTATCATCGATTTCAAGAGAGATAAGTTCGATGTAAAGGCAACAGTTGCTACCATCGAATACGATCCCAACAGATCAGCTCACATTGCTCTTCTTCAGTACGAAGACGGCGAAAAGAGATACATCCTTGCTCCCTCAGGTCTCAAGGTTGGCGATGTTGTTGAAGCAGGTACAGGCGCTGACATCAAGTCAGGTAATGCTCTTCCTCTCACAAACATCCCCACAGGTACCTTTATCCACAATGTTGAGCTTTATCCCGGCAGAGGCGGTCAGCTTGCAAGAGCAGCAGGTAACGCTGCACAGCTTATGGCTAAGGAAGGCGGCTACGCTCTTCTCAGACTTCCCTCAGGCGAACTTCGTAAGGTTTCAGAGCTTTGCATGGCAACAATCGGTGTTGTAGGCAACGAGGACCACGAAAACGTCAAGATCGGTAAGGCAGGTCGTACACGTCACATGGGCATCAGACCTACAGTCCGCGGTTCAGTTATGAACCCCTGCGATCACCCCCACGGTGGTGGTGAAGGTAAGTCACCCATCGGTCGTCCCGGTCCTGTTACACCTTGGGGCAAGCCTGCTCTCGGCTACAAGACTCGCGCTAAGAAGAATCGTTCAGACAAGCTTATTGTTAAGCGTCGTAACGACAAATAAGTCGATGAAAGGAGCTAAAAATAATGAGCAGAAGCACTAAAAAAGGCTTTTACGTACAGGAAAAACTTTACGATAGAGTCATTAAGATGAATGAAAAGGGCGAGAAAATCGTTCTTAAGACATGGAGCCGCAGCAGCACAATTTTCCCTGACTTTGTAGGCCACACCTTTGCAGTTCATGACGGACGCAAGCACGTTCCCGTTTATGTAACAGAAGATATGATCGGTCACAAGCTCGGTGAATTTGCTCCCACAAGAACCTTCAGAGGTCATGCAGGTTCCAAAACCTCAAATAACGGTAAATAAGTCGAAAGGAGTGTATTAAAATGGAAGCAACAGCAAAAGTTACTTTCGTGCGTATCGCACCTCGTAAGGTTAAGATCGTTCTCGACCTTATCAGAAATCAGCCTGCTGAAAGGGCAATGGCAATTCTCAAATACACGCCTAAGGCTGCGTGTGAGGTTGTTGCAAAGCTTTTAAAGTCAGCAATGGCTAATGCAGAAAATAAGGATATGGATATGTCAAAGCTCTACGTTGCAGAATGCTACGTCGGTCAGGGCCCCACTCTTAAGAGAATCCGCCCCAGAGCTCAGGGCAGAGCTTTCCGTATCAACAAGAAGACATCTCATATCACCCTTGTACTCAAGGAAGCAGAATAAGTTAGGAGGAGGTAAAACATGGGCCAGAAAATTAATCCCACCGGTCTTCGTATCGGTGTAATCAAAGACTGGGAATCACGCTGGTACGCTAAGAAGAGCGATTTCGGCGATACCCTCGTAGAAGACTATGAACTTCGTGAATATCTCCTTGAAACCCTCGCTCCCGCAGGTGTACCCAAGGTTGAGATTGAAAGAACAGCAAAGCGTGTTCGCATCAACATTCACGTTGCAAAGCCCGGTATGGTAATCGGCCGCGGCGGCGCAGAAATTGAGAAGCTCAAGGCTACTCTTGAAAAGAAGATCGGCAAGGAAGTTTCTCTCAATATCATTGAAATCAAGAACCCCGACGTTAATGCTCAGCTTGTTGCTGAAAGCATTGCTTCACAGCTCGAAAGAAGAATTTCCTTCCGTCGTGCTCTCAAGCAGGCAATCGGCAGAGCTATGAAGCTCGGCGCAAAGGGTATCAAGTGTCAGGTTTCAGGCCGTGTAGGCGGTGCTGAAATCGCAAGAAGCGAAACTTACAAAGAGGGTACAATTCCCCTTCAGACAATCCGTGCTGACATTGACTACGGTTTCGCAGAAGCAAAAACAACTTACGGCCGTATCGGCGTAAAGGTTTGGATCTACACAGGTGAAGTTCTTCAGGTTTCCAACAATGAGAAGCGTGAAAGACCTGCTCGCCGCAGACCCAGAAGAGACAACAGAGAAGGAGGAGCTAAATAATGTTATTACCTAAGCGTGTAAAACGTCGTAAGGTTCAGCGTGGCCGTCTTAAGGGCGCTGCTCACAAGGGCAACACAGTAACCTACGGTGATTACGGTCTTGTAGCTCTTGAGCCTTCATGGATCACTTCAAGACAGATCGAAGCAGCCCGTATCGCTATGACTCGTTACATCAAGCGTGGCGGTCAGGTTTGGATCAAGATTTTCCCCGACAAGCCCATCACACAGAAGCCTGCAGAAACCCGAATGGGTTCCGGTAAAGGTTCACCCGAATATTGGGTAGCCGTTGTTAAGCCCGGCAGAGTTATGTTTGAAATCAAGGGCGTTGATGAAGAAGTAGCTCGTGAGGCTATGCGTCTTGCAGCTAACAAGCTTCCCATCAAGTGCAAATTCGTTACAAAAGCAGAACAGGAAAAGGATGGTGAACAGTAATGAAAGCAAGTGAAATCAGAAAACTGTCCGCCGCTGAGATGGATGCAAAGCTCGCAGAGCTTAAGAAGGAACTTTTCAATCTCCGCTTCCAGCAGGCTGTTAACAAGCTTAGCAACCCCATGAGAATCAGCGAAGTTAAAAAGGACATCGCAAGAATCAAGACTGTTCAGCGTGACATCGAGCTTCACGGCGCAAATTCTTAAGAAAGGGAGGACTGAATTATGGAAAGAAACCTCAGAAAGACACAGGTCGGTATGGTATCCAGCGACAAGATGGACAAGACCGTTGTTGTTACAATCAAGGATAAGGTCAGACACCCTCTTTACAAGAAGATCGTTAACCGTACCATCAAGGTAAAGGCTCACGACGAAAAGAACGAGTGTGGCATCGGTGACCGCGTTCTCATTATGGAAACCCGCCCTCTTTCAAAAGACAAGAGATGGCGCGTTGTAGAAATTATCGAAAAAGCCAAATAATTGGTGCAGCTAAAGGAGGCCAAACACAATGATCCAGCAGCAGACTTATCTCAAGGTTGCTGACAACACAGGTGCAAAGGAAATCATGTGCATTCGTGTTCTCGGCGGCACAGGTAGAAGATATGCTAATATCGGTGACGTCATTGTTGCTTCTGTTAAGAAGGCAGCACCCGGCGGAATCGTAAAGAAGGGCGACGTTGTCAAGGCAGTAGTTGTACGTACTGCTACAGGCGTTCGCCGTGAAGACGGCACATACATTCGTTTCGACGAAAATGCAGCCGTTATCATCAAGGAAGATAAAAACCCCAAGGGTACCCGTATCTTTGGACCGGTAGCAAGAGAGCTTCGTGATAAGGATTATCTCAAGATTCTCTCACTCGCTCCCGAAGTGCTTTAAGGAGGTGTCACGATGAATAATAAGGTTCATGTTAAAACAGGCGACACAGTCATTGTTATCAACGGTAAAGATCGTGGCGCTAAGGGTAAGGTTATGCAGGTTAGCCCCTCAGAAGGCAAAGTAATTGTTCAGGGCGTTAACATCGTTTCAAAGCATGTTAAGCCCCGTAAGATGGGTGAAGCAGGCGGCATCATCAAGGCAGAAGCAGCTCTTTACGCAAGTAAGGTTCAGCTTATCTGCCCCAAGTGCGGCAGACCCACAAGAGTCGGTCACGTTATCGATGAAAAGGGTAGGAAAATGCGCGTATGCAAACACAAAAAAGACGGCTGCGGCGCACAGTTTGAATAATTAAGGGAGGAACATGACAATGGCAAGATTAAAAGAAGTCTACGTCAATGAGGTTGCACCTCAGATGATGAAGAAGTTCGGTTACAAAAGCGTTATGCAAATCCCTAAGCTTGATAAGGTAGTTATCAACGTAGCTTGCGGCGATGCAATCCAGAACTCAAAGGTTCTCGATGCTATCGTTGCTGACGTTAGAACAATCACAGGTCAGCAGCCTGTACTTTGTAAGGCTAAAAAGTCAGTTGCTAACTTCAAGCTTCGTGAGGGCATGGTAATCGGCGTTAAGGTTACTCTCCGCGGCGAAAAGATGTACGAGTTCATCGACAGATTCTTCAACCTCGCACTCCCCAGAGTTCGTGACTTCAGAGGAATCAACCCCAACGCTTTCGACGGCAGAGGTAACTACTCAATCGGTATCAAGGAACAGCTTATTTTCCCTGAAATCGAATACGACAAGATCGACAAGGTTCGTGGTATGGACATCTGCTTCGTTACCACATCCAACACTGACGAAGAAGCAAGAGAGCTCCTTTCACTTATGGGCGCTCCCTTCGAGAAATAATTAAGGAGGTAAGTAGCAATGGCAAAGACTTCAATGAAAGTTAAACAGCAGAGAGCAGCAAAGTACTCAACAAGAGCATACAACAGATGCAAAATCTGCGGCAGACCTCACGCTTATCTCCGTAAGTACGGAGTATGCCGTATCTGCTTCAGAGAACTTGCTCACGCAGGTCAGATCCCCGGCGTCAAGAAGGCAAGCTGGTAAGCAATTGCAAATTATTAAGGAGGTAAAGGAATAATGCAAGTAACAGACGCAATCGCTGATATGCTTACAAGAATTCGTAACGCTAACTCAGCAAAACACGACTCAGTGAAAATTCCTGCATCCAACATGAAGAAGGCAATTGCTCAGATTCTTGTTGATGAAGGTTATATCAAGGGCTTCACCGTTGAAGAAGACGGTAAGCAGGGAATTATGGAAGTACAGCTTAAGTACGGTCCCAACAAGAGCCAGGTTATCACAGGACTCAGAAGAGTTTCAAAGCCCGGTCTCAGAATTTACACAAATGTTGAAGATATGCCCAAGGTTATGAAGGGTCTCGGTATCGCAATCCTTTCAACACCTAAGGGTATCATGACTGACAAGGACGCTCGCAAGGCTAACGTAGGCGGCGAAGTTCTTGCATTCGTATGGTAAGGAGGTACTGATATGTCAAGAATTGGTAGAGCTCCCATTGCGATTCCCGCAGGAGTAGACGTTGTTGTTGACGGCAGTACTGTAACAGCTAAGGGTCCCAAGGGTACTCTTACAAGAACCTTCCACAGCAACATGAAGATCGAAAAGGACGGCGCAACAATCACTGTTTCACGTCCCGACGACAACAAAGATAACAGATCACTTCACGGTCTTACCCGTACCCTTATCGCTAATATGATCGAGGGTGTAGCTAACGGCTACAAGAAGGAACTTGAAATCAACGGTATCGGTTACCGTGCCGAGAAGAAGGGCAACGCTCTTTCAATGAAGATCGGTTTCTCACACGACGTTGTAATGCCCGAAATTGACGGCATCACAATCGAAGTTCCCTCTCCCAACAAGGTTATCATCAGCGGTCCCGACAAGCAGAAGGTCGGCCAGTTTGCAGCTGAAGTTCGTGAACACAGACCTCCCGAACCCTACAAGGGCAAAGGTATCAGATATGTTGACGAATATGTTCGCCGCAAAGAAGGTAAAGCCGGTAAGGGCAAATAAGATTGGTAAAGGAGTGATAATACAATGGTTAGCAGACAAGATAGCAATAAAGCAAGAAAAAAGAGACAGAAGCGCGTACGTGCTAAGATCAGCGGTACTGCAGCATGTCCCCGTCTTAATGTTTACCGTTCCAACAGCCACATCTATGCTCAGTTGATTGATGATGTTGCAGGCGTAACCCTCGCATCAGCTTCAACAGTAGAAAAGGATTTCACTGAATACGGCGGAAACAAAGAGGCAGCTCACAAGGTGGGCGAAACACTCGCAAAGCGCGCAATCGAAAAGGGCATCGAAGAATGCGTTTTCGACAGAAGCGGTTACATCTATCACGGTCGTGTGGCTGAGCTCGCAGATGGTGCTCGTGCCGGCGGACTTAAGTTCTAAGCAAGGAGGATATTTACAATGACTAAAATTGACGCATCAGCTTATGAACTTACAGAGCGTGTTGTTGCCATCAACCGTGTTTCAAAGACAGTTAAGGGTGGTAGAATCTTTAAGTTCGCTGCTCTCGTAGTTGTCGGTGACGGCAATGGCATCATCGGTTTCGGCCTCGGTAAGTCAGGTGAAGTTCCTGACGCTATCCGTAAGGGTATCGAAGATGCTAAGAAGAACCTTATGAAGGTTGCTCTTAAGGGCACAACCATTCCCCACGAAATTATCGGTAAATTCGGCGCAGGCGTTGTTCTTCTCAAGCCCGCTGCTCCCGGTACCGGTGTTATCGCAGGCGGTCCCGTTCGTGCTGTTGTTGAAACAGTAGGTATCAAGGACATCCGTACAAAGGCTCTTCGTTCAAACAACCCCTGTAATGTTGTAAGAGCAACAATCGACGGTCTTTCAAAGCTTCGCAACGTTGAAGAAGTTGCTGAAATCCGCGGTAAGACTGCAAAAGAAATCTTAGGTTAAGGAGGGCGTTCAAGATGACACAGGTTAAGATTAAGCTTGTAAAGAGCCTTATCGGCTCCAAGAAGGATCAGATTGCTACCGCCCAGGCACTTGGTCTTAAGAAAATCGGGGATGTGACTGTACAGCCCAACAATCCCCAGACTCAGGGTAAGGTGAAGAAGATTTCTCACCTTCTCGAAGTTACCGAAGCTTAAATTGAGGAGGTGCGAAATATGAAATTGCACGAACTTTCACCCGCAGCAGGTGCAACAAAGGAACGCAAGCGTATCGGCCGCGGTCCCGCATCAGGTCAGGGTAAAACAGCCGGTAAGGGTCACAAGGGCCAGAAGGCACGTGCCGGCAGAGGCATGCGTCCCGGCTTTGAAGGTGGTCAGATGCCCCTTCAGAGAAGACTTCCCAAGAGAGGTTCCAACAACATCTTCGGTACAGAAATGGCTATCGTAAATGTTGCAGCTCTCGAAAAGGCTTATGCAGCCGGCGAACCAGTAACAATCGACTCACTCATCGAAAAGGGTCTCGTTAAGAAGGCTCTTGATGGCGTAAAGGTT
>JAZSAM010000099.1:0-36051 GCA_045601905.1 Acutalibacteraceae bacterium | reverse complement strand
GCAACGTCATAAACAAAGAAGGGGATGTAATAAAACTTGTTTTTTTACATCCCCTTTTTAGGGGCTAGGAAAAAAATGCGCAGAATGAACAAACCGAGCCAAAATAAAGCGTCCAGCTTTATTTTGGGTTTCCCGACGGCGTACAAAGGTACTCCGAGGGCGAGGTTTGTTTATAGCATAAACGCAAAAACCTTGTTTTAGCCTGCTTTTGCTGATTTTTACAGTTTTAAAGGGTTTCTTTGGCAGTTCAATACCGAAAGAAACCCTTTAGTTATCTTGTTTTATGTGGTCTGCACTTTTTTTACAGCCCTTGTTTGTTTATGCCGTTGCTTTTTCAAGAAGCTCAGCAATGTCACCGACGGTTTTGATGCGGTGGAGTGCATTGTCGGGCACTGAAAGACCGAAGCGCTCTTCGATTTCAACCGCAATGTTCATAAGGTCGAAGGAGGTTGCGCCGATGTCGTAGCGCAGGGATGATTCTGCAGTGATTTCGTCAATGTCGGTTTCAACATAGTCGCAGATGATTTCTTTTACGGTTTCAAGCATTTTTTAAATCTCCTTTATTATTTCGCCGATTGTTTTTTCAGGGTGCGTCACACCGGCAAGAAGTGTACGCACAACGCCGTCGTGGAAACGGTGAACATCCTCATCCGTTGTAAGTGAAAGACGGTGAATGTATGAAAATGAGTATCTTTTTGTTTTTGAATCCTGCATCGTAAGGGCATAAATCGGCATTACATAATGACCGAAGTTGTACGCGGTGAAGTCAAATTCCCTTTCGCCAAAGGCGTTTTCCGATGAGGGCAGATAAGAAAACATCATATTGTTTGCCGACTGCATAAGTGCAAGCCCGTAAAGCTCCTGCTCCATTCGGCGGATTTCCGTGAAGGGAACATCGGAATTTCTGAAAAGGAATGCCTGGGTTTCGCCGAGCTGCTTCACGGTTTCACTAAAGGATTTGTCATCATCGAGGATTTCACGCCAGGGAAGGGGAGAGGCAAGTGTTCCTCCGCAACGTTTTTCCTTTACAGTTCTTCTTCTCGGGCAAAGCACCCAGAAAAGTGAATCGTTTGAGTGAAGATTGATTTTTGAAAGATAAATTCTGAAGCCGAGCTGAATTACCCATTCTGCGCTGAGATGATTTTCTCTTATGTAGTCTGAAATGACCTTGCTGTCGCTGTCATTGAGACGGCACTTGACAAGGTGTGTTGAATCCCTGAAGGGAATGTAGGTGTGAGGAACAAAGAGGTTTTTATTGTGAAGAAGCCTGCGTTGTCTTTCAAGCTCCTTTTGTCCGTCAATACCGTTATATGCGGGTAAGCGGTCGGGGAGTACCTTTTCCCTGAGAAGCTCATACTGCTTTTCAATGCGCTTTTCAAGCTCGGGATTATCCTGCTCTTTTTTTATGATGTCCTCGTATTTTGAAAGAGGCTTGGGCAGCTCCGTGCCGTTTTTAAGACTGTCATAAACTGCCATCAGATCCTTGAAGAAGGTGAAGGCGGCGGCAAAGTCCATAATCATATGAGAGGCAAGAAGGTAGATTCCGTGGCTTTTTCCTTCGGTTCGGAAAAAGGCAATGCGGAAGGTTTCGCCACCGAAAACATCAAGCTTCCGTGAGGCGTCGGCGTCAAAAAACTTTTCCTGCTCCTCTTTTGAAGAGAAGTCCTTGAGAAGAATTTTCCGGAGTCTGTACTCATTTAAGAAGAACTGCTTTATTTTTCCCTTCTGACGGAAAATTCTCAGTCTCAGACAGTCGTTACGCTCAATTTCAATGTTGACTGCACGGGCAAGAAGACCGAAGTCGAGAGGCTCGTCAAAGGCAACTGAAAGAGGAATCTGCGTGGACTGTCTGTGTATGGCATATTTCCACATAAACCTGACCATTTCCTGAGAGTTGATCAGGTTGTAAATCTGTTCGTTGTGCTGTGGCTTCATCAGCTTACCCCTTTGTGCTAAATTTGCGCTTGATTTTTCCCATAGCTGTCTTTTCAAGAGGTGTGTCACGGACAATGAGTCTTGCGACAGTGTGAGAAGGTAAAGCAGTTTCGTTAAGGCAGTCGGTGATTTCCTCAAGCTTTGCCTTGATGTCGGTAATGCCGTTTTGTGCGGCGTATTCCTCGTCGGGGAACACCTCAGCGACGAGAAGGTCATTTTCAGCGTAAACCATTACCTCGCTTACGATTTTGTGAACCTTATAACGGTTTTCGATGCCCTCGGGTGAAACATTTTCACCGTTTGAAAGGATGATGAGGTTCTTGAGTCTGCCGGTGATGAAAAGCTGTCTTTTTTCGTCAACATAGCCGATGTCACCGGTCTTAAGCCAGCCATCCTCTGTGAAAGCGGCGGCAGATTCCTCGGGGCGTTTATAGTAGCCGATCATACGGCAGGGGGTGTCAAGCTGAACCTCATTGTCTACGACACGGGCATCGATGAAGTTCATAAGTCTGCCAACACAGGCAATGTCACTTTCAAGGTCAGGTACCGTAACCTTACCTGTTGATTCGCTCATGCCGTAGCCCTGACGAAGGAAAATGCCCATTTCGTCAAATGCCTTGCAAAGCTCGGGATCCAGATAAGCACCGCCGGAAAGCATCATATCAAGGTTACCGCCGGTTACCTGTGCGGCGGCCTCCTTTGGTGAAAGCTCGGGATGCTTTGCCTGAACGGCACGGATGCGGGCAAGCATTGACTGAGCAATGAGGGGAACAACACGCATCTGGTTAGGCTTGAAAATAAGAAAGTTTTTGAAAAGGTCACGCATATTGCCGTTAAGACAAAGCTCGTTACCGTTACGAAGCGGAGAAAGATAGTCACTTACAAAGCAGAAGATGTGGTAAAGGGGAAGCACGGAGAAAAGCACATCGTTACGCACGATGATGTCGCTGTAGGGCTTGTACATAATGTTGCAGACAAGTGCATAGCTCGAAAGCATAACGCCCTTTCTGTCGCCTGTTGTGCCTGATGTGTAAATAATCAGAGCGCAGGCATCCGGATCCATTTTTATGTCGGACAGTGCGGCGAATTCTGAGCTTTCGGAATAGTCAGTATAAATTTTTTCAAATTCAGCTGAATCACCAAGGCACAGTCCGTAGCTTACCTTCGGGCAAAGCTCCTTTACCCTTTCAAATCTTTCGGCGAATTCTGTTTCGTAAAGCACGGCAGTAACATCGGCGTCATTGAGGATTTCCGCAACATCCTCGGCGGTTGAGTCGGGAGCAATGGGGATTGCCACATTGTTGCTTATAAGTATACCGGTTACTGATACTATGTATTCATAGCAGGTCTTGCTGATAATTGCGATGTGGCTTCTGTCGGGAAGCTCGTTACGAAGCTTACGGCAGAAGGAAAGGCTGTCACTTCTTACCTTGCTGAAGCTTTTTTCGGTTACCTCACCGTCTTTTACGTACTTGATGAAGGTTTTGTCGTTGTGCTTTGCGGGCGCATCGTCCAAAAGCTCTCTTATTGTTGGTACATTTTCAAGTCTCATTTTTTTCACCCTTAATTCTTTTCAATTTGTATACCAACTTATTGTAATAATTTGAACCCCCAAAAGCAATTGTCTGAAGGGAAGATTAACGGAAACTTATAACTAGCTAAACAAAACAGAAACAAATAAAAAAATATGTACATAAGTGTTGTTTTTCCTTATTTACAATCAGGAAAGTGTTGTGGTATAATGGTGAAAAATCAAAAGGAGAATCCCTATGAAATCCAAGGTTTATTTCATCCCCGACTGCGAAAAGGAAAGTGTGCTGAAGCTTTACAAGGCTTTGGGTAAGGAGCTTAAGGGTAAGGTTGCCGTCAAGGTGCACAGCGGTGAAACGGGTAATCAGAACTTTCTTCGCCCCGATTTCTGGAAGGAGCTTATCGATTTTGTCGACGGTACCGTAACAGAGACAAATACCGCTTACGAGGGTGCAAGAAACACAACCGAAAAGCACCTCAGAACAATAAAGGAGCACGGCTGGAGTGAGCTTTTCCCCTTTGACCTTCTTGATGCAGAGGGCGAAGATATGGTGCTTTCTGTTCCCGAAGGAAAAAGAATAAAGAAAAACTTTGTTGGCAAAAACACGGCAAAGTACGATTCTCTTCTTGTCCTTTCCCACTTCAAGGGTCATCCCATGGGCGGATACGGCGGAGCACTCAAGCAGCTTTCCATCGGTATGGCATCCTCTTACGGCAAGGCTTACATCCACGGCGCAGGTGAGGTGGAAAAAATCTGGACTGCCGACCACGACAGCTTCCTCGAGTCAATGGCCGACGCGGCAAAAAGCGTTGTCGACTATTTCGGCGGTGAGGCGGTTTACATCAATGTGATGAAAAATATGTCCGTTGACTGTGACTGCTGTGCAGTTGCAGAGGATCCCTGCATGAAGGACATCGGAATGCTCATTTCCCTTGATCCCGTTGCAATCGACAAGGCTTGTCTTGACCTTATTTACGAAAGCAACGACCCGGGGAAGAATCACCTGATTAAAAGAATAGAGTCCCGTAACGGCGCTCACACAATCGATGCGGCAGTTATGCTCGGCATTGGCAGTAAGGAATACGAGCTGATTACTCTTTAAGTGCTTTAGTAAAATCAAAGGAGAAAAATTATGAACGCAATAATGTCAGTTATCATCACAATCATTCTGATGTTTGAGGCAATTCCTCTTATGTGGGTGCCCTCACTCAGCATCGATGCTTCAAAGGAGCTTGATCCTGTTTCAACAAGGGCAACAGGCTTTCTTTACGGTCTTGCCGAGGAGGGTGTGCCTTCAGAGGCTATGACGGACAGCCTTGATATTTCTTCTGTTTCACAGAAGGTCACAGGCGGACTTCAGCACCCCACGGGTGACATCAGTCATGTTGCTTCACAGCTTGATGAGTGTGATTACACCGTGGTTTACCTTCAGGATGCTTACAGTACGTGGTACTACTGTCACGATGAAATTATGGAAATGCGTAAAAACGGCACCTACGACTGGGAGAAATTCATTACCGAAAGTTATTTCCCGATCATTAAGGAGAAAATCGAGCTTCTTAAGGATGAGCCCTTCAAGGAAAAGCTTGTTTACTGCATCTACAACGAATGCGATAACGGCATCTGGTTCGGAAATTACATTGACGGCGTTGCACATTACGATGAAATCGGCAGACAGAATTTTTATGAAGGCTGGAAAATGACCTATGATTATGTAAAGAGTCTTGATCCCGATGCGGTTATCGGCGGCCCCGGCTTCTGCGATTACGAAACAACCAAAATGGAAGGCTTTATGCAGTACTGCGCAGAAAATGACTGTATGCCTGAAATTATGATTTACCACGAGCTTGCATGGTGGTCAATTCCCGACTGGCATATGCACGTTGAGGACTACAGACGCATTGAGGATGAGCTCGGCGTAACAGACCTTCCGATTATTGTAACGGAGTACGGTACAATGGAGGATTGCGGCAACCCCTTAACTATGCTTCATTACATTATCGCTATGGAAAAGAGTGGTGTTTACGGCAATGTGGCTTACTGGCGTCTTGCGAATAATCTTAACGATACCGCCGCAGACGACAACTCTCCCAATTCAAACTGGTGGCTTTACAGAAAGTACGCCGAAATGGACGGTAAGCTTCTTGAAGCAACAAGCAAATCTCAGGATAAATATAACTACCGTGAAAGACTTGACGGCATAGCTACACTCTCGGACGACAAGGAAACAATCAATATGATAGTTTCCGGAAGCGACAGCAAAAAGGCAGTAAAAATCAAGGGACTCAAGGAAACAGAGCTCGGCTGCGATGTCAATGTCAGAATTGAATGTGTTTATTATCAGGGACTTACGGGCGTTGTTTCTTCACCGATGCTTTTAAGACAGTATAACACCTCTGCGGCCTTCGGAAGCCTTAACATCAACATTCCCGGAACAGATAGTGATGCCGTTTACTTCATTACTGTTTCACCGAAAAACGAAGGCTCTCTTACCGTTAAAAATGACAACATACCTGTAAGATATGAATTTGAGGACGGAAAGCTTCTCGGCAAGGCTTATACATACGATAGTGCTTATGCCACAACGGGTGAGCAGAACGGAATGTGCGGCGGCTTTGAAAATGAGGGCGACGGAGTCAGAATCACCGTCAAGGCAAAGGAAGCGGGCACCTATGATTTCAAGGTTATCTTCGGCAATTCCAACGACGGAAGCACAAGAGATGACAGAGACTTCACCGAGGTTAAATTCTCTCTTGACGGCAAAGAGGAAACCCTTTACTTCCCCAACACAATCAAGAGCGAGTACACCGATTGCTACGAAATGGAGCTTGAGCTTTCAAAGGGCAAGCACGAAATTGTTTTCAGTCACGGTGAAGGCACCTTTGTGCTTGACAGTGCACTTTTAAGCCTTCACGAGGAGAAAAATGAAATCAGCCTGCTTGAAGATTCAGCCGACGGCACAGCTTATCTTGCTGTTGCGCCTCATGACGGCTATTACAGAGTTTCCGTAACTGAAGCTGCTGAAGGAAGCATTGACGGTGCACAGTGTAATTTTGAAAATGGTTCTTCTGTATACCTCAGAAGAGGACTTAATGAAATTGAACTTGAAAAGCCCGTTAAAATGGCGATTTACATCTGTGACGAGGAAATTGAAGGGGAGAAGATTCTTCCCTCGGAAATGACTCTTTTTGACGGCGCTGAGGTTTGTAAGGACAAGCACGGTAACAGCTTCCTTGACGGAATCTCCAGTGAGGGCGGCAAGGCTGAATTTACCGTAAACGCACCCGAAAAGGGCAGCTACAGAGTGACTCTCAGCTACGCAAACAACCTTGAGGGCGGTTACCACGCTTACAATGTTGACCTGATTGAGGCAATGCTTACAGTTGAGTGCGGCGGTGAAAGTCAGGACATTTTCTGCCGCAATACCTACAGTCTTTACACCTACAAAACCCTTACCTTCAATCTTGAGCTTGAAGAGGGTAAGAACACCGTAACTCTTTTAAACAGCGGAAGCACTCTTTTTGCAGGCAACGAAAGCTTTGCACCAAGAATAGCATCGCTGACCTTCAATGCGGTGAACGGCTGATGGGGATAATTTATCCGTCAGCTTTTTGGTGAAAAAATATGCACAAAATTCGCATAAAAAAACTCCCTGATCACTTTTTAGGTGACAGGGAGTTTTTGCTGTTGTCTTACTTCGGGAGAAAACGGAAAATTTGTTCTGAAAAATAGTGCACTTTACACTTTTATACACAATTGATGTTTTTGTCTAAAACATTAGCATAGAATTAAAATAATTTTGACTTTTTGTGTCACTTATTGAATAATTATACACATAAAAATGTTGAAATTCGGAATTGATTGTGATAAAATGTATAAATGGTATAAGGGTTAGTATATCTATTTGTTATAAAGGAGGATGAAAATGACAGACAAAGAACTGAGAAAACTGAGCCGTCTGGAGCTTCTTGAAATCCTTCTTGAGCAAAGCAAAGAAAACGAACAGCTTCGTCTTGAAAATGAAACGCTCAGACAGGAAAATGAGCTTTTGCAGAATAACAGCCGTGTCGGCGTTGATGAGGATGTTCTCAAGGATTTTTCGCGTGTTGCCGCCATGATTGAAAGCAGTCTCGGCGAAACGCGTAAGGTTACAAAGGATTACATTACACACCTGACACATCTTGCTCATTCCGTGCAAAGCAATATAGCTGCGGCGAAGATAAATGAGCCTGAAAGAGCTGTCAGGAGAGAGGTGGCCGAGGCTCCGCAGATTGCGGTTACTCCCGTCAAGGCTCCTGCTCAGACTCCCGTAACAGTTGTAAAGGTGACACACCTTCCGAGAAAGCAGAGTGCAGCTCAGCCAGATCCCGCTACAGAGTCAGACAGACGCTTCATCAAGGAGCTGGTCGATTTCTATTTTGCAAATGTAAACCTGCTTGACCTGCTCACTCCCGAGCTGAAAAGGGAATTCATAAATCGTTTCAAGAGGTAAATAAATGGACGAAAACAAAAGCAGATACCCTCAGATAAGTGAAATTGAAGAAGAGCTCAAAAGAGAGCGCTACCGTCAGAGATATAAGTTTTCTCTTAAAAATACGGTGTTTTCTCTTGTTACCGTGGCGGCAATTGCCATACTTGTGGCAACATTGTGGCTTCCCGTGCTTCAGATTTACGGCGGCTCAATGTCACCGACTCTCGAGGACGGACAGATTGTTGTCTCTTCAACCTTCAATGAGCTTGAAAGCGGTGACATAATTGCTTTTTACTATAACAACAAGGTTCTTATCAAAAGAGTTATAGCCGGTGCAGGTCAGTGGGTGGACATTGACGATGACGGAAATGTGTACATTGACGGCTCTTTTCTGAATGAGCCTTATATTTCGGAAAAATCAAAGGGTCAGACAGACTTGGACTATCCTTATCAGGTGCCCGAGGGAAGGGTGTTTGTTATGGGAGATGACAGAGAGGTTTCGGTAGATTCAAGAACAATGGCAGTAGGCTGTGTTGACCGTGAACAGATAATCGGAAAAATAATTTTCCGTGTATGGCCCGTACAGGACTTCGGAACGGTCAGATAACGATTAAAGAATAGCTTGCTTTAATTTTAGGAAAGAAGGGGAGAGAATGCAAAAGTTTTGGCAGAGGATTGCAGAAGTTTTGCGTTTATCAAAGCTTGAAAAACGGTGGAAAAAGGTTGCAAGAGTTGTAGGGCTTATTGTAGTTTTCTGCACTACATATATGTTGATTTTACCTGCACTTACGCTTGAAAGCAGAACAAGCTGCGGCTTTGTGGAGCACAGTCACACGGCTCTTTGCTATAACATTGACGGAATTCAGACCTGCACTGTGCCTGAGCACAAGCATAAGCTGAAATGCTTTATATCAGGTCTTGTCACAGACGGAAACGTTGTCACAGACGGCAACATTCCGACCGATACAACCGTTGATGCACAGACTACACAGCAGCCTATAGAGCCTGAGACAACCGAAGGTATTCAGACTACTGAAAGCAGCACAGCTGAGCAGACTACAGTTTTAACCGGGGAACCGACAACGCAGCTTACAACACAGAATCTGCAGCCTACGACGGATTCACAGGCTGAACAAACGGTAACGCTACATATTCCGCAGCAGCCGACAAGTGTACAAAGTGAGCAGTCAACTGCACAGCAGACAACCGAAAAGCAGGAGACTGCAGCCTCACAGCAATCTGTTGAGAGCATCACGCAGAGCGTGACCGAGGAGACAACAGAGGCTCCCATTGAGTTTTACGGTGAAAAGTTTGAGGTGCAGACCAAGGCGCCCGTGCTTCACGCCGCAACACCTCCCACATCAATTGTCGGTACGGAAACAGATCTTGCCACCTATAATGACACCTACGATGAATCGGATAAGCAGATAAAAGACGGCGGAGGACAGGTCGTTTCAGAGGACGGAACAGTTGTTACAACCAAAACAATCAACGGTACAAGTGAGGAAAATATTTTTGACATCACTCTTACCGTAAGAACGGAGACCAGCGTTCAGACTTATCTTTCTGAGCCTGATATGGCGGTTGTTATCGTAATGGACATTTCCAACACGATGAACTACAAAATAGGTACGCAGGCAGATGAAGCCGAGCCCTCAAGATATAGTGCCGCAATTTCAGCTGCTGAAAGCTTCATCAAATCATTTTATAAAGAAACAACCGGCATAAGCAAAATTGGTTTTGTTGCATTCAATACTCATGCCCATGAAATCTTCCCCTTGTCGCCCTGTTCAACGGAAAGTCAGGCGAATGCACTTATAAGTGATATGAAGACAAAGACAAGCAACATAATTAAGAAAAGCGGCTATGCTAGTTCAAATACCCGTTACACCAATATTGAAGGCGGACTTAAAAGAGGAAACGATATGATTTCCGCTGCTCAGAATCAAAACAAATATATTATCTTCATCTCTGACGGTTTTCCGACTACTTATCTGAAATCCGGATACACAGGCTATGAGCCCTTGAGTAGTTCAGGTACTAAGGGAGCGGACGGCGTTTTCTATGATGCACTTACGAAATATTATTGTGAGTACGGTACATCTTACAGTGATAAGGGTGCTGTGAAAGCCAGACAAGAGGCTGTAAGAATCAAGAATTCAGGTACCAAGATATTCTCAATAGGTGTAGATATAGGCACACAGACCATCGAAAGGTATGACGGAAGATCAGGACTTTCTGTTATTGACCGAATGAGCAGTACCTATGAAATTGGCGGTTATTCGGATACCACGGCATTCAAGACATGGCTCGGCTCGAAAATCGGTTCTAATTCATCCGGGGATGATATGAACTATTATTACGACAGTACCAATATGTCAGAGCTTGAATCAGCTTTTGCTAAAATCTTCGAAAGCATCCGTGATATCAACGAGCAGTCGCAGAAAAACATCTGGACGGCAACTGACCCGATGCCGGTTCACGAGTCTGAATCTCAGGTTGTCGGCTTTATACACTTTTTTGATAAGGACGGAAATGCAGTCTCGGCTCCCGGTGATCCGGAATCTGTTTCCGGTGAGCACAAGCTCAATTATGAAAACACCGCATACCACGAGGATAAGACGATTCACTGGGATCTGAAAAAATCAGGCTATACCACGGAAACAGTCGGAAACACCACTTATTATTACTATAAGCTCAAGTACAGAATAAGACTTGTTAACGATAACCCTGTGTTCATTGAAGACCATGAGGTTTACGAGACTAACGGTAACGCTTTCGTTGAGTATAAGACTGTTGTAAGTATAAACGGGGTGGAGAATTTCTCAGATACCAAATATGCGAGCTTTTCAAAGCCTTCGGTTCACGGACACATATGTGATCTTGTGTTCACAAAGAAAAACAGTATGAGTACCCCGCTTCCGGGCGCAGAGTTCACGCTTACTCACGACGATGCAAACTGTACAGAGTGTCACGGTGACGGAACGGCAGTAAATAATAATACTGCCCACGATGAAAATTATAAGATTAATCACATCGACCACAGTATAGGGCCTTATGTTAAGAAAGCTGACGAAAACGGTATTGTAAGCTTTGATTTCATTCCTTCAGGTCACAAGTATATACTTGAAGAGACTAAGGTTCCCGAAAGCTATCTGACAAACGGCAGTACATATAATGTTGTTGCCGCTTACGATGTTCTTACCGTTACCGAAACTCTTGCTGACGGTACGGAGAAGGTGTGGGGAAATGATGATTATGTAATTTATAACTACAGTCACGTGCTCCCCGAAACCGGAGGCAGCGGAACCCATTGTCTGTATATAACCGGCGCATTGCTTATAACTTTGAGTGCTGTCTTCTTTCCCCTTACTTACGGGAAGGACAGAGGAAGGAGGCGTAAAAGCTCAAAGGCATAAGATATGCACAGATTATATAAATCTTATTAATCAAATAACTCCCCAAGGGAGAAAAAGAAAGGAAAAAACGGACATGAAAAAAACAAGCAGAATTTTCAGCGTAATGCTCGCACTTGCCCTTGTTTTCGCAATGACAATTCCTGCATTCGCAGCCGACCAGACATGGACAGGCTCAATCACAATCAACAGTTCAGACAATGTATCAGTTAACGGTAAGGTCTTCAGGGCTTACAAGATTCTTGATGCTGAAGCAGTTGATACAACTGACCTTTCCAAGGGTGTGCTTTACACCATCCCTGCAGCTCTTCAGAACTTCTATAACACAACCTGCGGCAAAACACCCGCAACCGTTGCTGACATTGAAGCTTATCTCAAAGCAGACGATGCAGACCTTCAGGCATTTGCAGTTGCAGCTCTTGCAGCAGCAAAGACAGCAAATGTTGAAGTTAAAGAAGCAACAGGTGCAGATAATAAGGCAACCTTCAAAGGTCTTGCATTCGGTTACTATGTAATCGAGGATACTGCAAATTCAGTTCCCGTTTCAGCTCTTATGCTCAGAACATCATCTGTTGATGTTACCATCAAGGCTGACAAGACAGGTATCAAAAAGAATATTGACGGTGACAAGGACGAAGATAACACAACATCAGGTCTTGTTGATTATAATACAGCAGCAGTAGGCGATGTTGTTCCTTATGTTCTTACCTCAAAGGTTCCCGTAATGACTGGCTATAAGACCTACACCTACACCGTAACAGATGAATTTTCAAAAGGCCTTACCTATAACGGGGACAGCCTTGTTGTTACTGTCGGCGGTACTGTTCTTACAAAGGGTGAGCACTACACAGCAGTAGTTGAAGGTCAGAAGGTAACAATCGATTTTATCGATTTCGTTAAGCGTACTGCAGGTCAGGAAATCAAAATCACCTATACTGCAACCGTAAACGATAACGCAGTTATGGGCGTTGAAGGCAACCCCAATGCTGTTACACTTACATACTCAAACAACCCTCAGGACAACACAAAGTTCACCACTGAGAAGGACGAAACCCGCACATATCTTGTAAATCTTGTTGTAAATAAGGTTGACGATAAAGGTGGCGCTCTTGCAGGTGCACAGTTCGCTCTCAAGCAGGGCTCAGAAACTCTTGCAACAGGCGATTCAGATGCTAATGGTAAGGTAGTATTTGCATGGACAGGCGAAAAGGGACTCAAGGACGGTGAAACCTACATCATCACCGAAACAGATGCTCCCGCAGGCTACAGCGAAGCAAAGGACATCGAATTCAAAGTTACCTGCAAAGATCCCGAAAACGGCACAGACTGTAAATGGTCATCAAGCAACAATGAGGTAACCTTCGTTGTTGAGAATAACGACTTTGAAGCAACTGTTGTAAACCTTACAGGTTCAGTTCTTCCCGAAACCGGCGGCATCGGTACAACAATCTTCTATGTTGTAGGCTTTGCTCTTATGTTCGGCGCAGCTGTTCTTCTTATCACAAAGAAGAGAATGTCCTGCGAAGCATAATCAGGACTAACATTAATTTAAGCTGACGGGCTTTCCCGTCGGCTTATCAGAGAGCCGGAGAGTCTTTTTCGGCTTTCTGATAAGTCAAGGTGTAAACAAATGAAAAGCCAAGGAGAAGGAAAATGAAAAAGCACGGAACAACTATACTTTTTGTTCTGATATTTTTTGTAGGACTTGGTCTTTTGCTTTATCCCACGGTGAGCGACTGGTGGAACAGTCAGCATCAGTCAAGAGCTATTGTGACATATTCGGAAAATGTTTCAGATATGAAAGACGAAGCAAAGGCTGAAGAGATAAAAAAAGCAAGAATTTACAATAACAGAATAAGCACAATGCCGTCAGGCAGAATTCTCAGTGATAAGGAGCTTAATTACTACAATAAGGTGCTGAATATAACGGATTCCGGTATAATGGCTTACCTTGAAATTCCGTCAATCAATGTTTCTCTTCCTGTTTATCACGGAATTGAGGAATCGGTGCTTCAGGTGGCAGTCGGTCATCTTGAATGGACAAGCCTTCCCGTCGGCGGTGAAAGCACACACTGTGTTGTTTCGGGTCACAGAGGACTTCCCTCGGCAAAGCTTCTTACAAATCTCGACAAGCTTGTTGTCGGTGATGTGTTTATGATTTATACTCTTGATGAGATGCTCACCTATCAGGTCGATCAGATTCTTATAGTTGAGCCCTATGATATAAGCGCCCTTGAAATAATACCCGGCAGGGATCTGCTTACGCTTGTTACCTGCACTCCTTACGGCATCAACTCACACAGACTGCTTGTCCGCGGTCACAGAATAGAAAATCCCAAGGACACCCCTGAATACAATATAGTTTCCGAGGCATCGCAGATTGATCCGGTAATTGTTGCACCGATTGTCGCAATGCCCATTCTCGCAGCTTTTCTTGTCTATGTTCTTATCAGATACAGACGGAAAAGATGACAAAATCCGGAAGGTGGCAAAAAAATGAAGAAGCTTTTCAGAAAGTCAATAGTGTTACTTCTTTCACTTACCGTACTTTGCGTGTGCAACATCTGTGCGTTTGCGGCTGATTCTGATTCACAGATGCTTGTAATAAGATATTTTAACAACGGTGTAGCTGTTGAAGGAGCAAAAACCGATGTTTACCGTATCGGCTATCTTGAGAACGGTGAAATTGTCCCCGAGGGCGATTTTGCATCACTTCCTGTCTCTTACGTTGCCGCTGATACACAACAGCTGAGCAATCTTGCTCTCACGCTTGAGCCCTTTGCAGTAAGAAATGAATTTGCTCCCACTGCAAGCAGTATTACCGATGCTTCGGGTACAACCACCTTTGACGGCTATAAATTCTCCGAGGGTGTTTATCTTCTCTCGGTTTCTACAGTTGAAATTAACGGCGTGTCTTACCTTTCAAGCCCCATAATTTTCTCCTTACCCTACAGTCAGGACGGAGGCACGGATGATGCCGTTGTGCTTGAGGTTAAAAGCGAGGCAGTTCATTCCGAAAGTGAGCCGATAAGCATCAAGGCACTCAAGGTGTGGCAGAATGACGAGGAGGATGGCCGCAGTGAAAAGGTTACTGTTGATCTTCTTCGTAACGGAGAGGTTTACAGCACAGCGGTTCTTTCAAAGGGAAATGACTGGAGTCACACATGGGAAAATCTTGACCCGATGGCACGCTGGAGTATAATTGAAACTGATGTTCCGGGCTTTTATACGGTAGGAGTTTCTCTTGAAGGAATCACCTTTGTTGTTACAAATGACGGCGGTACCCCTGATTATGAGCCTGACGGAACGGAACCCTTCCCCGATGACCATGACAGACCGGGGCATCCCGACAAGGATAAGAATCCTGATAAAGACAGACTTCCCGATACGGGTACAAATCTCTGGATGGTGCCTTATGTTGCCATTTTCGGTATGATTATGCTTCTTGCAGGATATGTCCGTTACAGAAAGAGTGCTTCAGCTGATGAGTAAGAATAAGAAACAAGGAATAGCGCTGATGCTCATAGGTGCTGCTGCCGTGGGCATCGCACTTATTATGGTTATAGCAAATATTATTTCCGAAAAGAAGGCGGGAGAAAGCCTGATTGTTGCACAGCAGCTTCTTTCTTACGAGGTTAGCCTGCAGGAGGAAAAAACCACGGTGAAAAACGAAATTCCCGATTACATCCTTAATCCGCAAAAGGAATTGCCTACAAGGGTAATCGACGGAGAAAAATACATCGGCAGATTGTCACTTCATACGCTTGAGCTGAACTTACCTGTAATATCCGAGCTTGACAGTGAAAAGCTCGAATACGCTCCCTGCCGATACAAGGGCTCTCCCTATTCGGACGATTTTATTATCGGGGCACATAACTATGTCAGTCATTTCAGCCGTATTGATGAGCTGTCGGGCGGCGACAAGATCACCTTTACGGATGCTGAAGGAAACAGCTTCGAATACGAGGTTACGGGTCTTGAATATCTCGAGGATACGGATATCAGGCTTATGGAAAGCGGTGACTGGGATCTGACCCTTTTCACCTGCACCTATGATTCTCAAAGGAGAATAACCGTCAGAGCAAAAAGAATAAGACAGGAGATAATGTATGGAAACTGAAACAAGGCCCGGCTTAAAGGGCAAGATTACCGGAATCATCAACACAACAAAAAAATATTGGCACGAGCCGCCTCAGGGACAGTATGTGTCTTATAAGGAAATCGGATTTCTCAGCGGTGCAGGCTTCGGAGTTCACTGGATGATGCTTCTTGCTTCGGCAATTTCTCTTACCGTGGGAAATTACATAGTCGGTGCAAGCATACACATTGACGGTGTTCACCTGCAGCTTATGCTCAATATTGCCAATATTATCGGTATTCCCATCGGCATTTTCCGCGGATGGTATATTGACAATCATAATCTCAAGGGCGGTAAATTTCTGCCGTTTATAAGAATGACGGCACTTCCCATTGTTCTTCTTTCTACGCTTTTTGTATGGATGCCCTATGAGCGGATGGATTATGTAACCAAGTGTGTGGTTGTTGAAGTAATCTTCCTTATGATGAGCATCTGCACAGGCTTTTACAATGAAGCTTATACATATTTTCAGCAGGTTGTTTCTCCCGACTCTCAGGAAAGAGCCAAGGTGCTGAGTATTTCGCAGGTTATTTATTCTCTTGCTCCCACCCTTTCAATGGCAATTGTTCCCACTGTTGCCGCTCTGACATGGGGAGAGGATAACATCTGGACCTACAGAGTTATTTATCCCGTTTTCAGCATAGTAGGTTTTATCATAAGCTCAATATTTTTCCGCAAGGTTAAGGAAAGAATCATTCTTCCGAAAACCAAGCCTGAGCCCGTACATATGCTCGATGCAATCAAAGAGGTTGCAAAGAACAAGTACTATTGGATAATTCACGCTGCAGCATGGATTGTTTTCCTTGAATCAGGCTACGGTTATGTTCTTAACTGGATTTTTAACTATTCAAACAACGGTGAATACCTCATTTACAAAGGACTTGCAAATACTATCATAGGAAATGCGGCTTTATGGGCAATGCTTCTTTGTCCTGTCGCAATCAAGAAGTTCGGCAAAAGAAATATGCTGATTATCTCAAACACCTTCAACATATTTTTCATTATACTGTTCTATTTCTCCTATGAGAACCTTATTATCGTATGTATTCTCTGGTATCTCAATAACTTTATCAGTACCTTCTGGAATATCATCCAGTTCAATATCAGTGCAGATATGAGAGACTATCATCAGTGGAAAACCGGTGTCCGTGTTGACGGTCTTTTCGGCCCTCTCGGCATCATCGGTACATTCATCGGCTTCTTCACCGGCTATTTCTATCCCGTTGTTCTTAAGAGGCTGGGACTTGAAACAGACTATAACGTACTTTATGACGATGCCATCAGAAACAACATCTTCGAGGTGCTTCTTATCTGCTCGGCTGTCGGTGCATTTCTTAACCTTGTTCCCTTCTTCTTTTATGACCTTACGGAGAACAAGCACAAGGGTTATGTTGAGGTGCTTAAGATCCGTGCGATGTTTATCAACAATGCCGTAGGTAAGCTTACCGATGAAGAGCTTTGCGATACAATGGAAATTATTCACCGTGCAAGAGAATTTAAGGGCAAGGACAAAATTCCTCTTGACAAAACTGCTATAAAGCAGGCGCGAAAGCTTCCTAAGTCAACGGAAGAAGAAAAGAACATCCGCTATACTGCAATCAAAAAGGCAAAAGAGGAATACGAAAATGTCAGAGAGGCTAACCTCTTCCTTGAGAGAATTCCGTTTATTTTAGAGGACCTCAGCAAGTTTGACGGCAGGGTAGGTCACGAGAAGCTTGCGGCGGCTGAAAAATGTGTTGCAAGAGGTGCACTCTTCCTTTACAGCGATTATGCGGCTGAGCTTTCACAGGCGAAGGCTCTTCCGAAATCAACAAAAGAAGAAAAGGAAATCCGCAGTGATGCAATCAGGCTTGCAAAGCTTAAAAAGCAGTCATATAAGCTGATTTCGAAGTATAACATCGATGAAGCATATCTTCCTGCTGAAAGTGTCAAGACAGAGCTTCAGGAGAGAGAGGCAAAAACCTTCCTTGAAAGCATGAAGATAAGACGTGAGCTCAGGGCTTACGCCGCCACAGTTTCACGTTATGAAAGAGCAACAAAGCCTTACACTGATTCTGAGCTTCTTCTTACTCAGGCAAAGCATTATACCTCACTTCAGGAGCTTGAAGAGAGATATATGGCTATAAAAGCAAAGGTATGATAAAAAAGGGGCTGCAAAAAAAGCATTGTCATTAACTTATACCTTACAATGTCATCCTGAGCAATGCGAAGGATCTTTGCATGCAAAGTTTTTAGATTCTTCACTGCGTTCAGAATGACAAATTAACCTTAGGGTGACGAGCATAATCCGAACTCGCCCAAAAGCGTGACATTTTGCGACTTTTTGGCGTTTCGGATTTGAAAGGCGTCAGCCTGTCGGCATCCTCAACAACCAAAAATCCAACAAAAATTCGCACTTTTGGGTCAAAAGATTTTTTACGAAGCGGATTTTTGTCAAAACAAGGCACAAAACGCAGTAAATCCTATCGGATTTACGAGTATTTTAACGAAGTGTTGGCGGAAATCCGCCCCGTAAAAAACGGGTTCGGATTATACTCGCCACCCTAAGTTAATGACATCGGTAAAAAAGTGCACACCGCATAAACCAAAATAAACAAAGGCTTCTCCGGACAAATCCAGAGAAGCCCTTTTTATGTATCGGCAAAAAAGTCAGGATACGGTGTCCGCATCCTGACTACTTACTACTTCCGTTATCTGATTCCGAAGTTTTCAAGGACATAATCCATGTCCTTGTCGCCTCTGCCTGAGAGATTGATAAGCACAGAGCCGTGCTCCATTCTTTCGGCAAGCTTCATACCGTAGGCAACGGCGTGGGAGCTTTCGATTGCGGGGATGATACCCTCGAGGCGTGAAAGCTTGAAGAAGGCATCGATTGTTTCCTCATCGTCGATAACGTCATACTTGACTCTGCCTAATTCGTGAAGGAAGGCGTGCTCGGGGCCTGATGAGGGATAGTCAAGTCCGCTTGCAACAGAGTAAACGGGAGCGGGTTCGCCGTTTTCGTCCTTGAGCATAATGCTGTTGAAGCCGTGCATAATGCCTTCTGTGCCGTACTTGAGTGAAGCGGCGTGATCACCGAGCTTTTCACCTCTGCCGAGAGGCTCGATGCCGTAAATGTCAACGGGATCGTTGAGGAAGCCTGAGAAGAGACCTGCAGCATTTGATCCGCCGCCTACGCAGGCAACGATTGCGCTGGGAAGGTGACCTGTCATTTCGATGAACTGCTCCCTTGCCTCGATGCCGATTACACTCTGGAAGTCACGGACCATCATGGGGAAGGGATGAGGACCTAAAACTGAGCCGATGCAGTAAATTGAATCCTTGTACTCCTTGCTGTAGGCGTCAAAGGCGGCGTCAACTGCTTCCTTGAGGGTTTTGAGTCCGTGGGTAACCTCAACAACGTTTGCACCGAGGATTTTCATTCTTGCAACGTTGGGAGCCTGCTTTTTGATGTCAACGGAGCCCATGTAAATGTCACATTCAAGACCGAAGTAAGCAGCGGCAGTTGCAAGGGCAACACCGTGCTGACCTGCACCGGTTTCAGCGATAACCTTTTTCTTGCCCATATACTTTGCAAGAAGAGCCTCACCCATGCAGTGATTTAATTTGTGAGCGCCTGAGTGGTTGAGGTCCTCACGCTTTGCGTAAAGCTGAACTCTTCCGCCGAGAGCATCGGAAAGTCTTTCAAGGTGAGTTACGGGAGTGGGACGTCCCTGAAACTCCTTTCTGATTCTGCGAAGCTCTGCGATGAACTTACGTGACTGACAGATTGAGTAGTAAGCCTCAGTGATTTCAGCCATAGCAGCCTTAAGCTTATCGTCAACATAAACACCGCCGTATTTACCGAAGTAGCCGTCCTTATCGGGATAGTTGTTAAAATAAGTGTCAAAATTTACGCCGTTAAAATCCATAATTAATTCCTCCGTATATTAAAATAAAGTTTTGTTTCGGTTTGTTTGGTGGCAAGGTCGCCATCGCTTTGTCAAAAGTATCATAATAATCACCCTGAAAAAATAATAAGCCCTGACAGAAAAATACTTCTGTCAGGGACGAATAAGCTATTCGCGGTGCCACCCTGATTCACGGCAAAGCCGTGCGCTTAGCGGAATACTGACATATTCCCGGCAACTGACGTATGCCCACACGTTGCATTATACTCTCCTGTAATGGGATTTCCATGCACCCTCAGCGGCCCATTTAACGGTTTGTTTCTTATCCGGATTTCAGCATCCCGGACTCTCTTTGAAGGCATTGCCGTTTTTATTCCCGCCTCAACGGTTTAGTATTAAATTAAGAGTAGTTTAACACTTTAAAACGGGTTTGTCAAGAGGCTGGAAACAAAAAAACGGAAAGTTCTTTGGGTTACCTTTCTTTCAAGAAAGGTAACGGCACGCGCCGAGCGATAAGAAAAAGACTTTTAACTTATCCCATTGTTACGGGATTTTCAGGTGTCCATATTATATGAGTGAAAGTGGTGATAAATCTTTCGTAATTTTCAACGCCTATATTGAATGCGCGTGTAAGCCCGTCTGCATTGAAATACAGATATCCGTCATTGCAAAGGTAGATTTCACAAGGGGATCCATTTAAATAGGCGTTGAAGGTGAGCTTTTCATCGGTGTTGCCGGTTCGTTCTTCGGACTTTGCATCGCTGTTGCTTATAATAAGAGAAGCAAGTTCTTCCATTGTCTTAATAGAGATTGAATAAGTGATATCGTCTTTTCCGTCTCCTTTGTAATAAGCCTGAAATTCCGTGCAGAAGCTTTGCGGTTTGTAATCATTTGTGATATCTGCAAAATTTATTATATCAGAAAGAGTTTGACTAGTGCCTATAACCGAGCGAAGAGTATTGTCGGGTGTAGGATAATCGGGTTGTGGATTATAACAGCTTGTAAGAAAATAATCAAAATCGCTTTCGCTGAAATTATAGCATACAATTTGAATATCATCGTTCAGTGCTGCAAAGAAGTAAAGCTTCCCTTCCTCTGTGAACATGGCTTCCATAGGATAACCGCAAAGATAGACGGTGAACTCAAGACTGTCTTGTGCGTAGAATTGATATGTATCGATATCTGAATCGTTCAGATGTTCAATCTTTACAGTATCTTTATTTTGGAATATATCCATAAATCTTTTTAGTATTGCTTCTTCTTCGATGTTTTCGAATTCGAAGTGTTCTGTTGTTCCGTGATAATTACTAAATATATATTCTGAAATATAACTGAAGAAACTTTTTTTATAATAGTTTATACTTGTTATGGATTCACCTCCGGCATCTCTTGAAAGAATAAGATTCTTCCGGTAATCAAGTTTTTCCAGAATATCATTGAAATCTGTACTGTCGTAAAGAAGTTCTTTGCTGATGTAAACATTGTGCCCCCGCTGTAAGCCGTCGTTTCTTATTATTACGATTGCATCCTTGATATCAATGCCGTCTATTTCACATATTGAAGCAATGACAGGTACTTTTTCGTAACCGTCAGCATAGCCGGTTACGGTAGTTTCAGTGAGAACGCCTTTAATTTTTGCTCTGTCAAAGGGAAGAGGGTTATTAACTGAAGAACCTACATACAGCCGATCTTTGAAAGTAATTGTCGGGGAGCTTGAGAATAACGGAGCTTCTTCCCAAGAGGAATATAAAGGTGGGCACATATGCGATGTGGTAGGTTCTGTAATTTCTGCAGAGGAAGTGGTCGGAAGGGTTGTTGAAATTATTTCGGGGCCGCCGGCAACTGTTGTGCTTTCATCAATTACACCTGCAGTTGTAGCAGATGTAATGTCAGATTCCTGAAAAGATGGTATATCAGGTGAAGGATTAAACTGTACCGTGAGAGCACCTGTAATCAAAATCACAAAGCAAGCAGCAATGGACAGAAGAATTCTTTTGAGGGTTATTGATTTAGCTTTGGTTTCATATTTTGCGGCTTCTTCAATGTGTCTGTCGCTTATTTCGGAAAGAGCATTGTTTAATAAGTCCTTCATATAAACACCCCTTCCTTCTCAAGATATGTGCGAAGCTGTTTTCTTGTCCTTGAAAGCTTCTGATAAATATTGCCTTCACTTAAATTGACAGCTGTTGCAATTTCGTTTATTTCATCGCAGAACCAGTACCGTTTCATAAAAACTACACGGCTTTCCGTGTCAAGGGTGTCAAGAAAGCGGTCAAGCTTTTTTGCAAGCTCACGGGCATCAATGCTTTGCTCAAAGGAGCGATCTGCAAGGGCAAATTCAAGCTCGTGAATGGGCAGGGTCTGTGCATTGCGTTTCTGAGCCGTTTTTTCTCGGAGTCTTTTAAGTGAAAGGTTACGGGTGATTCTGCAGATAAAGGCAACAAGGGGGTTGGGTTTTTGGGGCGGTATACTGTTCCAGACAGCAAGGTATGTATCGTTGACACATTCCACGGAGTCCTCACGGCAGTGAAGAATATTGTCCGATAGGCGGTAAAGCAGAGGACCGTATTTATCTGCAACTATGCCTAGTGCCTTGTCATTACGATCAAACAACAGGGAGATGATCTGGCTGTCATCCATTTTTTCACATCCTTTCACTTTATAACTACCGAAAAAATTGTTTTTCTGACAGGCTCATCAGAATATTTTTAAAAAATTATGTCAACAAAAGCCGTTATCGGGATTTGTTGACAAATATTTACAAAGAATATATAATTATTATCGTAATATAGTCGTCAGGCGACGAAAGGCGGTTAGCACGCTACTTCCGAAAGGAGGTGGATGCAATGCCAATAATCATAACATTACATATCTTCGGATTTACTGTAACTGTCAGGATTAAAAGCAACAACCGCCACTCGGCCAAGTGACGGTTGTTTTAATAAATAATTATACACTCGGCTAACCGCTTTAAACGGTTACCTTTCGACTATATTATATCTCACTCGGCACAGGTTGTCAAGTGATTTTTTATCGCTCGCCGCGGGGCATTCTTTCTTGAAAGAAAGAATCAAAGAACTTTATTTGTTCAGTTCTTTCAATTCGTTTTCCATTCCCTTAAAAAACCTCTCAACCATTTTTTTATCCTCGTCCGTACCCCGGATGGTCATTGAAAGCGTGAGCCTGCCGTCAAGGGTAAGTGCATTGACCGCCGCACAGGGCTTTACCTTTGCACCGCCTGCAACAAAGGCGTCTGCAGGCTCGTTGCCACCGAGGGAAAAAAGCTCCTTGTCCACCTTGCCGACATTACTCAGCGCAAGGTTAGCATTTGCATAAAAGAGTGAAACCGTAGGCTCAGCCTGAGCGTAAATCATTGCCTTGTAAGCAAAATTGAGAAGGGGAAGTCCGTGAAGGCCGAGGAAGGGATCGGCTTTGTTTTTGCTGTTGCATTCGGCAACCTTTTTTACGGTGTCTGCCATTGTTTCGCCAATGCCCACAATCGTGCAGGGCATAAAGGTGGTGTGGTTTGTGTAGCCGATTCGGTCGGGATCCTTCATGTATCTTCGAAGGTCCACTGCGCAGGAAACACTGATTTTTTCATTTTTGTCGCAGCCGATAAGCCTGTAAGCACTTCTGATGTAAGCGGCAACAAGGACATCGTTTGCCGTCGCTCCGAGCACCTTTCCCTTTGCGGCGGCACCGGTGAAGATGTCCGCATCAATCTTTTTAAAAATGAGAATGTTTCTCTCCTTACCGCACTTTTTGGTGAAGGGGAGAGTCTTTTTTTCGTGGGCGGAGTTGCCTAGAATCTGCGACTTTGCCCTCTTTTTTGTTTCTTTGTCCATATCGGCGTAAACCTCGGTGTATGCTCTTGAGCCGTCGAGAAAGCGTACACTGTGGCTTCCCGTTCTGACAAATTCACCGTAGGCATGGAAAAGGTCACGGGCAAACTGCTTGAAGCCGCCGCCGTCCATAAGCATGTGATTCCACCTGAAGCAGACGGCACATTTGTTGTTCTTATGGAAAACGGCAATTTTCATCTGAGTGTTATCCCTGATGTCAACACCTTTTACTAAAAAATCGTAAGCGGACCTGTCAATGTCATCGGTCTTCTCAAAGGTGAGAGAATCCTCAATTCTGTAATCACTTACAAGCCAGTAAGGGTTGATGGGATTGTTTACAAAGCGTGAATGAAAGACGGGCGAAGCCTCGTAAAGTGCAGTAAGAGCCTTTTTGAAAGCATCTTCATCGGGAACAAAGTCATAATCAAGGCGGAAGCGTGCAATTCTGTCCATGTATCTGCGGCACATAAAATTCACCTTGTCGTACATTTCGGCCTTAAGCTTTTTTTGCATAAAAATGCCTCCTTGTATCTTTATATGTGAGATAAAAATTTTCCTCCCCTGAAAGGGGAGGTGTCAGACAAAGTCTGACGGAGGGATTATTGATATATTGCGTGGTTGAAGAAGAAATCCTTTCTTTCCTCGGAGTTGATTACCTTGATGGGCTTGATCTGATTAAGGTTAGCACCGTTCTTCCGGAGCATCTCACGATAATCGTCGTAGGTGCCGTGGCGAAGGAACTTCACCTCGCAGTGACCCAGGGCACCGCTTTTGATGAGGGGACCTACGGAAACATTGCCTGCACAAAGGCACTTTTCAAATTCCTCACCGTAAAGCTTTTCGTCTTCCTTTGTGTGCTCCTTTGTGCCTTCAACAAGAAGCACATAATGTCCGGGAGAGGTCGTTCTGTCGGGGTAAATGCTGTAGCCGACAAACATCTCGTCCATTTTATCAGAGAAGTTGCCCACGATTTCGTCAAAGGCAAGCTGATTTATCTTTTCACCGCTGATGTTTGCAATCTGATTGAGACGGTAGCAGAAGGTAACCTTGGGCATATCGTAGTAGTAGCCGGTGACCTTGATAACGTCCTCGATTCTGTAACGGTAGAAGCCGCTCATGTTGGTAAGAATCAGCTCATACTCCTTACCGACCTCAAGCTCGCTGATTGTCAGAGGTCTTGTACCTTCCTCTGCATCAAGGGGCATAAATTCATAAAAGCCGTTCTGAGGAAGCATAACATATTCGTAGGAGTTAACCTCGATGGGTACTGCCATAAGAGCCTCTGTTGCCGCATAACCGCAGTAATGTACGGGCATTTCCTCACCGATGTAACGGCGCAGTCTCTGCTGATAGTGGGAAAGGGCACCCGTGCCCATACCGTACATCCAACCGCATTTCGGCCAGATTCTCGGCACGATGGGAGATACATCAAAGCCTTTTTCGAATTCCTCACGGAGCTTTGCGGCTCTCTTCGGACGGGGCCTGAGTCTCTTTTCAAGCTTCACACGGATGTCATCGGGAATGCGCACATTTTTGTTGATTGTACCTGTTTCAATGTCGTTGCAGAGTGATTCCCAGTTTTCCTCAAGGTAGAAGAACATTGATTCAAGGGTTGTGATGAAAATTGTACCAAGGTAGCTGATGTCGCTGTCACGAAGCGCAAAAAGAAGCTTCACATAATGCATATCCATATCCACATCGGGATCGGGGAACATTACCTCCTTGGGTGAGGAGGTGTAGAATCTTACAATCGGCTTCATATTGAGGAAGGGGATTGAGGAAAGACAGCTTGCCGTTCTTCCGCCGGGAAGCCTTCTGTAGTTCACCTCTGCTGTGAGAAGTCCTCGCTGAGGGGGAAGAGGTCTGTGCTTTTCCTTGAAGAAGTACTTTACTGCACAGCCGACGGGTGCGCTGAATGAAAAGCACATAATTGTCCATTCGGAAAAGCCGGAAAGGGGAACAAGCTTGCTTCTGCCCGTGCTTCCCGAGGACTCGGTGAAACGGCGGATGAGTCTGTTTGTGGTAAGTCCCTTTTCGCCGTTTGCCATTCGCATGATGTACTCTTCATAATCAAGGTAATCGGAAAAGGGGACAATGTCCTGATAATCCTTGATTGAATGCACCTTGTCAAAGCCGACCTTCCTGCCGTAAACGGTGGTTTTGTTGTCCTTCATAAGTTTCATAAGGACCTTTTCCTGCTTCTTTACGCCGTTTTTAGCGTAAAGGTAAAGCTTGATGTGTTCACAGATTCCGACAAGACCGCCGTAGAAGGTGAACATAGGGCGTAACATTTTACTGAACATTTCTGATTCTCCAATACTAAAAATTATACATACACAGAAATAATACTCCATTTTGTTACAAAATGCAATAAATTCTGTTAAAAAAGTAATAAATCAGGGATAATCGTATGCGTATATTTTGAAACACACGCAAATATAAATGAATAAAAAGCCTAAGGAGTTGTCAGCGGTGAAAAATGAATCCAATAAAGAAAAAATCAGAACGGGCATAAAGCTTTGTACATTGAACGATACACAAAGGATCGAAACGGATGTTGTTCTGCCGGATTACTGCAAAGAAATAAAAAAGCTGCTTAAATGCATCTTTATCCCCGGCGTGCACACGGTCAGTCTGTCGGGAGAAAAGGCGACGTCAAAGGGCACGGGCGTGCTGAGAATAATTTATCTCGGTGAAGGGGATGTGCTTGACGCCTTTGAAAAAAGCATCGACCTTTCCTCGTCGGTTCAGATAAAGGATGCCCCCTCCGATGCGGTCATTACGGCAAATCAGAAGGTGGATTTTATAAATTGCCGTGTTACGGGACAAAGGAAGCTTTCCGTAAGCTTTGCGGTTACAACTGTCTTTGACTGCCACACAGTAAGGAATGTGGAGTTTGTTTCTTCGGTTGAGGAAAAAAGCGTACACACAAAAAAGGATAAGGTTACGGGAGAAGAAATCTGCTCTTTTACGGAGAAAACATTCGATATGAGTGAAACCGTGGAGCTTAAATCTGAGCACCCTGCGGCAGAAAAAATCGTAAGCTGTGACGGGGTGTGCAGTCTCGAAAGCAAGAAGTTTTCCTCAGGTAAGCTTCTTATAAAGGGCGAGGTCAGAGCGGAAATATGCTACATTCCCGAAAAAACGGAAAACAGGCTTCATAAGCTTGTCCACACAATGCCCATAAGTCAGATTGTTGACACGGGTGAGGAAAAGGAAGAATGTATGCATAATGTAAGACTTGAAATCGGGCAGCTTTCCTGCAACCTCAAGTCCGATTCCTCGGGTGCAGGCAGGCTGATTGAGCTTTCTGCAAGGGTGAGCACCTTTGTGACCGCTTACATGAAAAAGGAGCTTGAGGTTATTACCGACTGCTACTGTACTGAATGTGAAACGGAAACATCATATAAAGAGGCAGAATTCAACTGTCCCGTCCGTGAAATAAATGAGACTCTTCAGCACAAGGGCGAAATTGAGTTTTCCTCTCCCGTTAAGGAAATAGTTTCTCTCAGGTGCCTTGAAACGGGTGTAAATGTAAGCTGTGATGAGAATAAGACAAGGGGAGATTGCAGTGCACTTTTCGGCATCATTTATCTTGATGAAAACGGTGTACCCGGCTACTGTGAAAAGAATCTCGATTTTGAGTTTTCTTATGTAATCGCAAAGAAATGCAAGGAGCCCTATGCAGAATTTCTGATTTGTGTCAACTCAGCTTCAGCTTCTCTTTCGTCAAGTGAAAAGGCAGAAATCCAGCTTGACTATACCGTCTGCGGTAAAATCCTTTGCAGATACGAAAAGAAGATTCTCAAGGAGCTTGCTCTCTTAAAGGATAAGCCCATAAAGGACAAAGGCGTTGCTCTTACCCTTTATTTTGCGGAAAAGGACGAAAGCCTCTGGGACATTGCAAGGCATCACAACACAACGGTGGAGCTCATTATGAGAGAAAACGGAATAAAAAATGAGAAGGAGACAAGAGAAGGTATGCTTCTTATTCCTTGTATATAATTATAAATTTTTCTATAAAAAATTATCAGCCATCTTGTCAGATGGCTGGTTTTAATGTAAAATATATTTTGAATATAAAGAATGCAAAAATAAGTATTTGCAGAGCTATAATTACGGGCAGACCGATCATAAATTTTTTGTGCAGAGTTTTGTGACGGATGCACCTCATTGTGAGGTATTCTGCCACGCTTCCGCCAAGAAAAGCAAGAATTAAAAGGGTTTTTTCGGGTATGCGGAAGGCTCCCTTACCTGCTTTGATTTTGTCGGCAACCGTAATTACACAGGTAACTGCTGAAATGAAGGCAAGATATGACAGAAGGAAAATCAGAAGCTCCTTACTCATTTTACCCTTGTGATGATTTTGAGGTCTTCCTTGGTCAAGGTGACAAAGGTGCCCGAATTTTTCTCGTTGATGTAATTTTTGTTGACCGAGTAAACCGTACTGCAGTAAGGACAAACGGCAATTGAAAGATCCTTGTCATCCTTTGCGATTTTTGCAACGAGACCGGAGTCAATTGTGGTGAAAAGTTTCATTGAAACATTTTTACCGCAAACGGGACAGACGATGTTTTCGCTGAAGCCGTCGTCACGTGAGCTTAACTTGTTGATAGTTCTGATTGCCATGGTAATTACCTCCGTCATATTCTTTTATTATTGTAAGTAATTTTTCTCTTGTTGTCAAGGAGGATAACGATGAAAAAATATTTAAGCTGTGTTTTTCTTATTCTCTTTCTTTTAACGGCGTGCGGAGAAACAAAGCCCTTTGGTGACATAGAGGAGACACCCTCAGTCACAAACAGCTTTCTTTTTGATGAGACCACAACGGTTTCCCACGGGCTTTTGTCCTGCGACAACAATTCCGTCACGGAAAGCACAGCTGCCTCACCCTCGTCGTACATCACCGTGCCTTCAACTGTGACACCTGTCGGCAATAACAATGTTTCTGATGCCGTTCATGGTGAAATCCGCGGCGTGTGGATGAGCTATTATGAAATAGATGTAACAAACGAGGTTTCCGATGAGGAAAGCTACAGAGCTTATATGGAAGAGCTTTGTGCAGATTTTTCACGCTACGGAATTACCGATGTTTTCGCTCACGTAAGAGCCTATGCCGATGCCATTTACGAAAGTAAGGTTTACCCCGTTTCAGAGTACGCCGCAGGTGTTCAGGGCGGGGAGCTTCCCTTTGACTGCCTTGAAATTATCTGTGAAGTGATGACAGAAAATAACATAAGAGTACACGCCTGGATAAATCCCTACAGAGTACATAACGGCACGGACATAAATGAGCTCAGCGACGACAATAAGGCGAAGCAGTGGCACAATCCGTCCTCAAACGAGGATGTTGCGATCGTGGGTGAAAAGATTTACTTCAACCCTGCCTCCGAAAAGGCACAGCAGCTTGTTCTGGAGGGTGCCGCCGAAATTCTTGAGGGCTACAACGTTGCAGGCATCCACATTGACGATTACTTTTACCCTCCCGATTGCGGCGACTTCGACAGTCAGCAGTACAATGCCTATCTCTCCTCGGGCGGCACAATGAGCCTTGATGACTGGAGAAGAAGCAATGTAAACAAGCTTGTCTCTTCACTTTATTCAACAGTTAAAAGCTACGGAAAAATGTTCTCAATCAGCCCTGCCGGCAACATCGACAACAACTACGAAAGCCTTTACGCCGATGTTGAGCTGTGGTGTAAGGGCGGTTATGCGGATATGATAATCCCGCAGATTTACTTCGGCTTTGAGCATTCGTCCCGTCCCTTTGATGAGTGCACCGATGACTGGATGGCACTTAAGGGACAAGGCGTAAAAATGCCCGTAGGCCTCGCACTTTACAAATCAGGAACCGAGGACACCTATGCAGGCGACGGCATTAACGAATGGAATGAGCGTACAGACATAATTGCCCGTCAGGTGCAGTATTTAAGAAGCAGAGGTTGTGACGGCTTTGTGATTTTCTCTCTTGAGTATTTTGACGATGAGGGCAATTCACCTGCCGCAGAGCTTGCCAATCTGAGACAGATTCTTTAATGTGAAAAAGATTAAGATAAAAAGAAGGAAAAAAGATGTATAAAAAGAGAAATGTATTTATTGCCGTAGGTCTGATGGTATTTGCGGCTCTTACTATGATAGTCCTGTTCTTTCTGACGGGGCAGAGTGATTCTGAAGATGCCTCGTCATCGGGGGGAACAAGCAGGGAGGAGTATATTCTTGCAAACACAATTGAAAAAGCGCCCGAAGCAGTAAACCTTGTTTTCCTTGAGGAGAAAAAGGATTGCAGCTTTGTTT
This sequence comes from Acutalibacteraceae bacterium, assembly GCA_045601905.1. GTDB lineage: Bacteria > Bacillota > Clostridia > Oscillospirales > Acutalibacteraceae > UBA6857. The sequence goes on along the minus strand of JAZSAM010000099.1, from coordinate 6,534 downwards.
ACGGCAGTGCGGACCTGAAAAAAGCCGCAAAGGACATTGCGGCAGACTACCTTGACGGCGTAATTTTAAAAAGCAGTGCTCTTTCAAATAAGTCAACATCATCAGCTTCCGATTCGGAAACACAAAAGCTCAGCCGTATCTGTAATTACTTCGTTTCGGCAAAGAAAAGAGCTTATGTCTACTGCACAGCTTACCTTTCTGCCGACAGCATCGCAGGCTTCAGAAGCTTTTCCCACGGTGTTATAATTGACCTTGGCACACTCGGTCAGGAAAAGGCGGAAAGCATAAACAAAAAGCTTAAAGCAGCAAGAATCGGACTCGGAAGCAGAGAGCTTTTTGTAATCTGTAGCGACAGTCAGCTTATCTCAAAGCTTGATAAAAGTCTCTTTGACGGAGTTTTTCTCACAGTAAACAGTGAGGCTGATGCAGAAAATGTCAAAAGGGTGCAAAGCGAGCTCTTCGCTGAAGACATAAGCGTGAATGCTCTTACGGATTTTTCCGTTTACGGCAAGGATACAGAGGCTCAGCAGGCTCTCAAGGGCTACTACGCCTTAAGAGAAAGCACACAGATGGAATACAGAGCCTTCTCTACTTATTCCGACATTAAGGCTGATACGGACAACTGCTATACTGCTGTCAAAACCTACATTGAAACGGGAATTGCTCCGATTCTTGCCTTCAGAGGTATAGGCGTTGAGGATTACGATTCCACGCAGGTGCTCAAGGTTGAGGAGCCCTCGCACAAGGTTACCCTTACGGCGTCTTACCTTTATCCCGTTTACGTCAACGGAAAAAACATCGGACTTATCCCTAAGGGTAAGGGTGAAATCGGTCTTGACCTTCTCAGAGGTAAAAACTCCTTTGTGTTTTCACAGAATTCAAAGGAGGTACAGTACGAGGTCGAATACGTCTTTGACGGTGAGATAATCAGAAGTGTTGCACCTGCCGACAGAATAAAGGTTTCGCCCGGCGAGGAGCTTGTTGTCATTGTTATGGCATACAATGAGGCAGAGGTCACCGTAAAGGTCGGCACAAACGAATATCCTGCCGAAAAGCAGGATGGAGCTACGGGCTATACTCCCTTTTATGCAAGGGTAAAAATGCCCACTGATGCTTCAGAGATTTCGTCGCTCGGAAAAATCAGTGCAGTTGCAACTATGGGCGGACAGACTCAGCAGCTTGACGGTGCTTCAATTACTCCCATTATGCTCGAATACACACCGGGCTCCACTACAACACAAAAGCAGCTTAATAACGGGACAACCTTCGGAATAGAAAATTACAACCCCACATACATCGACACAGAGCAGCAGGTCAAGCCTTCAATCAGTGCGGCAATAAGCAAGGCAACCACAAACGCCAACAACACACCCTATACGGGTAACCAGACGGCTGTGGTTTCGGCTGATTACACCGATGCACTTCCCTCGGGCGAATCACTTAACTTTGACCCCTCATTTATGCCTCTTGCAAAGGGTACAAAGGACTTTGTAATCGGTGAAAGTCAGTTCTTTGACGAGGAGCAGAACGAGTCTTATTATTATTACGAGCTTGCCTGCGGACTCAAGGTCGCAAGAGACAGCGTCACCCTCGAGCCTTCCTCACCGATGCCGGAAAACAACCTTACGGTAAACTCCGTTTACGGAAACGGCGGTGAGCTTACCATAAGGCTTCAGAATGTATGGAAGGTTCCTTACAAAATGGAGTTTTCCGAGCAGAGCTACTATACGAACAACAATTATCCCTTCTATGTTTCTGAGCTTAACACCTCGGGAATTTCCCTGACCTTCTATTACACCACAGCCGCAAGCGGTGAGATTGACTGCTCGGCAAGTGATGTCGTTTCCTCGGCAACCTGGTCTGTTTCAGCGGAAAATCAGACGGCAACACTTCACCTGCCCTTGCGTGAAAGAGGCGTGTTCTACGGCTGCAGCATAGGCTATGAGGGCGATGAAATGGTCATCACCGTAAGAAAGCGTCTTAATAAAATTGCAGGCAGTGTAGTCGTGCTTGACCCGGGACACGGTGCCGACGATTGCGGTGCAATGGGACTTTCGGGCGCAGTAAAGGAAAGCGACATCAACATTCTTGTGGCTTATCAGGTCAAAAACTTCCTTGAACAGCAGGGTGTCACCGTCTATATGACAAGATACGGCGACGATGACATAAGCCTTGAGGGCAGAAAGATTTTTGCACGCTCGGTAAAGGCAGACCTTTATGTAAGCATTCATTCCGACGCTTCGGAAAATCCGGGCAGTATGGGTTCGTCAGCGTTTTATTACAAGCCCTTCTCAATGCCCCTTGCCACAAACATTCACAATGAAATCATCTCTGTTTACAGAAACTATCTTTATGCAGGTCAGCAGGATGTTTACGATGAAATTGACCGAGGAGTCAAGTTCTATCCCTTCTCGGTGACGAGACTTGACGAATGCCCGAGTGTTCTCATTGAACTTGGCTTTATGACAAACGATACTGAATGCTATATGCTCACAGTTCCGCAGAATCAGCAGCTTCTCGGTCAGGCAATCGCAAAGGGCATCTGCGAAACACTTATAGGGAAGTAAGCAGCAATGAAATCACACCGGGAATGCCCGAAAGGGCGCTTACGGCGGCAGTAAAGCAGTTTACGGGCAGAGTAATCGGAGTAAACTGCGAAATAAAAGAAAGGGCAAAAAGGGTACTTAAGCCTGAAAATGCCGTAAGAAAAAGGGATTTGAAAAAATGCTTGCTTTTAAGTGATGCGGTGAGTATTATAATAAGAGAAAGAATAAGAGCCGCAACTAAAATTGTGCTTGAAAAGTTCAAAATAAAACCACCTCTGAGCTGTATTTAATATATGTATAAGCCCGGAATTAACCGAATATGAATAAGGGAGACTCGAATATGAAAATTTTAAAGCTTACACCGCCGACAAAGGATTACATCTGGGGAGGCACCCGTCTTTCAAAGGAGTACGGAATCCTTTCCTTCGACGACAGACAGGCAGAGGCCTGGATGCTTTCGTGCCACGAAGCAGGTCAGTGTGTGATTGAAAACGGCGACTTTAAGGGAAGAACCCTTTCAGATTTGCTTGCAAATGAGGGCAAAAACTATCTTGGCACAAACTGCGAAAGATTTTCTGCTTTTCCCATTCTCATAAAGCTGATTGATGCAAAGGATAACCTTTCCGTTCAGGTGCACCCCGATGATGATTACGCTATGCGTGTTGAGGGAGAATTCGGCAAAACGGAGGCATGGTATATTGTTGACTGCGATGAGGATGCCGAAATTATTTTCGGCTTCAGAAAGGACATCGACAAGGAAACCTTCCGAAAGAGCATTGAGGAAAACACTCTTCTTGATTATGTAAACAGAGTCAAGGTTAAAAAGGGCGACATCTTCTTTATTGAGGCAGGCACTCTTCACGCAATCTGCAAGGGCATTTTACTTGCCGAGGTTCAGCAGAACTCAAATACAACCTACCGCGTTTACGATTACGGCAGACTGCAGAACGGAAAGCCCAGAGAGCTTCACATCGAAAAGGCAGTTGATGTCACGGTAACAAAGGCAATCGATGCAAGCGGAAGTCCTCAGGGCGAGCCCGAAAAAAAGGACGGCTACACAGAGACTCTCCTTACCTCCTGCGAGCTTTTTACAGTGAAAAGACTTGAGGTTGAGGAGAAGGCTTCACTTACTGCGGGTAAGGAATCCTTTGTTTCACTTGTTGCTCTTGAGGGCAACGGTGTTGTGATGCACGGTGACAGCTGTGTGACGCTTTACAAGGGCGACAGCCTCTTTGTTCCTGCAGGCTTCGGTGACTTTGAAATCCTCGGTGAGGTTACGGTACTTGAAACAAGAGTGTGATTTTGTAGAAAAACAACAAAGCACTTTGTATATTCTTCCATTGACAAACACCGCACACAGTGATATTATATTTGCAGAAATAATCTTCAGGGCGAGGTGAAATTCCTCACCGGCGGTAATGGGTGCAAGCCTTAGCCCGCGAGCAGTTGCAGATTCGGTGCGATTCCGAAGCCGACGGTACAGTCCGGATGAAAGAAGAATACATATCTGTATTTTCGCCCCGGTATATTTTATATGCCGGGGATTTTTCGCGCCCCGAAAAAGAAAGAAGGATATTTTATGAAACAGAAAAACTTTATCACTCATCTCATAACCCTTGCCGTTTGCGCAATGCTTTCAGCAATGAGTTTTGTGCTTATGCTTCTTGAATTTCCCGTAACCCCTCCTGCAATGGGACATCTGAAAATGGATTTCAGCGACATCCCCGCTCTTTTTGCGGGCATTGTTTTCGGCCCTCTCTATGCAGCGATCGTTGAGCTTGTTAAAAATGTTCTTGAGCTTGCCGTAAAGGGTGTAGGCACACAGATGGGCTTCGGTAACCTTATGAATTTCATCGTAGGCTGTGCTTATGTTGTACCCTTCTCATTTGTGATAAGAAAGCACAAGGATGAAATGAAGGAGACGAAGAACATTCTTGTTGCCGCTTTTTCGGGACTTATCACAATCGTTGTGCTCGGTATAGGTGCAAACTATTTTATTGCTCCCTTGTTCTTCAAGTATTTCCTCGGAATCACAATTGACGATGCCGGTCTGTGGACGGCTGTTCTGTCAGCAACGGCACTCAATGCCATAAAGGGTATAATTCTTTCGGTTGTTGCCTTTCCCCTTGTCAAGGGTATGGTTGACAGAGTGAAGAAGATTGCAGGTAAATTATAAAGTAGTGACAAAAACAAAATCGGCGGTGCAGTATAAAACTGCACCGCCTGAATTTTTACTTTTAGCTTATGCGATTTCTTCTTCTTCAGCTGCATCTTCGCCGTTCATCTTGCCGATGATAGCTGTGATCCAATCTCTGAGAGCCTTGAAGAACTCTGCGATATCATCCCAGTAAGTCTCAACGAAATCGAAAAATACATTTGTCTTATCCATTGCAAAAACCTCCTTGAAAAATTGTAAGATTTTTATCTTTACACCATTTTAATATAAAGTTAACCGCTTGTCAATAGGAATTAAGATTAAATCAGCCTTGCAGCAAAGATTCTTTTTTGAAATTTTTCTGCTTGATAATATAGATTATTATCAGAGGAATATCTGCCATAAGCCAGGCGGCAGGGCCTGCATAGCATACCGCGTCAAAGCCCAGAAGGGGAGTGAGCACGAAGGCGACAAGGAGTCTGCCAAAGAATTCACCGACACCTGCAACAGAGTTTGCAAAGGTGAAGCCGAGACCCTGAAGGGTGTTACGCATAACGAAGAGTACTGCGACAAGGCTGTAGCACTGTGCGATTGCAAGGATGTAACGCTTTGCCGCCGCCATAATTTCGGGATTGAATTCATCCATAAAGAGCATAACAACGGGCTCTGCGATGAGATAAAGGGTGATGCTCATAATTACCGAAACTGCGAGGTCAAGAAGGAAAATCCTTTTTACACTCTGCCTTATACGGGTATAATTCTTTGCCCCGTAATTCTGTCCTACAAAGGTCTGCGTTGCAACACCGAGTCCCGACATCGGAATGTTCGTAAGCCCCTCAACTCTGCCTGCGGCGGTAAAGCCTGCAATGACATTTGTGCCGAAGGAGTTAACAACACTCTGAAGGCACATCGAGCCGACGGAGGTCATTGTGAACTGCAAAGAAACGGGAATGCCCAGAGAAATCTGCTTGAGTGAAATCCTTTTGTCGGGAATAAGATCCTTTTTTACAAAACGGATTTTCTTTAAGAAGAAAAGCACATAAGCTCCGTTTAGTCCTGCCGCAGTCATATGACAGATTAGTGTTGCCGCTGCTGCACCCTCGACGCCCCACGAGAACACCTTTACAAAAAGCAGATCAAGGAAAACGTTGAGAGCTACCGTAAAGGAGAAAAAGTAAAGGGGCTTTTTGCTTTCACCCACACTTCTTGAGATTGCCGTGAAATTATTCGAAAGCATCTGGAAGGGGATGCCGTAGTAAAGTATGTTCAGGTAAGCACCGGAAAGGTCAATGATTTCTACGGGTGTGCCGATGAGCCTCAGAAGGGGAGCGGAAAGGATGTGCGCTATAACTGCGAAGATGCTTCCGATGATGAAAGCAAGGGCAATGCTGTTTCCTGCAAAGCGGGAGGCTTTTCTGTCGTCATTTGCTCCGTAGGCATGGGCAACGGGAATGGAAAACCCGCTTGTAAGTCCCAGAGCCGCACCGATGATGAAGGAGTTGATTGCTCCGACACTTCCTACTGCGGCAAGCGCCTCATTGCTGACATAACGTCCGACGATGATGTTGTCAACAAGGGAGTAATTGTACTGAAGCATAGAGGATGCCATAATCGGAAGGGCGAAAAGAATTATTGTTTTAAGCGGGTTACCCACAAGCATTGAGTTTTTTTCCTTTGGCATGATTTCACTTCCTTAGGTTGGCGAGCATAAATCCGAACTCGCCTAAAAGTGTGAATTTTTGAGCCTTTTCGGCGTTTCGGACTTGAAAGGCGGCAGCCTGTCGGCATCCTCAACATCCAAAAAGCCTTACAAAAATTCGCACTTTTGGGTCT
>JAZSAM010000098.1:0-12840 GCA_045601905.1 Acutalibacteraceae bacterium | reverse complement strand
CCATACCCGAGCGAAGAACGGTGAATTCATTGTTTCCGCAAGGATGATTTTTTTTCATAATCAGGTTGTCGCCTACTTGAATATCCATTTGATTCACCTCAGAACATAAAGTGTATTTATCAATATATTATAGCACATAATAAACGTGAATATCAACATAAAATAAACATAACTTCATAAAAATGCCGCTTAAAATATTTCGCGGCTCAGATGCATATAAATCTAATTGCAATTAAAAACAGAAAGGGTTTTAAAAATGAAAAAGTATTATCCTGAAAATCACCTTATCGGCACACAAGAAAACAAAAATGCTCTGTCCTCAAAGGCGGCAATCAAGGAAGCCTACTACAGCGGTAAAATCCTTGAGGTGCGTGCTACCGTCTGCGACAAGGACCACAATCTCCACGTCGACCTTGGCGTAATGAAGGGCATCATACCGAGAAATGAGGGTGCTATCGGAATAGATGACGGCTCGGTAAGAGACATTGCGATAATCTCACGGGTAAACAAGCCTGTTATGTGTAAAATCATCGACTTCACTACCGACGAAAAGGGTGAAATCTGCGCTGTTTTAAGCCGCAAGGCAGTTCAGCTTGACTATATGAGGGATTATGTTTCAAAGCTAACCCCCGGTCAGGTAATCGATGCCGTTGTTACTCACATGGAATCCTTCGGCGTTTTTGCCGACATCGGTGCAGGCATTTCCGCACTGATGCCCATTGACAGCATTTCCGTTTCACGCATCCCCCACCCTTCGGCAAGATTCAGCACCGGCGAAAAAATAAAGGCCGTTGTCAGAAGCATTGACGAAAACGGCAGAGTGACGCTTTCCTTCAAGGAGCTTCTCGGTACTTGGGAGGAAAATGCCGCCTTTTTCAAGGCAGGTGAAACCGTTCCGGGGATTGTGCGCTCCGTTGAACGCTACGGCATTTTCGTTGAGCTGAAGCCGAATCTTGCAGGTCTTGCCGAGTATGTGCCCGGGGTTGTACCCGGTCAGCACGCGAGCGTCTACATCAAAAACCTCATTCCCGAAAGAATGAAAATCAAGCTCATCATTGTGGACTCCTTCGATGCACAGTACCCCAACGAGCCCGTGGAATACTTCAGTGACAGCTCCTTCATTGACCGCTGGGTATACTCCCCCGACTGCTGCAGCAAAAAAGTTGAAACTGTTTTTTGTGACTATGAGTTGACTCAAAGCGTAATTTGATATACAATATTTGTTATAAAAGACAAAGGATGGCGAAAATATGAAAAACAAGATCAAAAACATTCTCAGAAAACGCAACGGCTCAATAAAATACGAGCTTACACAGAACGTGCTTACGGCCGCAACTGCCGCCGCTGACGCAATCTGTGCACCCCCCGACATTACAAAGGCGAAGCGTGTCCTTTTCGTTCAGCCTCACCCCGACGACAACCAGATCGGTGCAGGCGGAACAATTGCCTACCTCGTTTCTCTCGGCGTTGAGGTTTACGAGCTTACGGTTACTGATGACCGTTTTGCTGAACCCGAATACTTCGGCAAGGAAAACGATGTGCAGACAATAAGACAGAAGGAGGCCCTTGCAGCACAGAAGAAGCTCGGCATGAAAAATGCAGGCTTCCTCGGCTTTGCTGACAAGACTGATGCCTCCGAAAGGGAGATTTCCCTTAAAATTGTTGAGGTTATCAGAAAGGTCAAGCCCGACTATGTCATCACTGCCGATCCCAACCTTGCAACAGAGTGCCACAGCGACCACATAAAAATCGGCAACGCCGTAAAATTTGCTGCAATGGATGCGCTGTGCAACTTCTACCCGGACTTTGTTGACAGCAAGTTCCGTGAGGACACCTGGAGAGTCAAGGGTGTCGGCTTCTATTACACCGACAAGCCCAACACACTCATTGACATCACCGAATTTGAGGAGCTCAAAATGGACAGCATCAAGTGCCACGTTTCTCAGGCAGAGCCTGCCCTTCTTGCCGCAATCATGCTTCAGCAGAAGCTTTTTGCAGAGGGCACCGAATTCACCTCGGCAGAGCCCTTAAGAATGCTTTCAGCACTCCAGATGCACTGCTTCAATCTTCCCGTAGCGTAATAGTGCAATAACAGAAAGGAATTTAAAATGGCAACAATAGTGTATTGCTCAAACACGGGCTCGGCAAAAAGATACGCAGAGCTTTTAGGTGAAAAGACAAACCTTCCCTGTGTTGAAATCTCAAAAAGAAACACTATATCTGCTGACGAGGAAATCATCTTCATCGGCTGGATTATGGCAGGAGCTCTTCAGGGGCTCAAGGAAATCAGGGAAACTTTTTCAAATGTCAAAGCTGTCTGCGGTGTCGGTATGATGAAAAGCGAAAAGGCAACAGAAGAAGCCAAAGCAAAAAACGGCATTACAGAGCCTTACTTTTTCCTGCCCGGTGATTTTGACATTAACAAGCTCAAGGGCATGTACAAAATGATGATGGGTATGATGCTTAAGATGATGAAGGGCAAAATCAAGGAAAGCGGTGACGAAAAGGGCGAAGAGATGCTTAAGATGCTCGAAAACGGAATCGTTTTGTTTGACGAAAAGGAAATTGAGCAGGTTGTGGAGTTTCTGGGATAAAAACGGAAAGTTCTTTTGATTACTTTTCTTTCAAGAAAAGTAATGCCCTGCGGCGAGCAAAAAAAGTTCAATCTCTCAGGCGTTGTGTCATTGTAAGCACAACGCCTGTTTTATTTTTACAGTTTTAAAGGGTTTCTTTGGTAGTTCAATACCGAAAGAAACCCTTTAGTTATCTTGTTTTATGCGGTCTGCACTTTTTTTACAGCCCCTTTTCTGTCTGTAGCAATCTTATTCATGAATTGTGTTTAAGGTTTATATGCCCTAGCCGGGCAGGCGTAACTTTTCTTGTAAGAAAAGTAACCAAAAGAACTTTCCGTATTTCACCTTTTCACTTTAAACCCATTTCTTTATCCGTTTCCTCGTACTTTTCCTTTAACTCTCTGTCAGCCTCAGCGACTCTTTCGGCAAGATTTTCCTCTGTAATTTCATCATAAAGAAAATCCTCCACACCGATATAACCCTCGGGACGAACTCCTTCTTCAGGTTTCGGATACTGCAGGGTAAAATCCATAGCCGCAAAGGAAACACCCTCAGCATCAAAAATATCCTTGACGGTAAGCATCACTTCTGCCGCCTTTTCGGCAGTTACGGTGTCACTGTCAACATAAATCACAAGAGTGCCTGCTCTTTTTCCAAGCTCATTTATGTCATAAATTTTATCAAGCACAAGCTCGCTCTGATTGATGGCATAAGCGGGAATGTCGTTGCCTTCGATACCGATGTCTTCCCCCGGGTAAATCTCGAGAGTGCCGAATGCAATGTCAGCGGAATACGGGAATTTTTCGCTTTCCAGGATTTTATCCGTAAGAGCTCTGTACTCCGTCTCAAGCCTTTGCGCCGTAGTAAAGCCGCTTGTGACACTGTCGTAGGTATCATAACCAAGCTCACCGAGCATTGAGATGTGAAGCTTGAAAACAGTGTCTATGCTCGACGGAGATTTTATCAATGCGTAGTAATCCGAAAACTTAAAATTGTACCCGACCTTTTCAATGTAGTAATCCGTATCGGCATAGGTTTCGGCAAGGTGCTTTTCAGCTGTATTTCTCGCAAGAGCCTTTGAGACAGGATTGCCGAAAAATGCATTCAGGAAAAACAGGATTACCAAAGCAAGGGCAACTGAAACTGCAGAAATTATTATTTTTACGACTTTATTCTTCATACTGATACCTCCTTTTTTATATTACATTGAAGGGCTTTTATTCTTTCTTCCGGCAAAAAGTCAATTTCATTTTAATATAACCTTGTAATAATGATAAAAAACATAAATACAATCACTGAAAGAATAAATACAATGTGTAGAATGTTAAACTTTCGCTTTATTGCTGAACTGGTTTTGGGTCTGAGACTCTCAGAAATTATATAAGCAATTATCGACACAGCTGTAATAAGCATAATGATAATCGCTTTATGCGGTATCGATGTAAAAACCAATACCGTTGCAATAACTATAAATACAACGAAAACAAGAAAAAATATTTTTCTTAATCTGATTTTTTCATCCATATAAATGTTTCCTTTCAAAAAAAGCCACAGAACAACCCGTTCCGTGGCTTTGATTTTTTGCTCGCCGCATGGCATTACTTTTTTGAAAAAAAGTAATCAAAAAACTTTTATTGCTCGTTCAGAACTGTTATCAGTCTTCCATATCCTTCTTAGCTTCCTCGATAACCTTCTGAGCTACCATTGAAGGAGCGTCCTCGTAACGTGCAAACTCGAGAGTGAAGTAGCCTCTGCCTGCTGTTACGGAACGGAGTGTTGTGGAGAAGTCACCCATTTCAGCCATGGGAACTTCAGCAACAAGCTCCTGCATCTTAGGCTCGTCAGCTGCACCCATACCGAGAACACGGCCGCGGCGCTTTGTGATGTCACCCATAATATCACCGAGATTAGCATCGGGCATATAAACCTTGAGCTCACCGATAGGCTCAAGAATTACGGGGTTAGCCTGAGCCATACCGTTCTTGTAAGCGATCTTTGCAGCGGTCTTGAATGCCATTTCGTTTGAATCAACGGGATGGTATGAGCCGTCGTAAAGAACTGCCTTGAGGCCTACCATGGGATAGCCTGCAAGAGGTCCCTTGAGGATTGCTTCCTGAAGACCCTTTTCAACTGCGGGGAAGAAGTTCTTGGGAACTGAGCCGCCGACAACCTCTGTTTCGAAAATGAGCTCGTCGCCTGTGTGGGGCTCAAAGCGGATGAATACATCACCGAACTGACCTGAACCGCCTGACTGCTTCTTGTGACGACCCTGAACCTGACAGCTCTTACGGATTGTTTCTCTGTAAGCAACCTTGGGGATCTTGAGGTCAATATCTACACCGTACTTTGCCTTAAGCTTGGAAACAACAACCTCGAGGTGCTGCTCGCCGAGACCTGAAAGTACCATTTCTTTTGTTTCGTCGTTTGATACGAAGGAAACTGTGGGATCTTCTGCGATGATCTTACGAAGACCTGAAGCAACCTTGTCCTCTTCGCCCTTCTTCTTGACAACAACTGCCATTGAAAGTGAGGGTGCAGGGAAGTTAACGCCTGCAAGAGTTACGGGGTTCTTTGCTGCGCAGAGTGTGTCACCGGTTGCAAGACCTGAAAGCTTTGTGATAACGCCGATATCACCGGTGCCGATTTCCTTAACATCTTCCTGCTTGATACCGGTAACAGCAACAAGCTTACCCATTCTCTGGCTTTCGCCTGTTCTTGAGTTGAAGGCAGGTGTGTCGGATGTGATTTTACCTGCGAGAACCTTTACGAAGGACATCTTGCCGACGAAGGGGTCAGCAATTGTCTTGTAGCAGATAGCCGCAAGAGGAGCGTCTGTCTTGCATTCGATTTCGATTTCATCGCCGTTTTCATCTGTTGCAATTTCGGGCTCTGCCTTATCGGGTGAGGGAGCTGAGTAAACGATAGCGTCAAGGAGCATATCACAGCCGTCAACCTTTGTTGCTGAGCAAGCGTATACAGGCCAGATTTCGCCTGTTTCAACGCCCTTTGTAAGACCGTTGATGATTTCTTCATTTGTAAGAGGCTCACCCTCAAAGAATTTTTCCATAAGCTCTTCGTCAACAGTTGCAACTGCCTCTTCAAGAGCAGCGCGCATTGCAAGGATGTTGTCGTCGGAAACAAGCTCGATTTCCTGAGGTCTGCCGTTAGGATACTTGAATGCTCTGTTTGAGCAGAGGTTTACAAAGGCCTCGCAAACGGGGCCGTTCATATAGGGAACAACAACGGGGCAAAGCTTGTTGCCGAGCTCAGCCTTGAGAGCCTCGAAGGTTTTGTAGAAGTCACGGTTTTCAGAGTCAACCTTTGTGATTGCGAAGAACTTTGCAATCTTTCTTGCGTCGGCTGCCTTGATTGCCTTTTCAAGACCTACGTCAACGCCTGAGCCTGCAGATGTAACGATAACTGCACAGTCAGCTGCTCTCATTGCTTCAGCCATACCGCCGGCAAAGTCAAACTTACCGGGAGCATCGAGGATGTTGATCTTTGTATCTCTCCACTCAAGGGATGCACAAGCTGCGGAAATGGAGCACTTACGCTTCTTTTCTTCAGCATCATAGTCCATAATGGTATTACCGTCGGCAACCTTGCCGAGTCTGTCTGTTACACCTGCAACATAAAGCATTGCTTCTGAAAGTGCAGTCTTACCTTTACCTGTGTGACCTGCAATTGCAATATTTCTGATGTTGTTTACTGTGTAAGATTTCAATTCAATTACCTCCAATTTGGTTCCATTTTTACGAAACCGGAAATTTGCCAATTCAAACAATCTAAGCTTATTTGAAGTTAACAGTTTATATATTACCATAAAATAACCAAAATTACAACAGATTATTAACTAATTTTGTGCAAAAATTTTTATTCAATCTGTATAAAAGGCAAGTGTTTTTTGTTAACTTTTAGACTGTTGACTTTACATTTTCAACTATTTATAATATTTACCGTAAAGCAAATAAAAAATTGAAAAGGGTGTAGCATTATGAAAAATCTCGGCTTCGGCCTTATGAGGCTTCCCGTAACCAAGAAAACCAACCGTAACGAAAAAATCGACAAGGTACAGTCAGCACAGATGATTGACACCTTTCTTAAAAATGGCTTCAACTATTTCGACACTGCCTACATGTACCACGGCGGAAGAAGTGAAAGTGCCGCAGGTGAGCTCATCTGCTCTGTTTACGACAGAAGCTCCTTCCTGCTTGCAAGTAAAATGCCCGTAGGCATGCTTAAGGTCAAAGCTGACACACGAAGAATTTTCTACAACCAGCTACGCCGCTGCAGAACGGACTATTTCGATTATTATCTTCTGCACTGTCTCAACGAAGAGAACTTTGCAAGGGCTGAAAAGCTCGGTGTGTTCTCTTATCTTATGAAGAAAAAGGAAGAAGGCAGGATAAAGCGTCTCGGCTTTTCCTTCCACGACACAGCCGAGGTCCTCGACAGAATCCTTACAGCTCATCCCGAAATGGAATTCGTTCAGCTTCAGATAAACTACCTTGACTGGCTCGACACGAGAGTTCAGTCGAAGCTCTGCTACGAGGTTGCCCGTAAGCACGGCAAGGACATCATCGTAATGGAGCCCGTAAAGGGCGGTCAGCTTGCAAGCTTACCCGACGAAGCAGTAAAAATCCTCAGAAAGCTTGACGAAAAGGCTTCCCCCGCATCGTTTGCAATCCGCTTTGCCGCATCCCTTGAAGGCGTCATTACCGTTTTAAGCGGAATGTCGGACATGGCGCAGCTTGAGGACAACCTCAACTACATGGGAGACTCCTTCAAGCCCCTCACCGTAGAAGAGAAAAAGACGCTTGAAAGAATTGCCGACCTTCTGACCGACGCAAGGCTTATTCCCTGCACCGCCTGCAACTACTGCACAGAGGCCTGCCCTAAAAAGCTCCCCCTTGCAGAAGGCTTTGCTCTTTACAACAGAAGCATCAAGGGTGACCTCAGCGCAAAGGAAGAATTCAGGAGCCTTGAAGAAAAGGTGCATTTTTCCGATTGCCTCGACTGCAAAAAGTGTGAGAGCGCCTGTCCGCAGAAAATCGAAATCACCAAAAAACTCAAGGAAGCAAGAGAAAGGTTCTGATAAAATGGCTCTTACAATAAGAAAGCTCCGTGAAGACGACAAGGAGCTTTTTCTCACCTTCCTTCAGAGGTTTTATCATTCGGAGGCGGTGCTTCAGCCCACGGATGCAAAGCTTCACCTTAACATCTTCAAGGAAATTATACGCAGTGAGGACTACCTTTTATGTTATATTTTCGAATATGACAAAGAAAATGCCGGCTATGCTCTTTTAAGCAAAAGCTTTTGTCCCGAGGTCGGCGGAAGCATCGTCTGGATTGAGCAGCTTTTCATAAACGAGGCTTTCCGTAAAAAAGGTATTGCAACAGCGTTTCTTACCTTCCTCGAAAAAGAGTTTTCCCCCGACAGAATCCGCCTTGAGGTTGAAGAAGATAACGAAAAAGCCATTTCCCTTTACAAAAGAAACGGCTTCAGGTTTCTGCCTTATCTGCAGATGGTTAAGGATGCTTCGCAATAGTCAGTAGCCGGTAGTCAGCAGTCGGTAGCCAGTAGTCAGTAGTCGGTAGCCAGTAGTCAGGATGCGGTGCAAACCGTGTTCTGGCTTTTTTTATTTTTCGCCGAAAACAAAAAAATCGTGTTTTCAATACATCACTAATCAGACCGACGAGAATGATGCAAGATGGCTTTTTCTTCACCCCGAAGGTGTATCGTTATACTCCGAGCGGGTGAAAAAAAGTCAAGATAACCTTGTTATCGTTCTTGCGTTATTATCGGCGGTCTGAAATAAAAAAGGACGCCCGTGGCGTCCTTTTTTATCATATATTTTCTCGTTTTAAAAGCAAATCCGAATTTGCCGTAAGTTCCCTTAATCAACGAGTGTTATTCTACCACTTTATTATACTTTGTGCAATATGTAATTTCACCAAAGTAAATTGATAAATTTTGGTAGTATTTTCTTACTCAGGGTTACATTGCACAACAAAAGCATATTTTATTGTTCACCATATACAAAATTCCTTACGCTTTTGTCAAAAGCGATAATAAAACGATTGTACGTCAGAAGACCCTCGTCTCCAACCTGAATCTCATTGTAAAGCTCTTCCGAGCACCGACGCTCACGCTTCTTACCGTTTTCAAGGCGGAAAGTCACACAATACGCAGGAAGAACGATACCGTAAGAGTTATCCTTGCTGCTCACCCGTTTGTATTCTCTTTTTATGCATTTTTCTGTAATCCTTACCTGAGCGCTTCTCTTTTTTCCGGGACTGACAGCAAGCACAAGAAGCAGAACACAAAAGGTAATTCCTGCAGCCGGAGCAATAACAAGAAAAAACAGATCCGAAGTAAAAAAATCACTCATAACTTACAAACTCCCTTCCCCTTTCAAAGCTGAAAAATCTCGTACCCTGAAGCTTAAGTACTCCCTTTTTCCCTACAACTGCTTTGTCGAAGTCCAGCATCGGAACCGCGTAACGCTTCTTTTTTCCGTCCTCTGTCTTTAAAATAAGATAATACGCTATTTCTGCTTTGTAGCCCGTTCTGGAGGGATGATATTTTGAGGTTCTTGACTGTGTTTGCTTATCCAACACCTCAACTGTGTGCTCCGTTATGGGAGAATGATTATTCTCACTCCAGCGAAAAACCTTTTTCACAGCCCAGATTACTGCCCCGACGCCGACAAAGATATATACCGCATACATAAACACATTGTAAAAATCCATAGTCGTCAATTCCTTTCAAAGGCTATAAATCTTGTCCCCTTATGTGTGAGCGTTCCATCGCTGCCCTTGAAAAGGTCAATGAAATCCCTTCCATCAACCCGAAACTCAAGCAGCTTGCCGTTTTCCTTTTTAAAAACAACTGTTCCGCTGACAGCATCGTCATCTATCCTGAGCGGTGTTATACCGCTTGTGGAGGGCGGGGCGGAAAGGCGTTTATCAATAACCGTTACCCTCACTCTTGTTTCAGGTACTTTTTCGATCCTTTTACGCTGTAAGTACATTATGAACGCAACCAACGGTATGAATAAAATCAAGCTTATAATTACAGGTATTAACGAATCCATAACACACACTCCTTTTATTCCATTTTAAAACAATAAACCGTCAATGTCAAGAATCCGAAACAGATTAAATATTTTTTCTCAACGGGTAGAAAAAAGGAAAACATTGTGTTATAATATTAAAGTTATGAATTCCCCGTATCGTATTACGGATAAAAACTAAAACAAGAGGTGGATTAAAATGAGTTTCAAAGAATTAATTATCAACGCAGGCAGCTCATCACTCAAGTATCAGGTTTTCGAAATGCCTGAGGCAAAGGTGCTTGCAAAGGGTATCTTCGAGCAGATCGGTACAGCCTGCACATTCACTCACAAGGTAGACAAGGACGGCGAAGAGGTTAAGGTTTTCAACAAGAAGCCCGTTGAAGCAAATGACCACAACGACGCAATCACAATTCTTCTCGAGACACTTACAGACAAGGAAATCGGTGTTCTTGAATCAATGGCTGACATCAGCGCTGTAGGTCACAGAGTTCTCCACGGCGGTGAAGAGTTCAGCGGCAGTGTACTTGTGACAGAAGACGTTAAGGCTGCAATCAGAAAGTGCATCCCCCTTGGCCCTCTTCACAACCCTGCTAACCTTATCGGCATCGAGGTCTGCGAAAAAATTATGGCAGGTATTCCTCAGGTTGCAGTATTCGACACAGCCTTCCACGCAACTATCCCCGACTACGCATATATGTATGCTCTTCCCTACAAGTATTATCTCAAGCACGGCATCAGAAAATACGGCTTCCACGGTACCAGCCACAGATATGTTTCAGCACGTGCTACTGACTTCCTTATGAAGAAATACCCCGGCAAGTACAACGCAGACGAGCTTAAGGTTGTAACCTGCCATCTCGGCAACGGCTCATCAATCTCAGCTGTAAAGGGCGGTAAGTGCTTCGATACAACAATGGGTCTTACTCCTCTTGAGGGTATTATGATGGGTACACGTTCAGGCTCAATTGACCCTGCAATCATCGCAGTTCTTTGCGAAAGAGAAGGCCTCTCAGCTAAGGAAGTTGACAATATCCTCAACAAGAAGTCAGGTATGCTCGGTCTTACGGCAGAGTACGATGAAGACTTCAACGAAATCCCCGGCACAGCTACAAGCGACAACAGAACAATCGAAGGCCGTTCAAAGGATGGAGACAAGAGAGCTCAGCTTGTTGAATTAATGCTCTGCCATCAGCTTGTCAAGCACATCGGCGGCTTTGCTGCTGCTATGGGCGGCGTTGACGCTGTTGTATTCACAGGCGGTATCGGCGAGAACAACCCCCACTACCGCACATGGGTTGCTGAAAAGCTTGGCTTCCTCGGCACAACCATCAATGAAGAAGCTAACTCAGTACGCGGTCAGGAAATCGAAATCTCAACAGAGGACAGTGCACTCAAGCTTCTTGTTCTTCCCACAGACGAAGAGCTTCTCATCGCTCAGGACACATACGAATTAGCAAAATAAATTCGGGATTCGGAATGCGGAATGCGGAATTGCGGGAAAGCCACTGCAAAAGTCAGTCACTGTCCGCCAAATAAATATCCGGTATAATGATAATATCCACCTGTTTTTCTCAGGTGGATATTTTTGTTTATTCCGTTACATTACCTATGCCGAAGCCTTCGTGAAGGACAATCATAAGATCTCTTACTGTCCCGTAGTATTCGTCATACAGTTCTCTGTCTTGGGCATTGTCTTTTTCAATATTCTCTCTGACTATCGCTTTGGCTTCTTCTTCGGTTCTGTTATTCATATAGTGCTTGTATTGTTTGTTGACATATTCTTCAACATCAGTAAGGATAAGCTTCATATCCTCGTCGATACGGAAGCAAGGCCAGTAAAAATCTTCATCAACAGGCGGGTCATACATTAAATTGACAAGGAATGTATAGTCACCCTTACTGTCAATTCGTACTTCAATATCCGTGCGAATTTCCTGAGTTGCATTTTTTCCGTCAACAATCTTTATCAGACCGTTGTTCTCTAAGTATTCCGGTAATTGCATCCCAATATACAGATTTTCATACTTTTTTGTATCTATACCGTAGCTGTTGTTTTCACCTAAGATTGCCTCTATCTCCGATGTGTTCTCATTTGCTTCTGACATATATTTATTTTGCATTGAAGCAAGTTTATCAAAAGGTTTTGAATATCTGAGATACCACACAGCGTTAACTGCGCCGAAAACACCCATAGCTAACGCCAATATAACAGAAATAATCTTTATTGCTACTTTCTTTTCCGTTTTTTTCCTGAACTTTTTAACTGCTTGCTTTTCATCGGCAGAGGTTATCTTAAAGTCAAACCGTAAGCTTTCCAATTCTTCACAGCAATCATCACATTCATGCAGATGCTCCGACACGAATTTTTTTGACTCTTCACTGCAAACACCATCAGCATAAAGCGGTAACAAATCTTTAACTACAGCGCACTTATTCATCATTCATTCGCTCCTTTATCATAATCTTTGAACGGTGAAAGGTAACTCTTGCCCAGGACTCTGTTTTGCCGAAAAGCTCACCTATTTTTGCAAAAGACAGAGAGCCGAGCACCCTCAGAGAAAAAACCTCCTTATAAGGCTCACCGAGACTGTGCAGAGCCTTATAAATATCGGCAGTGTCCTCACTGTCAATGAGTCTGTCGATAATGTCATCGGTGTAAACCTCGTCAATTTCACTCAGTGTCTGTTGACGCTTATGTCGCTTTGCCCAGGTAAAATAAGTGTTTTTGGCAATCGTGCAAAGCCACGAAAGCATTTTCATCTCAGGGTTATATGTATCGATACTTTTAAGCGCTTTATAAAATGTCTCCTGAGTGAAATCCTCAGCTAAGTGCTTATCCTTCGTCAGCGACATAAGATAACGGTAAACCACATTGTAATACTGCTCGTATACCTGCTCGAAATCAATCTGCATCAGCTCTCACCTCTTTCCCGTTCATTTATAATACTAATGAAATGTGAACCCGTTACAAAGAAAATAAAAATAAAAGGGGCTGTAAAAAAAGTGCAGACCGCATAAAACAAGATAACTAAAGGGTTTCTTTCGGTTTTGAACTGCCAAAGAAACCCTTTAAAACTGTAAAAATCAGCAAAAGCAGGCAAAAACAAGGTTTTTGCGTTTTATGCTATAAACAAACCTCGCCCTCGGAGTACCTTTGTACGCCGTCGGGTAAACCAAAATAAAGCTGA
>JAZSAM010000097.1:0-13135 GCA_045601905.1 Acutalibacteraceae bacterium | reverse complement strand
CTTGAACATTTAAGATTCTTCGTAGTTTAATGGGAGAAGATTTTTATCGTAACAAGGCAAAAACCGCAGGAAGGCTCGCGCCTTTCAAGGCTTTTTAACGCTGTTACGGTGAAAATATGCCCCATTAAACCTTATTTGGTTTGAATACTGTCACCTTACTTATAATACACCAAAAAGACTGTTATTACAATATCTCTTTTCGGATTAAAAATTTACCCCCGACCTTTTGTAAGGTCAGGGGTGTAACGGTTGTTGCTTATTCGACAAGTCTGCCGTCCGTCGTCACGGTGACAACTCTCCGGGGGATGAACTTTCCGCTTGCCATCAGGGCTCTTTTAACTGCATTTTCAATTCCGCCGCAGCAGGGTACCTCCATGCGCACAACGGTGACGCTTCTGATGTCGTTGCTTCTGATGATTGCCGTAAGCTTGTCGGTGTAGTCTCCCTCGTCAAGCTTGGGGCAGCCGATAAGAGTGATTCGGTTGCGAATGAATTCATTGTGGAAGTTTCCGTAGGCGTAAGCGGTGCAGTCTGCCGCAACAAGGAGATTTGCTCCGTTGAAATAAGGTGCATTCACGGGCACAAGCTTAATCTGCACGGGCCACTGTCTGAGCTGACTGCTTACGGGTGCGGAGTCAGCACGTAAGTCACAGTCCTCACGGCAGATTGCCTTTGACTGTGTGCCGGGACAGCCGCAGGGAAGCGGCGAAGAGGCTTTCTTCTCCTTTGCGGCAAGGACGGCTGCTTCGTCGTAGGCGGGGGCTTCTCTTTCCTCAAAGGTAATTGCATTTGTCGGGCAGGCTGGGAGGCAGTCTCCGAGACCGTCGCAGTAATCCTCACGGGTAAGCCTTGCCTTGCCGTCAATCATTTCAATTGCACCCTCGTGGCAGGCGGCGGCACAGGCACCGCAGCCGTTACATTTTTCTTCATTTATTTTAATAATTTTTCTTATCATAAGTCTGTCTCCTCTCTTGACTTGTTGAAAACATTATATTACAATAATTATATAAAGTCGGTTGTTTTTACAACAGAAAAGAGGCTTTTATGAAGAAATTTATTCCAATGTTGAAAAAAGCGAAGCTTTTCTCGGGCATAAATGAGGAGGAAATCGCCTCTCTTCTTTCCTGCCTGGGAGCAAGGCTTCAAAGCTATAAAAAGGGTGAGTGCATTCTTCGTGAGGGCGAAGGCGTGAAAAGCATTTTCATTCTTGTTGAGGGTAAGGTGCTCATTCAGAGGGACGACTACTGGGGTAACCGCAGTATCCTTTCTGAAATTTCCGTCGGTGAGATGTTCGGCGAGGCTTACGCAGCTCCCGGAAGCGGGGTGCTTGTCCTTGATGCTGTTGCCGTTGAGGACAGCACCGTGATTTTCTTTGATGTCAGGCGTATACTCACAACCTGCCCGTCTGCCTGCCATTTTCACAATATGATTGTGCAGAATATGTTCTTTGCCCTTTCTCACAAGAACAGAGGATTGGTGCAGAAGCTCGGTCATATGTCGGGGCGTACCACCCGTGCAAAGCTTATTTCCTATCTTTCCGAGGAGTCGAAAAAGCAGGGCAGTGCTTCCTTCGTAATACCCTTTAACCGTCAGCAGCTGGCAGATTACCTTTGCGTTGACCGCAGTGCAATGTCAAACGAGCTTTGTAAAATGCGTGACGAGGGACTGATCCGATTCGAGAAAAGCAGATTCGAGCTGCTGGAATAAGGAGTGAAATAAAATGATAAAGGCTTTAATGAATAAAGAGCTTCCCGTAATTCCCGACGAAATACACAGAGCTATAGAAAATTCGGCTGTAAGTGCCACAGAATTCGAAAACAAAAATGATATTCTGCAGGATGAAAGCCTTCAAAGGGAAGTCGGAATCGCAAAAATGCCCGACGGCACCTTCCTTGTTTCAATGGTTTGTCCTATGTCGGGTATAACGGCTGAGATGATCAGATGGTGGTTCTGGTGGCACCCTCAGGCCGATGAGCGCTACAAGGTGTGGTTCCCCGGTGAGCATAAGGGGATTGGCTACCCTGAAAAACAGAGGGCTTATTTCAACAACAGCTCCTGCCCCGAATTCAGAAATAACACTCATTATCCGCTTGAAAAAATCGGCAAGGCACTTCTTCCGCTGAGAATTGATTTTGTGACTCCGGAGCAGTTCGGCTTTTCAAAGGGGATAATGGAGGAAAAGGGCATTCCGGTTATCGTGTGCGGTCACGTCGGTGTATTCAGGGGACTTGTGATGCATACACAGATGGCTCACATTTTCAAGGAAACCGATGAGGGCTTATTTCTTATCAGCCGTTTCTGGCTAGGCAAAACAATGAAAAGCAGGCTTCTTAGAAAAATGATAATAACAGAAAAGCTTGCAAAGGATATGGCACGGCATTGCTGTATTGAGTACAGAAATCTTTCTGAGATTTTACCCACGCTTTATAAAGAGTATAACATATAAGGAGGTGTGATTATGCAGAATCTTATCATTAAGGATAACGAGCTTTTGTTTACCCGTTACACGGAGCTTGTGCGAATCAGTGCCTGCGGAAAAAATGCAATCCGCTTTCAGGGCTTTCCCGATAATCGGGTAATTGATGAAAGCTACACCCTTATGCCACAGAGTGCCGATGCGGTAATCGAGGAAGGTGACTGTTTTGTAACACTTACCTGCGGAACGCTTAAGGTTAAGCTCGAGGAAAACGGCAAGCTGACCTTTTATGTGGGAGATAAGGTGATTTTAAGGGAAAAGCCCGAGCTTACCTTCCACAGTAATTTCCGCCATTTTGATAATAAGGGAAGCGGTCTGTGGTCAGCAAGGGTGACCTTTGAGCCGAACAAGGATGAGCATTTCTTCGGTCTCGGTCACAGCTGGGACAATGAATTTGACCTGAAGGGCTCATCAATTGACATACGCAATGTCAATGCCAAATGCACGATACCTTATGTTTATTCCTCTCTCGGCTACGGCTTTTTATGGAACAACCCATCAACGGGACTTTGTGAGCTTTCTAACAACCGTACCCGTTGGAGCTGCGATTGCTGCAGATTTATGGATTTTGTTGTTATTGCAGGTACGCCCAAGGAGGCTTGTACCACCCTTTCCGATCTGACGGGCTATGCACCGAAAATGCCCGAATGGGCTACGGGCTTCTGGCAGAGCAGACTTCGCTACGAGACTCAGGAGGAGCTGCTTTCTGTTGCGAGAAGGTACAAGGAGCTGGGGATTCCTCTTTCCGCAATCATTGCCGATTATTTCCATTGGACAGAGCAGGGGGACTACAGATTTGACCCGAAATACTGGCCCGATGTAAAGGCAATGAGCGATGAGCTTCACGAAATGAACACGAAGCTCATTGTGTCCATGTGGCCCACAATCAACGGCAAAAGCGAAAACTACCGTTATATGAGAAACAACAATATGCTTATGCGTACCGCGCGCGGTCCCGACAGAGTTTTTGATTTTTACGGCTGGCAGAATGAAATCGATGTCACCAACCCTGCCACAAGAGACTTCGTGTGGAGTAAGCTTAAAGAAAATTACATAGACAAGGGCGTTGATGCCCTCTGGTTTGATGAGGCAGAGCCCGAAATTCATCCCGAGCATTTTGATAATCTCATCTGGTATAAGGGCAGAGCCGATATGGTGGCACTTCTGTATCCTTATTATTACTCCAAAATGGCTTATGACGGCTTTAAGTCCATGGGCAGAGACGACATAATTACTCTTACTCGCTGTGCATATTTAGGTAGCCAGAAATTTGGTTCTCTTGTGTGGTCGGGTGATATTGAATCTACATTTGAAAGCCTCGCTTGTCAGGTCAAGGCAGGACTTAATATGGCTATGTGCGGTATTCCCTGGTGGAATACGGATATCGGCGGATTTTACGGTGCTGACATTACAAGCGACTACTTTAAGGAGCTGATTGTCCGTTGGTTCCAGTTCGGACTCTTCAGCCCCGTAATGAGACTCCACGGCTCACGTAACAGACACTTTGAGCCGATACCGGGACTCAAGGAGCCAAGCGGTGATCCTAATGAAATCTGGAGCTTCGGAGAAGAAAACTTTGAAATACTCAAAGATCTCATCCTTATCCGTGAAAAGCTCAGGCCCTATATTCAAAAGCAGATGGATATTGCTTCCCGAAAGGGTTATCCCGTTATGAGACCGATGTTCTTTGAGTATCCCGACGATGAGATCTGCTACAGCCTTGACAGTCAGTATATGTTCGGTGATGACATAATCTTTGCTCCGATTGTAGAAAGAGGGCAGAGGGTAAAAACCGTTTACATTCCCGACGGTGAGTGGATTCTTACAAAGGACAAAAGTCTTTACACGAAGGGCTTCTGCGAAATCAGGGCTGAAATTGACGAGTTCATCGCCTTAACAAGAAAAGGCTCCGATGTAATTGAATGCTTCGTATGATAAAACATAGAGGTGACATATGAATAAACCTAATGTAATAATAATTATGACCGATGATCAGGGCTACGGTGACCTCAGCTGTATGGGTGCAGAGGATTTCGTAACCCCCAACATTGACGCCTTGTGCGAAAACGGTATCCGATTTTCCTCAATGTACTCGGGCTCACCCGTTTGCTCACCCTCAAGGGCCTGCCTTCTTACGGGCAGATACCCGGGTAATGCAGGTGTAAGAGCAATCCTTGCAGGTCATCGCAGAGCCTCGGGGCTTACTCCCGAGGTGCCGACAATTGCATCGGCTCTTAAGAAGCTCGGCTACAAAACGGGTATGTCGGGCAAATGGCATCTCGGCCTTCGGGATGAATGCAGACCGAACGCTAACGGCTTTGATGAGTTTTCGGGCTTTCTTGCAGGCTGTGTGGATTATTACTCCCACATTTTCTACTGGGGTATGGCTGACGGAAACACAAATCCCACCCACGACCTCTGGGATAACAGTGACGAGGTATACGACAACGGCAATTATATGACCGAGCGCATAACAGAAAAAAGCATCGATTTTATCCGTCGTCATAAGGATGAGCCCTTTATGCTTTATGTGGCATATAATGCTCCCCACTATCCTATGCACGCCCCCGAAAAATATATGAAGCGTTTCTCCCATCTCCCATGGGACAGACAGATTATGGCGGCAATGATAAGTGCCGTTGATGACGGTGTGGGCGAGATAAGAAATGAGCTTGTCCGTCAGGGAATTGCCGACAACACCATCATTTATTTTCAAAGTGACAACGGTCCGTCAAGAGAGTCGCGCAACTGGCTTGACGGCAGGGCTGACCTTTATTACGGCGGCACCTCGGGCATTTTCAAGGGACACAAGTTCAGCCTTTTTGAAGGCGGTATAAGAATACCTGCAGTTCTGTCCTGGCCCGGGAAGCTTTCGGGCAGAGTCGTTGACACACCTCACATCGCCTCGGACATTTTCCCCACAATCCTTGAGGCCTGCGGCGGAGATGCAAGCGAATACGAGCTTGACGGAAAAAGCCTTCTTCCTCTTATAGAGGGGAGCGGCGATGCACAGCACGAATACATCTTCTGGGAAATGGAAGGACAGACGGCAGTCAGAAAGGGTAAATACAAGCTTGTAATTAACGGCAGGCTTGAGGAATTCTCCGAGGTGCAGGACGAATACTTCCTTTCTGACCTTGAGGCTGACCCGGGTGAAAGAATTAACCTTTCACAAGAGCTTCCCGATGTGCTTGAGGAGCTGAAGAAAGCCGCCTTAAGCTGGCGTAAGGGCATTGAGGAAACCTGGGAAAAGAGGTTTCTTCAAAATTACACAAGTCTTACATAAAGAGGTTTAATATGAAAAAGGTTATTGTCGTTTCAAAAACTCACCTTGATTTAGGCTTTACCGTCTTACCGAGGCAATTTATCTCAGCTTCTTCCCGAATAGTGACACCGTTGAGCTTATCAAGCTCGGAAGCAGGATAAAGCCTGAGGAGGTTACTTTTAACGGAAGCCGCAACCTTCACGCTGTGCAGAGGGTAAGCTTCGGTGACTGCGAGATTGTCAATGCTCACTCACCTCTTGTGTCCTTCGGAAAAGGTAAAATCCTTGAGTTTGACAACAGGAATGAAAGCGTTAAAAAGGATGGCATCAGCTTTGTGCTTGAGAACAATGTGTGGGGAACAAATTTCCCCTTGTGGTATGAGGACAACGCGAGATTCCTTTTTGAAATCAGAATGAAATAAATAAGCGCCTCTGACTGAAAGCTGATGTGAACAGTCAGAGGCGTTTTTCGTACTCCACCAAGCGTAGGTTGTAATTCAATATTTCTTTGGCTATAATGTAGCTATAAAATCCAAAGGAGAAAAATTATGAACACTTATATAACGGGTACAACAATAAAAAAATTGCGTGAAGCAAAGGGTATGACACAGCTTCAGCTTGCACAGGAAATCGGTGTCAGCGATAAAGCCGTTTCAAAATGGGAGGCGGCAAAGGGACTGCCTGATATTTCGCTTATTGAAGGAATCAGCCGTGCTCTTGATGTTTCCGTAATGGAGCTTATGTCGGGTGAAACGGTCACAAACAGAAATCTCTCCTCAAACCTTATTTTATCGAAATTTTATGCTTGTCCCGTAAGGTGACAGTAATCGAACCAAATAAGGTTTAATGGGGTATATTTTCACCGTAACTGCGTTAAAAAGCCTTGAAAGGCGCGAGCCTTCCTGCGTTCTTTGCCTTGTTACGATAAAAATCTTCTCCCATTAAACTTCGAAGAATCTTAAATGTTCAAGTTGTAGTGCATTTGGGATTTTCTTCGACGAAGGAATACTTGCGTATTGCGAGGAGAAAAAATTTCAAAGGTGCTGCAAATCGGACATTTAAGACTTATTGGGTTCGATTGCTGTCACCTTAAGGCAGGTGAAGCTTTATGAAAACAAAAAGAACCGTTAAGGATAAAATCGACACCTTCCTTTTCGGCAAGGATTTACGCGTAACCGAGGGCGAGCCTTACACCGAGGTACGTGAGGGTGATTATTCGTCCTATTACCCACGGGAAAATTACATAGATTTTACACAGAAGCCCGAAGGTAAAATTTTCGATATACACTCCTTCGGTGCCGACACAGATAAAAGCGAAAAGGAAAACACCGAGGCAATTCAGTCCGCCATTGACAATTGCCACAAAAACGGCGGAGGTACTGTTTTTGTCACGGGCGGTTATTATACCGTAACAACCCTTTTCCTTCGCTCGGATGTTACATTATTTATCGGAAAGGACAGCGCCCTTTCTGCCAACACAACGGGCAAGGGCTACAGACACAATGCCCTCATTTACGCTTTTGACTGTGACAACATCACCGTAACGGGCGGCGGAAAAATCATCGGCAACGGCACCTTTTTCGGACTGAAGCCCGTCAGCGAAAACCAATTCACTCCTGCACCCGTCATTGATGTGATTAAAATGCGTCAGGATTACCGTGCTCAGCTTCGTTTTGCCCACAAATCAAAGTACGGCTCCATCCTTCTTACCGAAAGGTGCAGAAACGTTAAAATTCACAACATCATTTTCGAGGATTCACCCTGGTGGACATATAAAATGCTTCTTTGCGACAAGGTAAAAATCACCGACACGGTAATTCGGAATAACCGCAACGTCGCAAACTCCGACGGCTTTGACATTGCAGGAAGCAGTAATGTTGAAATTACACATTGCTTTGTTTCCACGGCTGATGACGGCATCGTGCTGAAAAACGCCGTCTGGTGCGGATGTGAAAAGGAAATGCACAACATCAGAGTAAAAGACTGTGAGGTCATTTCAAGAACAAACTGCTTTAAAATCGGCACGGAAACCACCTACGACATTTACGATGTGACTGTTGAGGACTGCTCCTTTCTCATGACCGACCTTTATCCCGGTGCGGTGTCGGGAATTTCTATTGAAGCCTGCGACGGAGCTAAGGTGCACGATGTTAAAATCAGAAACATCACCATGAGCCGTTGCACCTGCCCTCTTTTCATTCGCCTGGGAAACCGTAACAGAGCCGCCGAGGTAACTGCATCAACAGCAAACAAAACGGAAATTGTCAAGGAGGATGACCACACAAAGCCCGTGAATAAAAGCACCTTTGACGGTAAAAGCGAGCTTTACAGCATAACCGTGGAGGGCATCACGGCAAAGGATGCCGAGCTTCCCGTCATTATCGCAGGCTACAGACAAAAGCTCAGGACACGGCGCTGCAGAAGCATCACACTCAAGGGCTTTGACATCACCTACCGCGATGCGACTGAGATAAGGGATAAACGACTCTTCATCCCCGAATACGCAAAGGAATACCCCGAGTGCTGGAGATTCCGGAATTTACCTGCTTACGGTCTGTGGGCAAGGCATTGCGAGGACTTGCAGATTGAAGACTTCAACTGCAAAGGCATTACAGGCACACACAGAAAAGAGAAAATTCTGATTGACTGCAAGTAAGATTTTTCTTTGATTTGTTGCATTTGAAGGAAAAAATATGTAAAATTGTTTCAGTAGTCTTACCCTGAAAGGAGAAATAAAAATGAAGGCTGTTTTTATGAAAATACTCACTGCAATTTCGGCATTTATTATGCTCTTTACAAGCCCGGGAGGTCAGATAAGACAACC
Source organism: Acutalibacteraceae bacterium (assembly GCA_045601905.1). GTDB lineage: Bacteria > Bacillota > Clostridia > Oscillospirales > Acutalibacteraceae > UBA6857. Next base: position 4,571 of record JAZSAM010000097.1, on the reverse strand, counting down.
CCGTGCAGCTGAAAAGTGTCCTGCCTTTTACGGAGAGGTTGCAGTGGCAAATCCCCTTGAGGATGAGGGTAACATCGCCGTGCCCCAGCATCCCCTCCTTGCCGATGAAGGTACAAACGGAATGCACGGCAACTCCTATAACACGGACACCTACGATTATATGGGGCCCCTCGGCATCAACCCCGTTGTCAGATCCCGTTCAATGAATGTTTTCGGCGGACTTGTTGCCACGCTTATGTTTGATTCAAAGGGCAGAATTATGTGCATCAGCGGTAATGTTGTCGGCTTCCGACTTCTTCTTATTGATGCCGACACCCTTGAGATTCTAGCCGAAACAAGACTTCCTCAGCGAGCCTCAACAATTGAAGCAATCAAAACCTTTGACTTTGACAAAATCTCCTCCGACACCTCGGGCGGAGCCTACTGCCATCTGCTCGAAGGTGACAGACCGATAATCGGCAACTCAGACAATGTGATTCAGATTTACTACATCGACGAGGCCTCGGGTAAGCCCGAATGGAAGGTCGAAAAGGAGTGGGACATCAGCTCCCACCTGCCCGAAGGCTCCTACCTTACCGATGCCATTCCCGACTACGAGGGCAACATCTGGTTTGTAACCCGTCCCGGTGAGGTCGGCTACATTGACGCTGAAACCGAGGAAGTGAAGCTGATGAAGCTTGAGGGCGAGGAAATCCAGAACACTCTTGCAATCTGCGAGGACGGAATTTACATCGTTTCCGACACGGCCATGTACCGTTTTGACACAGACGAGGAGGGAATACCCTGCTACACCTGGAGGACAGAATACGACAGAGGAACAACTCTCAAGCCCGGTGCTATCAATCAGGGCTCAGGCACCACACCTACCCTTCTTGATGTACCCGTTTACGACAAAGAGGGTGAGGGTGCAAAGCAGCTCGCAGTCAGAAAGCTCTGTGCCATTACCGATAACGCCGACGGCAGAGTCAACATTGTCATTTATGACCGCCTTACAGGTGAGGTTGTTGACCGGGTGCCCCTTTTCACCGAGGGTAAATCCGTGAGCGAAAACTCAATCGTTGCCTACGGCCGTTCATTCATCATCGAAAACAACTATTCCGAATCGGGGGCAGGCTTCCTTGTCAAAAATCCCACAAGTGAGCCGGGCGTAACAAGAATCGACATGAACTTTGACTGCACAGAGGCCTTCGTTGTCTGGGAAAGCGAGGAGGCTTCCGCAACGGTTGTTCCCAAAATGTCAACCCAAAACGGCATCCTCTACCTTTATACAAGAGTGCAGAATGAGGAAATACCCGAAAAAGCAGTTGCCTGGTATCTTACTGCAGTTGATTTCAGAACGGGTGAAACAATCTACAAGGTGTTCACCGGCTGCGGCAAAAACTGGAACAACTCCTACGGACCAATAACAATAGGGCCGAACGGCAAGGCTTATGTAGGTGTATTCAACGGGCTTATTTCTGTTGAAGACACAATTGAATGAGAGAGGCTTTGCGTTCTTAAAAAGAGATAAATAAAATTTTGTCTCATATAAAAGCAACCACGCGCCGACTGACGCGTGGTTTTCATTTTACCTGATTGAATTTATGCCTCTTTGATCACATATTTATAGAAATCAACGGCAGGGGCAAGCGTAGCAACATCGACATTTTCGTCAATGCCGTGAACGCTGTCAAGCTGCTGCTTGTCAATTTTGAAGGGAACAAAACGAAGGCAGCTGTCACAGACCTTACAGAAGTATCTGCTGTCTGTTGCGGCATTCATAATATAGGGAACAGCCTTGTACTCGGGGAAAACGTTGGTAACGGCCTTTTCAATGAACTTGAATGCTTCACCCTTGAAGTCTGTGATATCCGACTCGATTCCGTCATCGATAATCTCGACCTCAATGTCGTATTTCTTTGCAAGTGCCGTGATTGCGTCGACACTTGACTTCTTACCCTGATGATGTGAAAAACGCATATTTCCCACAACCCAGGCCTCCTGAGGAATAACATTTGCACCGTCGGAGCCCTTACTCATTGTAAAGGCAAGTGTTGTTCTGAGCATTGCTGCACCTGCAGGTGAAATCATCGGCATTACCTTCTGAAGCACGGGCTTGAAGGCGTTCACATTACCGCAGGCTGTTTTCATAATGCCGCTCATTGTGGGCGCAAAGCGTGAAAGCATTTCCTTGACGGTATCTGACATTTTAACCTCAAAGCATTCAGCCTTTTCAGCCTCAGCCATAAACTTTCCGAGACGGACAAGCGGGGTATTCTTGCCGGGTGCCGATGCGTGACCGCCGTTTGATTTTGCGATGAACTTGAGATCAACATAGCCCTTTTCACCAACGCCGATCATTGCAAAGGTGCCGTCAGCGCCGCCGATGGGATCATAAAGAATCATACCGCCCTCGTCAAGCACCATATAAAATTCCATTTTTCTCTCTTCTAATGCACGGGACATTGTCTGTGCAGTTATACCGCCGATTTCTTCTGTGCAGGCAGTTACAAAATATGTATCTCTTCTTGGTGTGAAGCCCTCTTTTATAAGCTCCTCTGCAGCCTGAAGCATCATTGCAAGTCCGCCCTTTGTGTCAAGGGTGCCTCTGCCCCAGACCTTGCCGTCGGCAATTGCACCTGAAAAGGCAGGATGTGTCCACTCGCCGCTTGCTTCAACAACATCGTGATGATTCATAAGCATAATGGGCTTTAAGGACGGGTCTGTGCCCTTCCACTTAAGCAAAAGGCTTCCGTCAAAATTTTCGGCCTCAACGGTAGCGAAAAAATTGGGGTAGGTTTCACGAAGCACCTCGTGGAAGCCTAAAAACTTTGTAATGTCTCTGTTTTCTCTTGATGAAATTGTTTCAACCTTTATAAGCTTTGAAAGAATTTCAGCATACTGCATTGAACGGTTTTCACTCATTTTTTTTACATCTCCCGAATAAATAGTAGAAAAATTATATCACAGGCTGAGTATAAAATAAAGGCTTTTGTTTTATTTATATCAGACTGATTTACGGATAAAGCAGTTAAAGCTTAAGCTCAAGAGCTTCGCTTGTGTTGCCCCAGACATCCTCAGCCGAAACCCTTACCGTAAGCTCCTTGCCGCACTCCATAAAGCCGTCAAAGGTTATGCTTTCGGGCTTGTCTGCAGAGAAATACTCAGAGAATGCCCAATCCTCGTGAACAGTTTTACCCTTTTCATTGAGAACGGAAATCCTGTAAACGAAAACCTCGTTGTCCTCGCTTACACTTGCCTGAGGTACGGTTATGTAATGAAGGGCGCCTTTTTTCTCGTATTTAAGAGCCGCACCTTCGGAAAATACGGGTGCAGAGGCCTTTGCTTTTCTCTCTTCAAAGGAGTACTTCGTCTTGTTCTCTTCGGTGATATTATCGATAAGGAACTCTCTCATAATCTTTCCTGCGTCCACGTCGAGCACCTTGACAAGAACTCTGTTGTCTGCGTCAACCTCTACGATGAGTGCCTGAGTCATTCTGTCTCTGTTTTCGGGGAACTGTCCGTTTTTGCCGTCAACGGCAAGCTCGAAATAAGCAAGTCCACCGTCGTTTATAGCAGTAAAGCTGCCCTGCCATACGGCTCTCGGGTCATTTGCGGGGAAATGAGAATGTCCCGAAATGTGTACCACCTGAGGATACTTTGAAAGCACCTTGGTGAAGACATCGAGTCCCCAGCCGTCGGTTTCACTGCTTCCATAAACTGTATCCTTTACGTGCTCGTGCTGGAAAACAAAAACGGGCTTTTCGGGATCAGCCTCAACTGCAGCGGCGATGCTTTCATCAAGCCACTTTATCTGATCTTCACTGTAATGCTTAAGTGTTTTTGAACGGGAAACACCGATGAAATGGAAGCCGCCGATAACTCTGTGGAAATCGGGCTCCTGACCCGTTACTGCCGTAAAGACCTTAAGGCTGTTACTTGAAAATGCGTAGCTGTCGTGAGCCTTGGCAACCACGGCAAGACGCTCGGTGCCCTCACGGATTTCAAGGTCGGTTACTGCGGCAAAGGCATAAAACGAATCCAGAAGACCGTTATCGGTAAGGTCACCCGAAAATACAACTGCATCAAGCTTTTTGTAGTCCTCATCGGCCTCACTTATGGCATACGCCTCGTTCATCATTGTCGAAATTCTTCTGCAGCCCGTATCACCGACGGTATTGATGTGGGTGTCACTTGTTGCCACAAAGCGCATAACGGGAACGAAATCATCCTTGGCTATTTCGGGGGCGGGCACATTCGACGGCGGAGTGATTGTTGTTGCAAGAAAGGTGAATACGCTCAGAATGATGCTGATTAATTTTGATACAATACTCATACATTTTTCTCCTTTTTCAGCCTTCCGATGTCAAAGCTTTTATTGATCCGATTATAACACATTACTCACATGCTTTTCAACTGTGAAGCAAGAAAAAACCCGACTTTTTAATAAGGGGCTGTAAAAAAAGTGCAGACCGCATAAAACAAAATAACTAAAGGGTTTCTTTCGGTATTTAACTACCAAAGAAACCCTTTAAAGCTATAAAAATCAGCAAAAGCAGGCAAAAACAAGGTTTTTGCGTTTTATGCTATAA
>JAZSAM010000096.1:0-42794 GCA_045601905.1 Acutalibacteraceae bacterium | reverse complement strand
CTAAAACAAGGTTTTTGCGTTTATGCTATAAACAAACCTCGCCCTCGGAGTACCTTTGTACGCCGTCGGGTAAACCAAAATAAAGCTGAACGCTTTATTTTGGCTCGGTTTGTTCATTCTGCGCATTTTTTCCTAGCCCCTAAAAAGTGGATGTTACGAAAGGGATTCCGGCGTAAACTAACTGCAACCAAGTGCCTTAAGCACCGGCAAGCTCCTTCTTTACCGCCATTTTTTCCTTCCCGGACACCTCATCTGCACTGTTCCCATCCGAAAGCGAAAACCCGATTTTTTCAGCTTTCGGGTACTTTTGTGGTTGTTTCCGTACTCTTACACTACATATTGTTGATTTCATCAACGGTAAATTTGTACAACATATTCACCTATTAAATGTGTACAAATAATTAAAATGCTTTTTCGGAATTATTTTCTATCTTTTTATTCTATTTCAGAAGTAATTTGGTGATATTGCACATAGATAAACTGTATAACTTATACAAAATGCACTAAGAAACCCCCTCATATTTTTTCACAAATTTGCTGTTTTTCGGGTTTTCGGGCAAATTCGGAACATTGAACAAGGTTTCTCCGTCGTGCTTTCAGGATTTTTATGAAAGTTATATAAAATTTTCTTCAATTTCACCTTCGAAAAAATTTACTAAAAAGAAAAAAGAACCTCCGAAACCCCTCAAAACTTGACTTTTTTGTAACAAACGGCTATAATACCTCACGTTGCCGATATGGAAAAGAGCAACCGGGCGTTATAAGTCAGGTTGTAACAGGCAAACCTATCGATAAGAAAAGCATCTGCACGGTCAGTGATACGGGTAAAGCACCGGCACTCCAATAATATCGATGACAACACGTTCCGCATTTTCGTATAGAAGTAAAAATAAGTTCAAAAGAAAGATGAAATGTGTTTTATTCCGGTCTATGCAAATAACAATGCTTTCTTGCTAAGTCAATAGTTTGCTTGGGATGAAACCGAAGCGGTCGGTTTCTCCAAAAAAATTCAGAGGTGATAAAATGAAAAAGGCTTTAACAAAAGTTCTGCTCACAGCAATTACTCTTGTTATCTTCGCCGCAATTATACCACTCTCCGCATCCGCAAGTACAAACGACAACAAAAGCGAAGTATTCCAGACACTCGTAAACAAATTAGGCTTAAACCCCGCGGCAGCTTGTGGTATAATGGCTAACATCGAAAGAGAATCCGGTTTTGATCCCACAGTTGTGGTAACTGACAGTAACGGCCTTCTCAGTGGCGGTCTTTGTCAGTGGAACGGCGGAAGATTTTCAAATCTCAAGACCTTCTGCAACAACAACGGATACAGCTATCTTTCAATTGAAGGGCAGATGGCGTACCTTAAGCACGAGATCAGCTCAAGCTACTACAACCACATTTACAGCTATCTCAAGAGCTGCCCCAACACGGCAGACGGAGCTTACAAGGCAGGCTGGTACTGGTGCTACTACTTTGAAATCCCCTCCGACAGAGCCACAAAGGCAAGTCAGAGAGGCTCAAATGCACAGACCAAATATTGGCCCGAGTACGGCATTGAGGACCTCAGAGCTCCCAAGCTCTCCTTCTCAAGCAAGAAGAACCCCTATGACATTGACAACACTGTCAAATTCAAGTGGAGCGACGGCGGTGATGACGCATCGAACTACTACCTTCATATTGCTGCAAAAAACAGCAATGGTAAGTACGACTGGTCAAAGGCTAAAATCACAAAGCTCGGCTCAAACGTAACATCAAAGGCAATTGCTCCCGAAACCTTCAAAAAGGGCAGCTATGCGGCTTATGTCTATGCATATAATTCAAAGACCGGCAAGCAGGTAAAGAGTAATTCTGCAAAGTTTACCGTTAAATGCCTTACTCACGAAAAGGTTGCAAAGGTTACAACTCCTGCTACCTTCGACAAGGAAGGTGTAATGACCTATACCTGTAAGCAGTGCTCTGCAAAGTCCACAAAACCGATTGCCAAGCTTACACTCGACGATTTCAAAACCATCAAGGTTTCATCCTTCAAGGTAAAGTCATACACTGATTCATCAGTAAAGCTTCAGTGGAAGGCTCTTGACGGTGCTGACGGCTACAAGGTTTACTATAAGGAATATGTAAACGGCACCTCATGGAAGCTTGCTTCAACCATCAGAGATCCCGAAGCAAAGTCCTACACCGTAACTGAGCTCGAGAAGGGTGTTAAGTACTACTTCAGAATCAGAGCCTTCAGATATAACGATGCAGGTAAGGGCGTTTACACAAAATACGCCACAATTTCAGGTGCAACAACTCCCGATGCTCCCATTCTTACAAACATCACTCAGGGCAGTAAGAATGTAAAGCTTAATTGGGCTGCTACTGAAAATGTTTACGGCTATGCAGTTTATGTTGCAGAGGGACAGGACAGTGCTGATTACAAGCTTCTCAAGAGAATCGCAGATCCTGATGCAACCTCATATACAGCATCCTCATTCAAGAAGGGACAGTTCTACTACTTCACCGTCAAGTCCTACATCAAGACCACAGACGGCTATGTTTACAGTCCCGCATCGGAGATATTCTATATCATCGGTAAATAATCATAAGATAGAAACAGACGGAAAATCCCGTCTGTTTTGTTTTTTCTTAAGCTTTTAATTTTGTCATCTAAGGCACATAAAACCGCCCTATAATTCACCGATTTACCCTGCTGAAATCCTCCCGAAAATCGCAAAATCCGAATTTCTTTCATTTTGGGGCAAATAAGAGTCTTTTATCGATTTATAATGTAATTCCAAATCAAATCAACTGCATCGCCTTAAATCTGCGTTTTTGAAAGAAATCTGTTGCATTGCCATTAAAGTGACGCTTGTAATCCACCATTTTGCCATTTAGGTATTGTTTCTATGCCGGAGCCACCCTTTTTATTGCACACAAAAAATCACCCTGCAACGCAATCTGCGCTACAGGGTGATAATCATTTAATAAAGCTTAAAAGTGTTTTTTGACAGTATAGATGTCTATACAACCTACGGGGCAAACCTCGTGGCACTTGCCGCAACCGATGCACTTGTCATAGTCAACGCTTGCACAGAAGTTTTCAATCTTTACTGCATCTGCAGGACAAGCCTTCTGACACTTCATGCAACCGATACAGCCTGCCTTACACTGCTTTCTTGTCTGTGCACCCTTGTCATGGTTCTTACAAAGAACTGCAGCCTTTCTGCTGTCAAGGGGGAACAGGTCAATAAGACCTCTCGGACAGGTTTTGATGCACAGCTTACAGGCGCGGCACTTGTCGGGGTTGATTCTTGCAACACCGTCACAGATGAAGATTGCCTCATAAGGACAAACCTCAACACAGTCACCAAAGCCGATACAGCCGTGAACACAGTTTTTGGGACCGCCGAAAAGCTGTGTTGCAATCTTACAGGAGCGGACACCGTTGTATTCGAGCTTTTCTTCAACATTCTGACAGTTGCCCTGACACATTACAGCGGCAACAGAGGGAACGATCTCCCCTGCCTCAAGGCCCATAATTGAAGCAATTGCCTTTGCAGTATCGTTACCACCGGGAATACAGAGATTACACTCTGATGTTTCACCCTTGGCAAGCGCACCTGCATAGCCGTCACATCCTGTGTAGCCGCAGGCACCGCAGTTTGCACCGGGAAGGCACTCGCGGACCTTTTCCTCCTTTTCGTCAACGGGAACTGCAAAAACCGCGGAAGCAAAGGCAAGACCGAGACCTGCAATAAGGCCGATTGCCGCAACGATGATTACGGGAATTAAAATCTGACTCATTACCTTACCTCCTTATGCAAAAATGTTTTCAACGATACCCGTAAAGCCCAGGAAGGATACAGATACCAGTGAAGCGGCAACAAGTGTGATGGGAAGGCCTTGCATAAACTTGGGAATATCACAGGACTCAAGTCTGCTTCTTACGCCTGCGAACATTACCATTGCAAGCATGAAGCCGACACCTGCACCGATTGAGTTGAACATTGACTGAGCAAAGCCGTAGCCGTTGTCAACATTGAGAATAACAACACCGAGAACTGCACAGTTTGTTGTGATAAGGGGAAGATAAATTCCGAGTGCATTGTAAAGTGCGGGGATGTACTTCTTGAGAATGATTTCAACAAGCTGAACAAGAGCCGCAATAACGAGAATGAACACAATCGTCTGAAGGTATTCAAGGTCATTTTTTACAAGAAGGAATTTGTTGATGGGATAGCATACTGCAGTTGCAAGTCCCATAACGAAGATAACAGCCGCACTCATACCTACTGCGGTGTTGAGCTTCTTTGAAACGCCGAGGAAGGGACATATACCGAGGAACTTTGCAAGAACAAAGTTCTGGGTAAGAATTGCTGTCAGAAGAATTGAGAATAATTCCTTTGTCATGATTCACTTACCTCCTCTTTAACTTCACTCTTTTTGTTAAGAGCACAGTTTTGTGCCATGGGGCAGGCCTCACAGCCTCTTAATTCTGCTCTGGGCTTACCCTTGCTTTCAGCAAGCTTGTTTGCAGCAGCCATAAGAACACCGAAAACGAAGAAGCCGCCGGGAGGAAGGATAAAGATGAGCATCGGATTAGCGTTGAGGAAGGGAACGGAGAAGCCGTTAAAATCAAAGTCACCGAAAACAGAAAGAAGATCCTTGATCCCTGCAAGGAAGGTGCCTGCACCGAAGACCTCACGGATTGTTGCCATAAGGAAGAGTGCGGCAGTAAAGCCGATACCCATACCTACACCGTCAACTGCAGAAGCGAGAACGGGATTCTTGCTTGCAAATGCCTCAGCTCTGCCGAGGATGATGCAGTTAACAACAATAAGGGGAAGATAAACGCCCAGTGCCGCATCAAGTGCGGGAACAAAGGCTTTTACTATCATCTGTACGATTGTAACAAAGGATGCGATAATAACGATATAAGCAGGAATACGCACCTTATCGGGGATAACCTTACGAAGGGCGGAAATTACGATGTTTGAGCAGACAAGAACGATTGTTGCCGCAAGTCCCATACCGATTGCACTTGAAACAGAGGTTGTAACGGCAAGAGTGGGACAGGTACCGAGAACCAGACGCAAAACGGGATTTTCGGCAATGAAGCCTTTTGTAAGCTCCTTACCTAAGCTTTTCTTCTCAGCCATTTACAGCACCTCCTTTGATGTTTTCAAATTCCGCAAGGGCAGCATTTACAGCCTTTACAACAGCGGCTGACGAAACCGTTGCCGATGTTATAGCCTGGATGCTCTGACCCTCGCTTGAGCTTCTGTCAATTGTAAGCTCACCGCTTTTTCCCACGAAAAGACCCTTGAAGTCTTCTCCGGTTATGAGTGAACCGAGCCCGTCGGTTTCAGCCTGATAAAGAATTTCGATACCGGTGATAACACCCTCTGTGTCAATGCCGACAAGCACATCGATTTCATCACGGTAGCCGTCTGCTGACGATGTGAAGACATAGCCTGCGGTTTCACCGCTTTCCTTTTTGCCCTCACTGTAGGTAAGACCGCTTTCAAGCTCTGTGAAGTCACCGAAGAGCTTACCCTCGGGAAGAACAGCCGAATTTTCTTCGTTTTCGCTGAAGCCCTCGGGCGCTGCGATTTCTTCTGTTGTAGCCTCGGGAGCATCTGTGGCTGACTCAGCCTCTGTGGTTTCTTCAATCTCAGCATCAGCACCGGGAACCTCTGTTATTTCCTCAGCGGGAGCATCTGCCTTAAGAGCTTCGAATTCTGTAAGAGCCGCATTTACGGCAGAGGTAACTGCCTTTGAGGTAATTGTTGCAGCAGTGATTGCCTGAATGTTCTGACCGTCGTTTGAGTTCTTGTCAACGGTGAGCACACCGCTTTTTCCTACAAAGTTACCCTTGAACTTTTCGCCCGTTGCGTTTGCACCGAGACCGGGCGTTTCAGCGTGGGAGAGAATCTCAATGCCGGTGATTACGCCCTCTGTGTCAACACCGATCATAACGCCGATTGCACCGCCGTAGCCCTTTGCTGAGGAGGTAAACACATAGCCGGCAGAATTTCCGCTGTCGTCCTTACCCTCGCAGTAGGTGATGCCGCTTTCAAGAGTCGTAACCTCGCCGAACTGCTTACCCTCGGGAAGCACGATCATACGGCTTGAATTTTCCTTTTCTACGGCATTCTGAGCGATTTTTTCACTTGTGACAAGGTTTGTACCTGCAAGAAGAGCAGTTGCCACGAGGCAGAAAACGAAGAGTGCAACGGTGGGGACAAGGATGTCCTTGAAATTTACTTTTTTCATGCCTTTGCCTCCTCCTTTGCCTTTTTCTCCTTCTTTTCCTTTACAAAGCCGAAGGGCTTGGGCATTGTCATGTTCTCAATGTGAGGAACAAGGATGTTCATAAGAATGATTGAGAAGGACACGCCCTCGGGAAGTGCACCGAAGATTCTGATAACGGTTGTGATAAGACCGCAGCCGATACCGAAGATGAGCTTACCCTTTTTGTTGATGGGTGAGGTTGAATAGTCAGTTGCCATAAAGAAGGCACCGAGCATAAGACCGCCGCCGAGAAGCTGGTAAGCAACAAACTCGAGGTTGAAGTTGCCTGCAAAGAGCATACAAACGGCAACAGTACCGATAAATGAAAGAGGAATAATGGGAGAGATAACCCTTCTTAAAAGAAGGTAAACGCCGCCGCAGATAAGAGCGATCGAGCAGACCTCACCCATTGAGCCGCCGTGGTTACCGATGAGCATATCGGAAAGTGAGGGAAGTCCGACAGTCATTGAAAGGTCGCCGCCCTTTGCAGCCGCAAGAGATGCCATGGGGGTTGCGGCTGTAACTGCGTCTGCACCCTTGAGCCAGGCATCCGAGAAGGGTACAATCCAGCTTGCCATAGCAGAGGGGAAGGACACCATAAGAATGATTCTGGCTGTCATTGCAGGGTTTACAAAGTTCTGACCGATACCGCCGAACATCTGCTTTACAACAACAATTGCAACAATGCCGCCGATAGCTGCAATCCATAAGGGAAGATTTGCAGGAAGGTTAAAGGCAAGAATGATGCCCGTTACAATTGCCGAAAGATCACCGAGGGTGTTTGAGCGCTTCATTACCTTACGGCTTACATACTCTGAAATCACGCAGGAGGCAACACAGACGCCTGTCAGCACAAGGGCACGAAGGCCGAAATAAACAACACTCATCACAAGAGCAGGAACAAGGGCAATGATAACATCAAGCATAATGCCCGTTGTTGTTTCGTTTGAGCGCACATGAGGTGATGCACTTACGGTTAATTTTTTAGCCATTTATTTTGCACTCTCCTCTCTTAAAACCTGCTTTGCAAGTCTCATATACTGAACAAGGGGTCTGCCTGAAGGACAGCAGTACGCACAGGAGCCGCATTCCATACAGACATTTACGTTATAATTCTTAAGGCTTTCTGCATCCTTGATTTTTGCATAGCGCTCAATAAGTGTGGGCATAAGGCTCATAGGACAAACATCAACACACTTACCGCAACGGATACAGTCTCTTTCCTTTTTGATGAGATCCTTTCTGTCGTCAAAGGCGAGTATTGCGTTGTTCTGCTTACAGATGGGAGCATCCGTGTCACAGATTGCAATGCCCATCATCGGGCCGCCTGAAATAATTTTTCTCGGCTCTGATTTAAAGCCGCCGCAATACTCAATGATGTCACCGATGTTTGTACCGATAGGAACACGCAGATTCTTCGGCTGACCGATTGCGCCGCCGTCAACGGTGATTGAGCGTGAAACGAGGGGCTTACCTGTCTCAACATATCTTGCAAGGAAGGCAACGGAGGCAACATTCATAACAATACAGCCAACATCAGCAGGCAATTTTCCGGGAGGAACTCTTCTGCCGGTTGCAGAAAGCACCATCATCTTTTCAGCACCCTGAGGATACCTTGAAGCAAGAGTCATAAGCTTGATGCAGTCACCGCTGTCGTTGTCTCTGTCAGCGATTTCCTTCATAACCTTGAACACCTTGGGCTTATTGTCCTCAATTGCAATGATGACCTGCTTGATGCCGAGAATTTTTCTGATAAGCTCGGCACCCTTGAGAACATTTTCAGCATTTTCAATGCACTCACGGTAGTCAACGGTGATGTAAGGCTCACATTCAGCCGCATTGATAACGAGGGTATCGATTTCCTTGTCATCGGGGAAATTGAGCTTTACGTGAGTGGGGAAGCCTGCACCGCCGAGGCCGACAAGGCCTGAGTCACGGGCAGCCTTTGCCAGCTCCTTTTTATTTGTTACGACGGGAGGCACAAGGCCCTCATAAAGTCTCATCTCTCCGTCGCTTTCAATTGTAACACCCTTTGTGATGATTCCGTTTGCAAGACGGACATCGCCGACTGCAGTAACCTTACCCGAAACAGTTGCGTGAATCGGTGCCGAGACAAAGCTTTCGCTGTCACCGACAATCTGTCCGACGCTTACGGTGTCTCCGACCTTTACCGTGGGAGTACAGGGGGCACCGATGTGCTGCTGCATGGGAAGGATTACTTTTGAAGGTATGGGCATTCTTTCAACAGGCATTTCTGCCGTGTTTTTGTTGTGGGAAACGCTTACGCCGCCACGACCGTGTCTTACGGCCTTAAGCACTCCTGCAACCTTTTTGCTCATTTTCTTCCACTCCTTTTATTTTTTTCTGTTTATTTTATTGTGAAAACGCTGCTGATTTTTTTCAGTCGGGGCATAATGAAAAGAAGCACAGTACCCGTGACTGCTCCCGTTATAAGGGAGAAAACCATCAGATATTTACCGTAGTTAAGAAGCTCCGGCGTTCCCGTTATGACGCAGGCTACAGCAAGCTGTCCCAGATTGTGCATCACAGCCGACGCAACACCGATGCCGAAAAATGAAAGGGATTTCCCCTCTTTTTTTATGAGGATGCAGACTGTTATACTGCTTAAAAATCCTCCGAAAAAGCTCATAAGACCTGCCGTTACACCTCTTGTTGCAAGGGCAAACAAAGCCTTGAGAGCCGTAATATATAAGCTTCCCGCAAGTCCTCCCGTAACCGCCGCATACATGGTTACAAGATTGGAAAGTCCAAGCTTTGCACCGGGCGGAAGAAAGGGAATTCCAGGAAGAAGCACACTCTCCAGAAAGCTCAGAGCCAAACCGAGTGCACCGAGAATTCCGTAAAACGCAACCTTTTTACTTTTCATATCCTACCTCTGTCAGAAAACAACTGCATCAAATCCGTCAGAGCTGTCGCTCTTAAGCACAACAGTAACCTTTTCGGGCATACACGCCATAGTGTCACCTGCCCTTTTCAGCTTTCCGCGGTTGACACAAAGCTTGTCGGGACAAGCCGAGGAAAGAAATGAGGCACCGTCCTTTTCAAGGAGGATACGGCAGGAGCCGACCTCAATAAGCCTCTCTTCCTCAAGCTCCTGAAGCTCCACCGAGGCGTAAGGCTCACCGTCAAGACTGATTTCGGCACGAAGCCCTTCACCCGGAAAAAATGAAAATGCAAAAAGTAACGCACTCACCGTCAGCACTGTACCGAGAATGAGAAAGTCACCGTATTTAAGCTTACCGAGAAGCTCCTTACTGCTTTTCAAAGTCAATCTCTCCTACTGTGGTAATCTCCATTTCCTCGCTTACAAAAATTGCCGAAGCGTTGTACTTCTCAAGAAGCTTTACGCTGTCGTCCTTTCCGAGAATGAAGCAGGCAGTTGAAAGGGCATCGGAAAGAAAGCCGTTGTCGCAGACAACTGTTACTGAAATCAGACCCGAGGAAGCGGGATAACCTGTCCTTGCATCAAGTATATGATGGTATCTGACGTCGTTATTGATAAAATATTTTTCGTAATCCCCTGAGGTTGAAACAAAGCCCTCATCGAGGCTTATCACGCCGAGAAAAGCGTTTTCCTCTCTCGGGTGTCTGATTGCAATGCGCCAAGGATCATTCTGCTTGTTGTAGCTTCCGTAGCAACCGATACTGCCACCGACGGAAACAATTGCACCCTCACAGTCGGGCACTGCCTTATAATAGGAAATCACACCGTCACAGGCAAGTCCCTTTCCGACTGCACCAAGGTCAACCTCTGCCTCCGAGGAAAGAGTCAGAGTGTCACCCTCCGCCGTAAGGCTGTCGCTTCCGACGGATGAAAGGGCTTTTTTAAGTTTCTTTTCCGAAGGCACAGCGGCACCGTCTTCACCGAAGCTCCAAAGGTCAACAACTCCGCCGACAGTAACGTCGAAGGCACCGTCAGTTTCCTTGTGAAGCTCAATGCAGCTGCGGATGATTTCAGCTGTATCCTTGTCGGTAACGGCTTTGTCGGAATTGAGTCTGCTTACTGCGGATGACTCAATATTACGGGAAATGACATTTTCTATTGCGGAAATGAGATGATTTGCTTTTTCAATGTGCTTTGCACCGTAGGGGGCATACACCTTTTGGGAAACGATTGTCCCCATTGCAAAGGAATTCTTTTCATAAAATTCGAATTTCCTCTGTCTGTCATATTTATAAAAGGTAAATCCGCCGATTCCGATAAGGATAACGGCAACAAGCATATAAGATAAAAAACGCTTTTTGTTCATATGAATTCCACCAGATTATCAGAATAAGGAAACACTACCTCAAGTGTACCATTACAACTAATATATTCTATACTAAATTGTTGTATTTTTCAAGACCTTTCGACATTAAAAAAATATTCTTGCAGACTCTTTACATATTTGATATAATTACATTCATAAGTTCACAATTACGGATTGTAAAAGGAGAATGGTCATGGACTTCAATTTAAACCTTCCAATAAATGTTGTAAGCGGCAAAAACGCCGTAATCAGTAACAGCCGGCTGCTCAGGTCACTCGGCAAAAGCTGTCTCATCGTGACGGGCGGCAACAGTGCAAGGCTTTGCGGTGCCCTTTCCGACGCCGAGGAGGCTCTAAAAAAAGAAAGCATAAGCTACACCGTTTACGATAAAATAGGCCCCAATCCCCGCCTTGACAGCTGCTTTGAGGCGGCAGAGCTTGCCCGTGAAATAAAAGCGGATTTCATCTTCGGCATCGGCGGAGGCTCACCTCTCGATGCGGCAAAGGCAGTTGCGGTTTATGCCGCAAACCCCGGGCTTTCCATGGAAGAAATCTACACCGCAACCGAAAGAAGCAGGGCACTTCCCATTGTCCTTATCGGCACAACGGCAGGCACAGGCAGTGAGGTCGGACGGGTAAGCGTTCTCACTCATCCCGTCACCAACAGAAAAAAGAGCATTTCACCTGCCGACTGTTATCCCACCCTCACCCTCGCAGACCCGAAATACACCGCATCAATGCCCTTTGACATCACAGCCTCAACGGCTCTTGATGCAATGGCACATGTGCTTGAGGGCTACATGGGCTCAAAATGCACCGACATCCCCACCCTTTTCGGGGAAAGGGCAATTGAGCTTGTCTGGAGAGGGCTTCTTTTCCTTTTTGAAAACAGGGACGCCAAAGCTCTTCCCGACGAGGAATTGCGTGAAGCACTTTACTACGGCTCACTTTACGCAGGCATCACCCTTGCCTACTGCGGAACAGCCTTCCCCCACCCTCTCGGCTACATCCTCACGGAAAATTACGGCACGCCTCACGGCAAGGCCTGCACGGCATTTATGCCTGAGTTCATTGACCGTGCCGCAGAGTTCACCCCCGAAAAGCTCTGCCGTGCTCTGTCAATTATGAAAACCGATAAGGACACCTTCAAAAATGTCATTTCTGCTCTCACGGACATTGACGGCATCTCAATGACCGAGGAAGAAATTCTCTCTTACTGCCAGCGCTTTGATACTCCTCCCGCAAACTTCACCTTCTCCCCCGGAGCCTTCACGAAGGAGGACGCAATCAGCGTGCTTAAATCGAAATTTATAAAACTGTAATATTTTATTAACAATTAACTCCCTGCGCTTCTGTATAATGGAAATGCAACAAAATGGTTTGTTTTGTATCATTTTTATTTGCAGGGAGGAAGCATTATGAACATCAGCACAAATTCACTTTTAAAGCTTATCGATATGATTATGGGACTTGTAAGAAAGCTTCTTGAAGCAGGTATTTTCGCCTGATTATGTCAGATAAGACCTTTCTATGTTTGACAAAGGACAAAAAACAGATGTATCACAAGCAGCTGCTTACGATACATCTGTTTTATTTTACTTTAATATAAGCATCAAGAATATAAGCATCAGGCGCTCCTCGACTCTTGTTAACCGTACCTCTTTGCTTCAAGCTCCTCATAAGAAGTTGCGCCGAAGCCGTCATAGTAGGTTACGCCTGCCTTGAGTCCGCCCTTACTCTTATGCTTCATAAGCTCTGTGAGAGTAACAAGCTGATAGCCCTCATCAATAAGCCAGGGAATAATGGTCTCCGAGGCTTCAAGAGTGGAATCGTAAACGTCGTGCATAAGGATGATGTCGCCGTCCTGCACCTCTGACTGCACGATTTCAATTACAGAAGCAGAATCCTTGCTTTCCCAGTCTCTTGTGTCAATTGTCCAGTAGAAGAAGGGCTTGTTTACGATTTCTCCGCTTACATCGTCAATCTCTCCGCCGGGAGCTCTTGCAATTTTTGTGGGACTGCCGGTATACTTCTTTACAAGATCATCGGTAAGTGTGATTTCTTCCCTGATTTCCTCCTCAGAGCTTGTGGGAAGGTCAATGTGGCTGTAGGTGTGAGTACCGATTTCACAGCCCATTTTTGAAGCTCTCTGCATTGCAGCGGCACCGTACTCGATATTTTCACCGACCACGAAGAAGGTTGCCTTTGCACCGTAGGCCTCGAGAATGTCGAGAACGCCGTTTGTGATGCTGTCGCTGGGGCCGTCATCGTAGGTAAGTGCGACCATCTTTGCATTTTTATCAACGGAAACTGCAGGGCCGAAGGTTGAAACTGCAGGTGCATTACCGCTTGTATAGGTTGAGCTGACATAAGCTCTTACTGTGTAGTTGTAAACCTTTGATGCATCGGCATTGAGGTCGGCAAAGGAGTTTCCATCACTCATACCGATGTATCTCCAGCCACCCTGCTCACCCTTTCTGAAAACGAAGAACCTGTTAGCCGCAGGATTGGCTCTCCAGGTAAGAACATTGCCTCTTGCAGTATCAGCATCGCAGTAAAGTGACTGCGGTGCCTCAAGGAAGCGCACGGTTACGCCCTTACCGTCAAAATCACTCAGATGCTTGTTCCATACGGCACGGACAACATATGTATATGCCTTTGTGTTGAGTACCTTACTGTCGGTAAATTGCAGAGTGTCTGCTCCCTTTACAAGTCCTGAAAGCGACCAGTTGTCTGTGCCGAATTCCTTTCTGTAAACAGCATAGCCCTGTGCACCCTCACTCTTTGTCCACTCGAGTCTTATGCCGTCAGCCTTGCTTGCAGCTGAAAGCACCGTCGGCACGCTGATGTGCTTCATAGTCACAGACTTGTCGTAGGGGCTGAGCTGATTTGATGAATCAACTGCACGGACAACATAGCTGTATCTTACCGAATCCTTTATGTCTGTATCCTCGTAGGATGTATACTGTGAATCAAGAAGTGCATAAGCAGACCAGTTTTTTCCCTTATATGAATCCTTGCGGTAAAGCATATAATAGGCGGCCTTTGAAACCTCTTTCCACTTGATTGAAATTCCCTTGTCAGTGCTGACAATGCCGATGATTTCGGGACATTCATAGCGGCTCAGAGCCACCGTATTACCCATAGCACCGAGATATTTGCCTGCATAGGGCTTTACTGTGTACAGATATCTTTCCTTGGGATCTGCCTTTGTATCAGTATAAGAGGTTGTGCCTGCCTCACATTTTGCAATAGCCTTCCAGCTGCCGCCCTTGTGTGGCTTTCTGTAAACCACATAGCCCTTTGCATCGGCTACATAAGACCACTCAATGTAAAGACCCGAATCGGTTGCGTAGTAGTTGTTTATGTCTGTCTTGCCGAGTCTGTAGACGGTTTTCATGGCACTTTCCCCGACCTCTTCACCGTCATTTGTTACGGCAACTACGGTATATCCGTAGATGATGCCGCTTACCACCTTACCGTCAACAAAGCTTCTGCCATTTATCTCCTCCACAACAGCCTCTGCAGAGCCGTCATTGCTTTTGCGGTAAATCTCGTAATAGTCGGCATCTGCACTCTTTGACCAGACAACCTTTATTCCTTCTTCTGTGTTCACTGCTTTAACTGCAATGTCGCCCTCTGCGGCAAAGGCAGAAAGGCAGAAAAACGCAAGCGCAAGTGCAAAAGCAGTCAGAAAAACAGAGATTTTAACAATTTTTTTCATTTGCTGTATACCCCTTTACTTTGTACTTTATATATTGTTATAAACAGTAATATCCCTATTAAAAACTCTATATATAGTATCATCCGTATTACAGCTTTGTCAACGGAAATTAAAATACAATTTTGTAACCTTTACATAGAAAAATCAACACAAAAATCCTGCCCGTAAAATCGCCGGCGGCGTTACGGGCAGGATACTCTTTTTTTACTTTTCCGTCATCTGACGGGACACGGTTTTTTATTCACCCTTATCAAAAATTCCCTTGAAAAATTCGCCAATGAAATAAAAAACATCAGAGAAAAAAGCGATAAAATAAAGCATAATAAAACTCCCTTCGTTCTTTTCATAACCGCAATGATATGTTTTTGTTGTACAGTCCTTTGATTGCATCCTCATTTTACCATTTTTCCTTAAAAAAATCAATAGAAAAATACGAAATGCAACCTTTTACGGCTATCTGGTGATTTTTCTGATTCTGCGGTCGCTTATAATATTATCGTGCGCACCCCAGTAAAGCTTACGCCTTTCCCAATAAAGCCTTCCCGCAAGCCTCCTCACACCCGAAGGTGAGGCTTTTTTTACCGGCTCTGCCTTAACGCCGAGAGCACCGAGAAGCTTATAATAGCAGTTAAGCCTTCCCGAAAAGGCATTAAAATCCTTCTTTTCCCTTGGCGACCAGGCGCTTTCGCTTATTGCCGCAAGCCTCGGGTAAGTCATTTTATCTGCCGTAAGCATATCGGGAACAAGCTCCGTCCACAGACAGCCCTCAACACCGAGGATATTCCCTTCGCCCTTTTCGGAAAGCACCTCGGAAACGGGCTCAAAGCTATAGCTCTTTTCAAGGCTTGTCAGAGCATATGGTAAATCGAGATAACAGTAATCCGATAAGGAAATGACAAATTTTCTTCCCTTTTCAAGCTCCGCCGCAACCTCACTCTGACTCATTTCACCGTTCCAGAGCTGCCAGGTAACACTTCTGCTGACAGTCCTTCCCTTTACTGAATCATTCCACATTCTGACCTCAATGCCCTTTTTCCGCAGATAAGAGGCCATACGGTCAAGATAATAGGTGTGAAGCTCCTTTGCCTTCAAAAAGCCCTCATCAGCCATTCTTTTGCGGCAATCGGGGCAAGCCTCCCATCTGACCGTCGGCACCTCGTCACCGCCAAGGTGAATTACGCCGTCGGTGAAAATCTCCGAAAGCTCATCAAAAACCTCCTGCATAAACACGAAGGTGCTCTCCTTACCGGGACAAAGCACATCGTGCTTTACACCAAAGGAGGTCGCAACGGTGTAATCCTGAGGAAAGCAGGCAAGCTCCGGGTAAGCGGCAAGCATCGCCAGAGCGTGTCCCGGTGTGTCAATTTCGGGAATTACCCTTATGTATCTGTCGTGGGCATAGGAAATTATTTCCTTCATCTGTACCCTTGTGTAAAAGCCCTCGTGAGCCTTACTGTTGAAATTGGTGTGAGAACGGTAGGAGCCTATTTCCGTAAGAAGAAGCTTGCCTTCAAGCTGACATCTGAAGCCCTGATCATCACTTAAATGCCAGTGAAATTCATTGAGCTTATGAAGTGCCATCATATCAAGAAACTGCTTTACAGCCTCAACCGTGAAAAAGTATCTTGAGCAGTCAAGCATAAAGCCTCTTGATGAAAAACGGGGCTTATCGTGAATTTCAAGCCCGGGAAGCTCACCTTCACCGCTGAAAAGGAGCTGCTTGAAGGTCTGCACCGCATAAAAAAGACCTTTTTCATCGTTTCCGCGAAGAACGGCTCTGTCCTGCTCAACCCTTATGAAATAGCCTTCACTTTCACCCTCACCGCTTATCTCAAGGCGTATTTTACCTCTTCCCATACCGAGAGGCTGAAAGAAGAAAACCTCCTGAAGAAAGCTGAGAAGATTATCAAAGCTCTTTTCCGCACCGTCTTCGGCTTCAAAGGTCACACTGTCATTGAAAAAGAAAACACTTTCCCTTGTGTGAATTTCAAAGGACACGGGCTCGGGGATTACGCTTAACTTTTCAATCATTTTGCAAGAAAGAAGCAAACCCACAAGGCAATTACAAATGCACTTTCAGCAGGAATTGCAAGCTTTGTGTAGGGACACTTCCAGCCCTTGTCAACGCAAAGGAAAATTGTGCGTGTAACAAGAACGGTTGTCGCAAAGAACATACCGCCGACAAGTGAGTGGAAGGCAGTGCCCGTTGCAATTGCAAGGTAGATAAGAAATGCACCGAGGGCAAATGAAATGCCGCCGTAGTAAACACGGATTTCCGTTTTACCTGCATTGTCAACAGGCTTGATTGAAAAGCTCTCTGCATTTTTCAGCGGCTTCGAGATGAAGACGATTGCCATACCGAAAAAGTAAGCGGCAAGGCAGGCTGTTGCAAAGGCTGCGGGGAAGTTTTCTGCGAATAAGGCTTTGATTGTTTCCATACCGATAAATCTCCTTTTGTTTGAACTTTTTTTATTATCATACACTATTTGAAATTACTTTACAACACTTTAATCGCAATTATCCATTGAAATACACTTATATTTATGATAAAATAATCCGTAAGAAAGAGGGTGCCTGAATGAACAGAAAAATTGACGGAAGCTTTTTTGAATTTATTCATCACAATACTGCCGAGGGCAAGTACTGGAATCCCGCACTGAAAAAATTCAGCGGTGAAAACTGGCGAAGAAAAGTACGTGAAATGGCAGAGCTTAAAATGGAATACATAGTGCTGATGGCAACGGCCCTTTACGACAGATGCTTTTTCAGCTCCGAGGTTTTCCCCTTTGCCGAAATGCCCTGCACTGACCCCATCGAGGAAATCCTTTCAGAGGCTGACAAATGCAATATGAAGGTGTTTCTCGGAAACGGCTTTTACGGCGACTGGACAAAAGCAGGCAGAAACATCACCGATAAAAATGTCATAAAGCGTTCCTTCAGAGCAATGGAGGAGCTTACCGCCCTTTACGGCCATCACAAAAGCTTTTACGGCTGGTACTTTCCCGATGAAACCTGCATCATACTTAAATTTTCAAAGGACTTCGTTTCTTATGTAAATCTTTGCACAGCCGAATGCAGAAGGCTCACCCCGGAAAAGAAAACCCTGATTGCTCCCTACGGCACAAACCTTGCTCTTGCAAACGGAAGCTATGTAAAATGCCTTTCACAGCTTGATGTGGATTTCATCGCTTATCAGGACGAGGTCGGCGTGAAGAAAACGCCCGTAAAAAGAACGGAAAAAATTTACGAAAAGCTCCGCAGGGCGCACGACAAGGCAGGCAGAGCGGAGCTTTGGGCGGACATTGAGCTTTTTGATTTTGAGGGAATGGTTTACAAAAGTGCCCTCATCCCCTCTTCAATTGACCGCATCAGCCGTCAGATTGAAAATGTTGCACCCTATGTTGACAAAATACTGTGCTATCAGTATATGGGGCTTATGAATCCTTCGGATTCGCCCTGTTTTGCAGGCCATCCCGACTCAGCAAGGCTTTATGAGGACTACAGAAAATATATCAGCGAAGAAAATGCAAAAGGAGAAAAGCTATGAGTAACGAGCTTAAGAGAACCTATGTGCCCTTTAAGGATTGGGCAGAAAAATCAAAGCAGACCGAATACACCGAGGAAACTCCCCTTCTCAATCCCGACGGCACCCTCAACGCAAGAGGCTGGGCAAGACACAATGTCTTCACCTACGACAGAAGCCTTGTTAAAAGAGAAAGGCTCATCAGCTGTAAGGAATGGGACTACTACACCGTAACCGACGGCAAAAAGCAGCTTCTTGTTTCCTTTGCACACGTCGGAATCGGCGGCTTTATGGGACTGAGGCTGATTGACCTTCGTACAGGCGAGGTAGCTGCTGACCAGATTGCAATTTTCCCCGGAAAGAATAAAAATCTCCCTCTCAACAAGGTCGATGTGCCCGGCAGATTCACCGTAAAATGCGGAAAAACCGCCATTGCCTTTGACACAAGGGAAACAGAACGCACCATTAAATACAAGACAATTCACAAGGGCAAGGTTCTCGAATGCGACCTTCACATGGACATTCCCGAGGGTCTCGAGAACATCACAACCGTTATCCCCTTCAAGGGCGACAACACCAAGTATTTTATGACCACAAAGCAGAACTGTATGCCCACCTCAGGAACCTTCCGTTTCGGAAATTACACCTACACCTTCTCAAAGGAGGACTCCTTCTGCAGCCTCGACTGGGGTAAGGTCAACACTCCCCGTGAGCTTGTCTGGTACTGGGGCAGCGGTGCAACCCACCTTACTGACAGTGAGGGTAAAAAGCACATCTTCGGCTTTGAAATCACCTGGGCTATCGGTGACGAAAGCCACGCCACGGAAACCTGCCTTTTCTACGACGGAAGGGTACACAAAATCGGTGCCGTTGACACCGAAATCTTCCCCAAGGGCAGATTTATGAAGGAGTGGAAAATCATTTCCGAGGACGGCAGATTCAACATGACGATGACGCCCTCCTTTGACAACAGAAGCGACCTTAACCTCAAGGCAATCGCAAGAATGAACTGTCACCAGCTTTACGGAAAATGGAACGGCACCGTCATTCTTGATGACGGCACCGTGCTTGAAATCAAAGATATGTTTGCTTTTTGTGAGTATGTTGAAAACAGATGGTAATTCAGTAGTAAGTAGTGAATAGTAAGGAACCTCTGAAAGTCGGAGATAAAATCTACTTTCTACCCTACTTATCCAAAACCATCTGCGCAAAACAGAACTCAAAGCATAAGCCCTGTCTGCCCGCGCAATTCTGCATTCAGTTACGAGTTGACCTTGCTCATTGCTGCGTCAATGTCACCCTCAACCATAAATTCAAGAGCCGTTGCAGCTTTTTCTGCGGCGGCTTTGATTTTTTCTGCCTCGTCCTTTGAAAAACGGGAAAGCACCCAATCAGCAAGGTCGTATTCGGGATTGGGCTTTGCACCGACTCCCACCTTGATTCTGGGAATTGCATCACTCTTCATATGATAGATGATGTTTTTCATTCCGTTGTGACCGCCGTCAGAGCCCTTTCTGCGAATTCTTACCTTGCCCGGCTCAAGGCTGATGTCATCAAAAATCACAATAATGTTTTCAGGCTTGATTTTGTAAAATTCAGCCGCATCACGCACTGCCTCACCGCTTAAATTCATAAAGGTCTGCGGCTTGAGGAAAAGGCAACGGTGCCCTTTGATTCTGCCCTCACCCATAAGGGACTTGAACTTGAGTCTGTCAATCTTAAAGCCGTGCTTTTCGCTTATGAGATCAAGACAGATAAAGCCTGCATTGTGACGGGTGACCTCGTACTGTCTGCCCGGGTTACCCAGACCTACTATAAGGTACTCGTAGGTACCGCTGTTTTCAAATTTTTTTCTGAATATCAATGCTAAAACTCCTGACTTTGTTTTAAATTCAATTTAATGTCATTCTATTATATTCATTTCCGTCAGAAAGTTCAAGTTTAATGCCCGTTTTTCTTCTTATTTTTTGTGAACATATATATTGTATGATAAAAAATTTCATCCGGAAGTGGCTTTGAGAGAGTTTTATTTCTTTTAAGGAAATACATTTTGTGAGCCGTGTGTTATAATTTAGGATAATTATAATTGAGTTATTGTGTCCATTTATTTATAGAACACGGAGGAAAACAATGGAAAGAAGAAAGGGCCGTGAAGATGGCTTTGATAAAAAGGACCGCGACGAACATCAGGAAAGGAACAACGACCTCATCATCGGCAGAAACGCCGTCAGCGAGGCATTGAGAAGCGACAGAGCTATTGACACTCTGCTTGTTCTCAAGGGTGAAAGAAACGGCTCCGTCGGCAGAATCATTGCCGAGTGCCGTGAAAAGGAAATCGTAATCAAAGAGGTTGACAAAAAGAAGCTCGACTTCCTCTGCGGTCAGGGTAACCACCAGGGAATTGCCGCATGGGCAGCAGCTCACGAATACTCAAGCGTTGAGGATATGCTGAAGCTTGCAAAGGATAGAGGCGAAGACCCCTTCATCATCCTCTGCGATGAGCTGGAGGATCCCCACAATCTCGGCGCAATCATCCGTACTGCCGAAACCACGGGCGCTCACGGTGTAATCATCCCGAAAAGGCGCAATGCCTCTCTCACCTGGGCGGTAGGCAAGGCATCGGCAGGCGCAGTTGAGTATGTTCCCGTTGCAAGAGTCGCAAACCTTGCCGCAACCCTCGATGACCTGAAAAAGGAAGGCTTCTGGGTTTACACGGCAGACATGGACGGAAGCAACTGGTGTGAAACCGACTTCTCGGGTGCAGTTGCACTTGTTGTCGGCTCGGAGGGACGCGGAGTCAGCCGCCTGATAAAAGAAAAAAGCGACTTCGTCGTATCTCTTCCCATGAGAGGAAAAATCACCTCACTCAATGCATCCGTTGCCGCAAGCGTGCTGATGTACGAGGTTGCAAGACAAAGACTTAAGATTAAAGCAAAATAAAGAGCATTTACCCAATCTACGCGAAAGGATTTGACGCTC
Source organism: Acutalibacteraceae bacterium (assembly GCA_045601905.1). Taxonomy (GTDB): domain Bacteria; phylum Bacillota; class Clostridia; order Oscillospirales; family Acutalibacteraceae; genus UBA6857. The sequence goes on along the minus strand of JAZSAM010000096.1, from coordinate 22,021 downwards.
ATGTCAGAAAATAAAAAAGACAGAAATCTGCCTGACAAGGATTATTTCCGCACCTACAAGGGCGATAAAGAAAAAAGGAAGCATCTTGAGGTAAGCGACGAGGAAAAAATGGAATTTGCCGCTGCCTTCAGCGATGACGAGGCAAGCGATGCGGTTAAAGCCTACACCCCGGGCAAAAAGGTGACTGCCGAAGCTCAGCAGCCCGCTCCCGAGGCTCCCTGCGTACAGTCAGAAGAGGAAATGTACACTCTTCCCGAGTTTAATTCCGATGAGTTTTTCGCTTCCCTCGGCTTCGGAGCAAAAGAGAAAAAGGCTTCTGCACCCGCAAAAAAGGCTTCTCCCGTTAAGAGTGAGGCTGCCGCCGTTGAGGAAGGAAAAACCGTTGACTTCACAAAAACCCAGGCAGTCAGAATCACCGAGAATAAGCCTGCCGAGCCGAAGAAGAGGGAAGCCCCCGCTGAAACCTTAAGCGGTACAAGACACTTCAACCTTCGCTCAAAGACGAAGAAGATTCAGCTTGAAAAAGGAAGAAAAAACAGCGGCTTCAAGCAGAATTTCCGTGTGCTTTCAAAGGATAAGGAGGACAGAGCCATCATTGAGTCTGCTCCTGTGGGAAAGGGTGGCAAGGGACTTGCTGACTCCGTCCGAGCACGTAAGGGCGAAAACATCTTTGATGCCGTTGAAAAGGCTTACCTCAACAAGGACGAGGTCACACAGATAAAAATCGAAAACTCTGCCTTGAGAAAAGAAAGAGAAACAAAGGGCCTCATCCGCGCAGAGGAAATCAGAAGAGAAGCCGAAAAGGATATAAACAAGCAGAAAAACTATCTGATAATTTACGGTGTGCTTTTTGCTCTTTCGCTGATTTTCACTCTCTTTTTCAATTACATACATTTTTACGGCACCTTCAGTCTTGTTGTTTCCGCGATTCTTGTGCTGATGAACATTCCTGATTTTATTAAAAGCTTCAAGGCTCTCAGAAAGCTTTCCGCCATTCCCGAGACAGCACTTCTGATAATGAGCTTCTTTGTTGTCATTCACAACATTGTGATGCTTTCTCTCCACCAGGTAGGAAGCATTTACACAATCTGCGTTATCTTTACCTGCTTTATGCAGTCTTTTTCTACCTTCTTCAGACAAAGAAATAAATTAAGACTCCTTTCAATGGCAACAAAGAGTAAGCGCCTTTCAATCCTTCAGCGCATTCCCGTTAAAAACGAAACCGCAGCCTTCACCGCAAGCGTTGAAGCAGGTGAGGAGCCCGATATTTTCTACTGCGCAAAGGCTTACCTTGACACAAGCGTTGAGGAGCCTGAATTTGACAGCACAAGCGAGAACAAATACTATATTTTCTCAATGAGCATTGTTCTTCTTGCTTCTCTTGTCGTCGGTCTTCTCTGCTTTGCCTCACAGCTCAGAGGCATCAGCTTCATTTCAGGTGTGACGGCAACAATCTGCGCCCTTCTTCCCGTTATGTATGATCCCCTCAACAGATACATGTTTTATCATAAGGGTACGGAGATGTTCAGACACGGTGCCTGCATTTCCGGAAGAGAAGCTCTCAGACACATTGGCTCATCCGACGGCTTTGTCCTTGACGCAAAGGATGTTTTCGCAGGTGAAATTGCCCGCTTCAGAAAGTCGGCAATCACACGCATTGATCAGAATATGAGCGCGGTTTTCACAGCCGCAATGATGTACGAGGCAGACAGTGTCCTTGCCCCCTGCTTTGACAGCTTCATTGAGCAGATGGGCATTGCTCTTCCCGAGGTTGAAAACTTCCAGTACGAGGAAAGACTCGGCTACGCTGCCTGGATAAACGACCGCAAGGTGCTTATCGGCAACAGACAGATGCTGCTCAACCACTCAATCACCGTACCGTCTAAGGAGCACGAAAAGGCCTACGGAAAAGGCAGATTCGTTATGTACGTTGTCATTGACGGAGAAATCTCCGCAACCTTCCTTGTAAATTACAAGGTGCTTTCCTCACTGAGAAAGTATTCACGCGACTTCAACAAAACAGGCCTTATACTTATGTTCAACTCAAGAGAGGCCTTCCTTAACGAGGAAATCGTGGCAAGCAAGCTTTCACTTGACATTTCCTCTGTAAAGGTGCTTTCCTCAAAGGCAACCGCAGTAATGGAAAGATACAACAACAGCATCGAGGAGCAGGAGCCCACCGGACTTCTCTGCTCACTTAAAAAGAAGAGCATTATGCATCTTATTATGGGCTGCTACAACCTCAACGCTCTTAATAAGCGTGTATTTTCAATGATGCTCATCGGTCAGCTTCTCGGCATTGCTCTGCTCATTGCCTCACCGATACTTAAAATGAATGTTTTCATCAATCCCGTCACAATTGTAATTCTCAGATTGCTCTGGTGCGGAATTGTCACCCTTACAACCGAGCAGAAAAAGCAAGCTTAAAACAATAAAAGAAGGTGTATGCTTTGAACAGCATTGTAAAAGTCGATAATCTCCGGAAGGCTTACGGGAAAAACGTTGTTCTCGACGGCATTTCCTTTGCTCTTGAAAAGGGAGACATTGTCGGACTTCTCGGCCCCAACGGCTCAGGTAAAACAACTCTCATCAAAATTCTAACGGGACTTATCAAGGATCACAGCGGAACGGTTGAAATTGACGGCGAAAGACCGGGCGTTCACTCAAAGAGCCTTGTTGCCTTTCTTCCCGACAGATCCTACCTGCCCGACTGGATGAAGCCTGTTGATGCAATAAATTATTTCGCTGATTTCTTCGCTGATTTTGACAAGGAAAAGGCTCTTGAGATTATGCCGCGCTTCGGTGTTGACCTCAATCAGCGCCTTAAAGCTATGTCAAAGGGACAGCAGGAAAAGGTAAACCTCATCCTCGTTTTCTGCCGTAGGGCGCAGATTTACATTCTTGACGAGCCTCTTGGCGGACTTGACCCTGCTGCACGTGCTGCAATCCTCGACTTTATTGTCGAAAACCGCAGTGAGGACTCAACCATCCTTCTTTCCACTCATCTTGTTAATGACATTGAGCGTATTTTCAACCGTGTGCTTATGATCAATTCAGGCAAGCTTCTTGTAAACACGGGAATCGAGCAGATTAGGAAAACCGGCAAAAGCCTTGAGGATGTTTTCAAGGAGGTGTTCCCTTATGTTTGGTAAGGTGCTAAAAAACGAAATCCGCCACAGTGCAAGGTACAACCTTGTTATCTATCTTGTTGCCCTTGCCGTCAGCGGACTTATGGGACTTTCTCTTATCACGGGCTCAACGGGCATCGGCATCATAAGCTGTGTCGCACTTTACGCAGTCGGCATAATCACCGTTGTCGTAACCCTCATTTCCGTAATAAAGAACTTTTATGACACTCTCTTCTCCCGTCAGGGCTACCTCACTCTAACTCTTCCCGTAAAGGGCAGTACCCTTCTTCTTTCAAAGGTGCTTGTGTCCTTTCTGTGGATTATAGTAGGTCTTGCCATTATGGCATCAACCCTTCTTCTCATCTTCCTTTTTGTAAGACAGAGATCAGCTGAGGAAATAGACATAATCAAGGCACTCATCAAGGACATGGGCTTTCTTGAGCTTCTCCCCTCGGGTGCAGTTGTTTTCGAGGTGCTCGTTGTTCTTTCACTTCTCGGCATTTCAAAAATGCTTACCTATGTAGGCTACATATATTTTTCCGTCGCAGTTGCAAACACAAAGGAGCTGCAGTCACATCCGAAATTTTTCGGTGTGCTTACCTGCCTTGTAATTATCGGCGTCACATCAAGAATCTCAGATTTTCTCACGGCGAAGGCTCCTCTTACCTTCTTCGTAACCGCAGAAAAGGCATATTTTGCCTTTGAGCCTATGGGCTCTGTTTACGGTGCTCTTCTCTCTTACGGCGTAGGCGGAACACTCTTTTCAGCTCTTGTTGCCTTCGGACTTCTTGTCCTTACGGGCTACATCATAGAAAACAAGGTTAATCTCAAATAATATTCAGGAGAACAATATGAACTTTAAAATTGACGGCTTCAACGAATGGCAGAACGAGCCCACGGTAACGGGAATCAACCGTCTGCCCTCAAGGGCAACCTTTATGCCCTTTGACAGTCTTGACCAGGCAAAAAAAGGCGAAGGGAAATTAAGTTCAAGATATTTTGAGCTTAACGGAATTTGGAAATTCAGACTTTTTGATTCGTACAGAGAAAAAATTCTTTCCTTTGCCGACACAGATTTTGACAGCAGCGACTGGGATGACATTCCCGTACCCTCCTGCTGGCAGATGGAGGGCTATGACTATCCCATCTATTCAAATGTGCAGTACCCCTGGGAAAGAATTCAGGAGCCCGACGTTCCCGAAGCACCCACGGACTATAACCCCGTCGGCTGCTACATAAAAAAATTCACCCTTCCCGAGGGCTTCAGGTTGGAAAGAACCGTCCTTGTTTTTGAGGGTGTTGAATCGGCATTTTATCTTTATGTCAACGGTGTCCGCTGCGGCTACGGCGAGGGCACCTTCAGAAGAAGCGAATTCGACATCACAGAGTACCTTTGCGAAGGGGAAAACAACCTCAGCGTTGAGGTCTACCGCTGGTGCACGGGAAGCTGGCTGGAGGATCAGGACTTCTTCCGTCTTTCGGGTATTTTCAGAGATGTTTACCTTTACACAACAAACCGTCAGTATGTAAAGGACTTCACCCTCAGAGCTCTTCCCGATGTAAAGAACTACAAAACCGGTGACATTCTCCTTGATGTAATTTTAGGAAACGACAGCATTTACACCGAGGCCGAAATGACCGTTTACGACTACGACAACATCGTTGTTGCAACCGACACCGAATTTGTCGCAGACGGTGAAAAAATCAGCCTTTCTGCCACAGTACCCTTTATGGAGCTCTGGAGTGCAGAAAAACCCTACCTTTACAATGTTGTCCTTCTTCTTCGCGACAGGGACGGCAATGAAATCGAATACGTCAACTGCAAAACCGGCTTCAGACACATTGAAATAAAAGACAGTGTGCTTTACTTTAACGGCAAACGCCTTCTGCTCAAGGGCACAAACCGCCACGAATTCTCCTGCGACACGGGCAGAGTCATCTCAAAAGAGCAGATGATTGAGGACCTCCTCATCATGAAAAAGCACAACATAAATGCCGTAAGAACATCACATTATCCCAATCAACCCCTGTGGTATCAGCTTTGTGACGAGTACGGTCTTTATGTGATAGACGAAAACAACCTTGAAAGCCATGGCACACGCTTTATGGGTGAAAAAACTCCCCTTATGCCTGACTCAATGGAAATGTGGACACCCTCGTGTATGGACAGAATCGAGTCCCTTTATCAGCGCGACAAAAACCACCCCAGCGTCATTATCTGGTCGTTGGGCAACGAATGCAGCGCCGGTGAAAACTTCCTTAAAATGCACGATTACCTTAACGAAATCGATCCCTCCCGTCCCGTGCACTACGAATCCATCTGGGGTGAAAAGGACAGATTCGACTTCAACAAGAATGTAACCGACATTTACTCACAGATGTATCCGAAGCCCTGGGACCTCGAAAAAAGCATTAACGAGCTTCCCGAAAAGCCCTGGATGCTTTGTGAATTCTCTCACGCAATGGGTAACTCCGTCGGCGGAAACAGAAAATACCTCGAGCTTATGGACAAGTATCCCTGCTTCTTCGGTGTCTTTGTGTGGGACTTTGTTGACCAGGGAGTCAGAAAAGCTCTCCCCGACGGCACAAGCTTCATCGCATACGGCGGCGAAAGCGGCGAATACACCCACGACGGCACATTCTGTGCAAACGGACTTGTCTTTGCCGACAGAGAGCTTACTCCCGCAATCAAGGAAATCAAGCGACTTTATCAGAATGTACGCTTCAATGCCGTTGATGCAGAAAAGGGCATTTTTGAAATTCAGAACGATTACCTTTTCACAAACCTTAACGAATTCAATCTCCATTGGCAGGTAATCAGCGAAAACAGAGTGATGGACAGCGGTGACCTTGTAACCGACATCGCTCCCGGTGAAAAGAAAAGAGTTTACCTTGATGCTTCAAACCTTCCCGAGGGCGAATGGTACTTCAACCTCTTCTATGAGCTCAAGGAAACTCTCTCATGGGCAAAAACGGGACACATCGTCGCAAAAAGCCAGTTTATCATTAACGAACACAGAAATAAAAAGACAGACCTAAAGGGCAAAAAGATGACAGTCAAAACCAATTACGGCTCTGTGACTGTTTCGGGTGGCGACCTTGCCGTCAGCTTCTCAAGAAGAAACGGCGCACTTTACTCTGTAAAGAAAAACGGCAGAGAGCTTCTCAAGGGAGACCTTAAGCTCAACTTCTGGAGAGCTCTTACCGACAACGACAGAGGCAACAGACAGGAGGTACGCTGCGGCACCTGGCGCAAGGCAGGTCAGTATGCCTGGATGGGTATTCAGAGCGTCGAGGAGTCAGAAACCGAGGTCAAAGTTAATGTGGACTTTTCAGCACCTACCCTGCCCGAAACAAGAGGCAGGCTTGTATACACGGTCACGAGCGTCGGTATTCACGTTGACTATCAGGTGAATGTGCCTCAGGGACTTCCCGAAATCCCCGAAATTTCGATGATTCTTCCACTTGAAAGAAAGGCATACACAGACCTTGATTACCTCGGACGAGGACCTCACGAAAACTACATTGACAGGCGTGAGGGTGCTGACATCGGACTTTACAAATTAAAGCTTGACGAGCTTTACGTCAATTATCAGAAGCCTCAGGAATACGGTGAAAGAACGGGTGTAAGACACGCCACCGTCAAGGGAGAGGAAAAAATCACCTTCGAGGCCGACAAGGAAATTGAGCTTAATATTTCACCCTACACCGCATATATGCTCGAGGAGGCTGACCACAGACACAGTCTTCCCGAGGGTGACACTCTTTATGTAAGGCTGATTGCCCGTCAGATGGGTGTCGGCGGTTACGATAGCTGGGGAGCTCACACCCTTGAGGAACATAAGATTTTCAGCGATAGCGAATACAGCTACGGCTTCAGCATAATTTTTTAAACTAAAAGGTAACGACTATCGAATCAAAGAAGGAGACGTTAAAATGAAGACCTACGGCGAACCTCTTGCAGCAGCTTGCGCAATCGTGGTACTTATCAGCTTAAGATTTACAGTCAAGCGTGTTGTAAAAAAATACTCGGGAGTTAAGCTTTGAGCAAAATGAACACCGAATCAAAGAAAACACAAAAAAAGAAAAACACACCCTTGCCCTCCAAAAAGGTCGGCAAGGGTAACGGTTGTCCCCTTTTCAAAAAATGTGGCGGCTGTCAGCTTCAGAATATGACCTACCCCGAACAGCTCAGCTTCAAGCAGGTCAAGACAATTAAAAATCTCGGCACTTTCGGTCACGTTGACGAAATCATCGGAATGGAAAATCCCACCCACTACCGCAACAAGGTGCAGGCCGCCTTCGGCTACCGCAGCGGAAGAATCATTTCAGGTGTTTACCAGTCGGCAAGCCACAACATCATTCCCGTTGACGAGTGTCTGCTTGAGGACAAAATTGCCGACAGCATCATTGTCACCATACGGAAAATGCTTCCCAGGTATAAGCTTACCACCTTCAACGAGGACACGGGCAAGGGCTTTCTCCGTCACGTGCTTGTCAAAAGAAGCTTTGCTACCGGACAAACAATGGTTGTGCTTGTTTCAGGCACTCCCCTTTTCCCGAAAAAAGATGAGTTTGCAAATGAGCTTCTTTCCCTTCACGGTGAAATTACCACAGTTATTCACAACATAAACAGCGCAAAAACAAGCCTTGTGCTCGGTGAAAAGGAAGCCGTACTTTACGGAAACGGCTACATTGAGGACATCCTCTGCGGTAAAACCTTCCGTATCTCGGCAAAATCCTTTTACCAGATCAACCCCACACAGACCGAGGTGCTTTACAACACCGCCATCAGCTTTGCAGGTCTCACCGGCAAGGAAAGGGTTCTCGATGCCTACTGCGGCACGGGTACAATCGGCATTGTTGCCTCAGATAAGGCAAAGGAGGTAATCGGCGTCGAGCTTAACGCTCAGGCAGTACGCGATGCAAAAACAAATGCAAAGCTCAACAACACCGGAAACATCCGCTTTTTCACCGCTGATGCAGGCTCATTTATGGTTGAAGCGGCAAAGGCGAAGGAAAGCTTCGACCTTGTTTTTATGGATCCGCCAAGAGCAGGCAGCGACCTCAACTTCCTTAAGAGCCTTGTTGCACTGAGCCCGGAAAAGGTGGTTTATGTTTCCTGCAATGTTGAAACCCAGGCAAGAGACCTCAGATTTCTTTGCAAAAACGGCTACAAGGTAAAAAGGATTCAGCCTGTGGACATGTTCCCTCATACAAGCCATGTAGAGACGGTCTGTCTGCTGTCGAGAAAATAACATTAGGAGGAGATTATGGCGAAAGAAATTCACCCAAAAGATACAACAAGAAATATGGCGTATGAACTTTGGATGAAAGCGCCAAATCCGATGGTTACCCTTTTTAAGACTTTGGATGTAACCAATTTGGTAAAAGTCAGTAAGAAAAAGAATATGAAGTTCAATATGCTTCTGGATTATTGCATTGGAAAAGCAGCATCAAATGTAAAAGAATTTTATATGCTTCCGGTTGGTGATAAACTTATGCATTATGACACAATTGCAGTAAATACGATTGTGAAGAATAAGAATGATGAAGTGAGTTCCTGCGATATTATGCAGATAGATGATTTAATTGCTTTTAATCATGAATATTTGAGATACACAGCACAGGTTGCCCAAACTTGCCAAGACAGAGATTTGTCTGAAGATAGCATGGTTATTGGCACATCAGCAATTATTAATACTGAAATTGATGGTGTTGTTGGTATGAATAGCGGTATTTTCAACAATCCATTTATGTTCTGGGGAAAGTATAGAAAGAAATTATTTAGATACGAATTGCCAATTTCATTTCAGTTCCACCATACGCAAATGGATGGCGCACATGCAGGCAGATTTTTAGCAAATCTGCAAAAAGAGATTAATAAGCTGAAATAGGTAATTAAGATTTGGTAAGAAAACTGATATTGTAGTGGATAAGTTCCCTACAACAGACAGGGTGGACATGTTTCCGATGACTTATGTTAGCAATTTCGTTGCTACCACCCATGTAGAATGCATCTGTCTTCTTTGCAGGAAAGCATCCGACAAACATACCGACTGAAAAACAAAAAGGTCATCATAAACATAAAGGCGAATTTTAAAATATAAATAGAAGCTCATAGATAATCGCATTCCTGTTTGTTGCAATGCTGCTTCTTACTCATTAATTCATTTCACTTGAAAATTTAAAAATGCACATAAAAAGGGGATGTAAAAAAACTCGTTTTTTTACATCCCCTTTTTAGTTCCGGGAATCACATTGACGCATATTTCTCTGCCTTTTTCAGCAAAGAAATTATGGGGATAATCAGCACACCACAGCAAAGATTACCTGCGAAATGTACAAGGTCAAAGGTAAAGCCTGCGGCAATCCAGGCAAGCATCCCCTTAAAATCAAGTCCGAAAAAAACCGCCTGAACGGGAGCATAAAGCACTCCGTAAAAAAGTCCGTGAAGGGCACACACTCCTGCATAGACTATGGGGGCGACCTTCCTTGGCATCTGCTTCGGAAGAAGCATTATAACCGCCCAGAGCACAGTCCAGATGTAAAGATAAGGCACCCACCAGGTCGAAAAGCCCGAAAGAAGACCCGACAAAAGCACAAAAATGTAAATCGGGTAAAGTGCTTTTTTTCGGTAAACGACAGTAAACGCAACAGTGAAAACACCGATCAGGTGAATGTTCGGCAAGGCATCCATCAGAAGCTTCGACAGATACATTATTGCGCCGAGCATGCTGAAAACTGCGCCCTCTTTTACGCTTATTTTCATCCCTTTGTTGCAACGAAGCGATAAACCTGACCGTCTGCAATTTCGGTCATGTCAGCACCCGTGGGAGAAAGCTCCTCACCGATGTAAAACGCCCAATACATTCCGTCGGTTTCGTAATCAAGGGTAAGACCGATTACGCTCTTGACATAAATGCCGTAAGGGCCGTTCTCGCCGTCTATAAGGCCGTTTTCCATAAGAGCCTCACCTACGGTTGCCTTGTCCGTAGAAACGGCATAATGGACCTCCTTGCCCTGCTTGTCACACGCAACGAAGGTGAAAGACCTTTCACCCTGACCGACTGTGAGAATTTCCTGAGTCAGAGTGTCACCGGAAGAAACATTTCCGGCTGTGGTGTTTTTGTTATTTGTGCAGGCAGTTGTAAAGAGCGCTATAGTCGCAATAAGCACTATACAAAGGCACAAAGAACAAAGCTTTTTGAAGTTGACTTTTTTTTGCATTTGTAAAACTCCTTTGTTTTTATATTTCCTTTTCCGGTTTTCACCTTGTCGGCACTCGCAACAAAGAAAAGGTTTTCAATCAGCCGGGTATTTCGACTCGGTGCGTCCCTGCCGCCTTCTCAGGCCTTACGGTCCAATGGCTCTTTCCCGATAGCGACATGACCTTTGCAAAAAGCAAAGGTCATCGGTAAGGCAAGAATTTTAAATGCACCTCACGGCGACGGGCTCGTACAGGATTTTCACCTGTTTCCCCGTACTGACGAAAAGCGTATTTATATAATTTTATCAGATATTGAAGAGGCTTTCCAGGTCTGCCCCCAGCTCCTCTTCCTCATCGGTGTAAGCTTCATCCTGAGCATAATCCTCGGTGTACTGCTCACCGTCGTAATCAGCCTCGTCATATTCACCGTAATCATCATAGGCTTCGTCATCATAGGAGGCATCATCGTAAGCCTCGTCGTAAGGCTCCTCTTCCTCCGTATCATCCTGCTCTGCCTCTTCTTCGTCCTCTTCGGTAAGGTCTACGCCCCTTGAAACGAAGTAAACAAGAAGCACAAGAAGAGCTGCAAGAAGAAGCATAAGTCCCATTATGGGAAGGAAATACGAAATAACGGCGGCAAACACAGTGCCCAGAACGGGAACAGCGGTTTTGACAACACCCCTGAGGTCACCGTTAAAGACAAGTATCTGCTGAGCACTGTCAAGAGCAATCACGCTCTCCTCATTCAGTGCTGACTGGAAGGCGGCAAAGGCGTATTTGCCCGTATCCTTTTTGTAAGCGATTATCTCACCTGCGGCAGGGTATCTGTCCTCTGTTATGACAAGACTGCCCTTTTTGATCCCGAGGTCAGCGTAATTTCTCGTTGCCGTGTAAACAAAGCTGTTGCCCATAACAAGCCTGTCACTGTTTGCACCGGAAAATGCCTTTATGCAGCCGATGCCGATTGATGAAAGAAGCACACTCAAAAGTGTGACCATAAGTACAACCTGAAGCACGGGATTGGTCTTTTTCACCTCAGCCTCCTCGGTTACCTCTTCCTCCTTTTTCTCAACACGGGTTGCAAGGTAATCCTCATAGCTGACCTGCTTGAACTGTGACTTTTTCTCTTCGGGCTTTTTCTTTTCAACAACCACATCTTCAAAAACCGACTCCACAGTCTCTTCGGCACGGGATTCGATTTCATTTCTGCTTTCCTCAGGCTCTGCCACGGACTCCCTGGTCTCTGCTGACTTGTGCTTTCTGCCAAGTCTTACCTTCTTGCTTTTTTCAGGCTCTCCGAAGTTATAATCATCCTCATCGTCCATAACCTTTTTGTAGTTTTCAAAAAGACTTGTTCTTTCGGGGTCTCTTATAAGCTTGGGCTTTGACTCCTTGGGAGCAGATTTTTTCTTCTCGGGTTCTTCAGCCTCGAGCTTCTTTTTAGGTCTGGGCTTTGACTGAACCGTTGCAATTGCAAGGGGCTTTTTGCCGTCATCAGTACTTCCGAAGCTCTTTGCAAAGCTTCCTATCTGATCTGCGATTTCATCTGAAGCAATCTGCTGAGCAGTTTTCTTCATCGGAAGTGCATCCTCATCGGGAAGGAAAGCCGCTTCTGTCTGTGCAGGCTTATCCTCGAGTCTGGAGGAGCTCTTTTTTATCTGATTTTCTGCTTCGAGAGATTTATCGTACAAATTATTAAGCTCATCAAGGCTTTTAGGTCTGTAATTAGCCAATTTCTTTCACATCCTTAAAAAATTTGTTTACTGTATACCTTTTTCAAGAATGACATCGATCATATCGCCGATGCTTTTAAGATTGCGCATTATTGTAACATTCTGTGTTCTGATTTCAACGGAATTCTCTTTTGCTCTTCTGACAATCAGGTTTGCCTCCTCCTTCGCCTGAGCGATCATCTCATCGGTGCGCTGCTTGGCATCGGACTTGACCTTTTCAAGTGAAGCAGTAAGCTTATCAAAAACCTCTTTAACAACCTCATTCTGATTGTTTTCATCAATTGTAAAGTAAACACCCTGCTCTTTGACAGCAGTTCTGAGAGCCTCAAGCTCTCTTTCCATCTCTTCACCCCATGCGATTGCATTTTCGTACTCGAGATGGAGCATTTCAATGTATTTGTTGACTTCCTCAACATTATATCCGTTAGTTTCAAGGCTGAAGGTTACATTTGCCAATTGTATCACTCCTGAACTTTTATTAATAGACATATTTATTCCTATAAATTATACTCTAACATAAATCAAAATTCAACCTAATTAACACATTTTTTACAGCCTTTTTGTAAGTTTATATAAAGAAGATAAATTTCGCGGTAAAATCACTCAACTGTAACGGATTTTGCAAGATTTCTCGGCTTATCAATGTCGCATCCGAGTCTTTTTGCAACATAATAAGAAAACAGCTGTAAGGCTACGCCCTCATAGATACCTGAAAAAAGTCCGACACACGAGGGCAGGTCAATTATTCTGTCAAGCTCCTTTTTTTCGTCGTCGGAAAGTCCGGAAGCATCGCAGACACCTATGACTCTTCCGCCTCTTGATTTTACCTCCCTGACATTGCTGAAGGTTTTCTTAAAAGCCTCGCCACCCATCAGCGCAACAACAAGACTGTCCTTTTCTATAAGTGAAATCGTGCCGTGCTTGAGCTCACCTGCGGCATAGGCCTCGCAGGGTATATAGCTCACCTCGCGAAGCTTGAGCGCGCCCTCCATTGCCGCGGCAAAATCTGTGTTTCTTCCTATAAAATAAATGTGCTCGCAGGTGAAGAACTCGTCGGCAAGCTTCTTTATTTTCTCGTCGAGTCCCGTTAACAAGGCCGAAATCCTCGCGGGTGCTTCAAGGACATCAGCAAGAAGTCTCTTATACTCTCCGTCGGGGAGATAGGCAGTTCTCCTGCCGATTTTAAGTGCAAGAAGAAAGCAGGTCAGAAGCTGAGCGGTGTAAGCCTTTGTCGTTGCAACGGCAATTTCGGGTCCTGCCTTGGTGTAAATAACAAAATCGCTTTCCGAGGCAACGGAGCTTGACTGCACATTTACAATTCCGAGAGTTTTTGCTCCCTTTTTTTTCGCCTTGCGCAAGGCCTCAAGGGTGTCTGCCGTTTCACCGCTCTGGCTGATGAACACCGCAAGACAATCCTCAGAAAGTGGTGACGCCGAATAACGCCACTCGCTTGCCGCCTCGGCTGAAGAGTAAATCCCCGTAAGGCTTTCGGTGATGTGCTTTGCGTGAAGTGCCACATGGTAAGCAGAGCCACAGCCGACAAACACTATCCTTTTCACCTGCGAAATCTGCTCAAAAAGCCCTTCTGCCCCCTCAAGCTCAATCTCATCCGCCCTGACAACGGAAGAAAGCGTCCTTTCAGCCGTCCCACTCTGCTCAAAGATTTCCTTGAGCATAAAATGCTCGAAGCCATCCTTTCCCGCATCGGAGACCGTCCAGCTTATCTTTTCGCTGCCTTTTGTAATTTTACTCATCTCCTTGTCAAAGAAGGTGAAGCCCTCTGCATTCACAAAAGCACTCTCTCCGCCTTCAAGACGGTAAACCTCGTCAGTATATTCAAGCAGTGATGTGACATCGGAGGAAATGAAGCACCCCTTTTCATTTTTTCCGAGAACAATGGGGCTTCCCCACCTTGAGCAGAAGATACTGTCGGGATAATCCCTGCAGAGAATTGCAACGGCATAAGAGCCCTCAAGGTGCGAAAGCGTCTTTTTCACCGAGCTGATAAAGTCTCCGTCGTAATTCTCCTCAAGCAGATGGGCTATAACCTCTGTGTCTGTTTCGGAACGGAAGACATAGCCCTTTGAAATAAGCTCCTTTTTTATTGATGCATAGTTTTCTATAATTCCGTTATGCACAACAGCAAAAAGTCCACTCTGACTCAGATGGGGATGAGCGTTTTTCTCATCGGGCGAGCCGTGGGTTGCCCATCGGGTGTGACCGATGCCGCAGACGGCTTCACTTTTTCTTTTTGATGCAAGGACACTCGTAAGCACCGAAAGCTTTCCGCTGCATTTCGTAGCCTCAATTTCCGTTTCTCCCGAAAGGGCAATCCCTGCTGAATCATAGCCTCTGTATTCGAGCCTTGAAAGGCAGTCAAGAAGGTAAGGCACCGCCCTTTCCTTCCCTGTAAATCCGACAATTCCGCACATAATAAAACCTCCAAAAAAAGTCTTTTACTTTCTTTATTTTTATGTTATACTGTTATAAGATTATTATTCCTTATTCTTAAAGGGGGAAAGATTTTGAAAAAGATTACAAAAGCTATACTCACGGCAGGATTTGTCCTTCCCTCCGCGGTTTTTGCCGCAAAGGAAGCAAAAGCATCAAAGGGAAACGCTTCGGGTGAAAAGGATTATCTGCTGATTCTCGGCTACAGACTTGAAAACGACGAAGCGGCACCGGCACTTAAAATGCGCTGTGCAAAGGCCGCCGAGTACCTCACCGAGCACAAGAACACCGTTGCTATTGTCTGCGGCGGAATCACGGGCAAGAATCAGACTAAAAGTGAGGCTCAGGTGATGAAGGAGCTTCTTGTGGCAAACGGCATTGAGGAAGAAAGAATCATCCTCGAGGACAAATCAAAAACAACAGCCGAAAACTTCTACAACGCAAAGAAAATAATGGGCAGAACCGAAGGCACAAAAATCGCCCTTCTTTCAAGTGAAAGGCACCTTTTAAGAGCAAGCGTACTTGCAAAAAAGTGCGGCATTGACGCCGAAACCGTTGCCGCACCCTCACCGAGCGGAGCAAAAATTTCAGGCTACATAAAGGAGTTTTTCGTTTTCCCCTTTATATTCCAGAATCTCAAGGAGGCAGAAAAGAATGGCTAATGCAGTTTTGCAGGCTTACAAGGTAAGTGAGCTTGTTTTCAATAACAAGGTACACGGAAAGGCACAGCTCAAGCTTTCAAACAAGGTTTCCTACAATGTGCGCTATAAGGGCGACTCAACCTGCGAGGGCACTCTTACGGTTGAAGCCTTTGACAAGGAAAACAAGGACATCCTCAACCTCAAAATTACACTTGTTGGTGCTTTCAGAATTATAAACAAGGTCGAAAAGGAGTTTCTTCACGTTGAGACCTTCCGTGAGCTTCACCCCTTTGCGAAGGCTCTTGCCGCAACTGTAACGGGAGCCTGTGGAGTACCTCCCATCATTCTGCAGAACATCGACATCGAAAAGCAGGAAATCTACCGTTTTGAAATGAACGGCAAAAAGCAGGAGGAAGAAAATGAGTGATCTTCTCAGTAAGCTCAACGATGATGAGCTTGATTTCTCCGTCACAATCACGGACACCGACGGCGTAAAGGCCACCTATGATTTTCTCGACATCGTTTTTCTCGGAGAAATCGAGTATGTGATTCTCTCCCCAATTGAAGATGACGGCTACGTGGACATTTTCCGAGTCATCGGATCAACAAAGGGCGAAAATTATCAGCGTGTGACAGACGATAAGCTTCTTGATGAAATCTTTGAAATTTTCAGAAGGAAAAACGAAGACGAATTTGATTTTGAATAAGTAAATTATCATAAAGGAGTATATGAAATGAAAAAAGTTATTTCCCTTAACAATGACTGGATCTTCTGTAAGGATGGAGTGAAGGAAAACGTCAACCTTCCTCACACCTGGAACAACCTCGACGGTCAGGGCTCAGAAAGCACCTACTACAAGGGTGCCTGTACCTACACAAAAATCCTTCCCAAGTATGACGGAAAGGTTTTCCTTGAGCTCAAGGGTGCAAACAGCTTTTGCAAGGTGCTTGTAAACGGAAAAAACGCCGGCGAGCACAAGGGCGGCTATTCAACCTGCCGCTTCGAGCTTACAAAGCTCCTCACCTCACCGAAGAACTTTCTTGAAATCACCGTTGACAACAGCGAAAGAAACGACATTTATCCTGCCTTTGCAGACTTCACCTTCTACGGCGGACTTTACAGAGATGTAAACCTCATTTACGATGTTCCCGATGCTCACTTCTCTCTTACGGATGCAGGCAGTAAAGGCGTTTACGTGACCGCAAAGAAGAACGGCGATGTTCATGTCAGATCCATCATCACCGGCTACAGAACAGGCATCAGCGTGCTTTACGAGGTGCTCGACAAGGACGGCAGGGTTGTTGCCTCAGCAGGTGACAGAGCAAGGCTTCACGTTGACTCCCCCATTCTCTGGAACGGTATGGAAAACCCCTATCTCTACACTCTTCGTGCATCTGTTATCGACATGGGCAAGGTTATTGACAGCTGTGAGCTTCGTTTCGGCTTCCGTGAAATCATTTTTGACAAGGACAAGGGCTGCTTCCTCAACGGCAAGCACATCAAGCTTAAGGGTGTTTCCCGCCATCAGGACAGAGAAGCAATAGGTAACGCTCTTACATTGGAGCACCATGAGGAGGATCTTGCAATCATCAAGGAAATGGGCGTTAACTCCCTTCGTCTTGCCCACTATCAGCAGTCAGGCGATTTTTATGACCTTTGCGACGAAATGGGCTTTCTCGTATGGGCTGAAATCCCCGTAATCTCACGCTTCAACAAAAAGGCTCAGGACAATGCTCTTTCACAGCTTGAAGAGCTTATCAAGCAGAATATGCACCACGCTTCCATTTTCTGTTGGGGTGTACAGAATGAAATAACCATCACAACGGAAACTCCCGAGCTTGTTGAGTCAATCAGAGAGCTTGATACCTACGCAAGATTCCTTGATCCCTCAAGATGCACAACCTGTGCTCAGGTTTCTATGAGTAAAATCGAATCTGAGCTTAACACAATC
This sequence comes from Acutalibacteraceae bacterium, assembly GCA_045601905.1. Lineage (GTDB taxonomy): Bacteria > Bacillota > Clostridia > Oscillospirales > Acutalibacteraceae > UBA6857. The sequence goes on along the minus strand of JAZSAM010000096.1, from coordinate 4,906 downwards.
ACCGACATCATCGGCTACAACCACTACTTCGGCTGGTACATGAAGACCTGCGACGGACTTGATGAATGGCTCACAAAGTTCCGTGAGTATTATCCTGAAGGCACACTCTGTCTTTCAGAGTACGGTGCAGAGGGTATTCTCGGCTACTTCAGTGACAATCCGAGCCAGGGTGACTACTCCGAGGGCTATCAGGCTCTTTTCCACGAGCACTACATAAAGACAATCAATGCCCACGACTACATCTGGGGCTCATACGTATGGAATATGTTTGACTTCGGCTCAGCAATGAGAAACGAGGGCGGTGTAAGAGGCAGAAACAACAAGGGTCTTGTCACCTTTGACAGAAAGTACAAAAAGGATTCCTTCTACCTTTACAAGGCATTCTGGTCAGAGGACAAATTCGTTCACCTTGTAGGTGACAGATATCCCCTTCGCAAAATCGGCGAGCAGAAATTCAGAGTTTACTCAAACTGCGACAAGGTAACCCTCAAGGTCGGCTCAAAGCAGAAGACAGTTACTGCACAGGGCATCTTTGAATTTGACGGACTTCCCATCAAGGAGGGTGAAAACAAGGTTATAATCACTGCAGGTGACATCAAGGAAACGCTTATTCTCACAGGTGTTGAGGAATACCCCAGAGAGTACAGACTTCCCGACGGCTGCTCCTCAATGGTAAGAAACTGGTTTGTTGACAAAAATGATGCTGCTCATGAAAACTGCTACAGCCTTGACGACACCATCGGCGATATTCTCAAGAGTGAGGACATTCTCGGTATGGTAAGCGGTGTTGCAGGCAAGCTTGTAAACAGTCCTCTTATGGCACTTGTAAAGCCCTTCACCTTAAGACAGGTGCTTTCACTCAACAAGTTCCTTAAAATTGACGAAAGCATGATTGAAATGGCTGAACAGTTCCTTTCAACGGTGCAGAAGGTTAAGTAAGAAAAAATCAAGGAAATTATTCCCAGTATAAGTAAAGTCACGGAAATTCAAATTCCGTGACTTTTCATTCTGTTCTTTTTCTTTGACCTCGCCGATCGGGCATTACTTTTCTTGAAAGAAAAGTAATCAAAAGAACTTTATAATTTATTCGTTTTCGTCTTTGCTCAGTACGGTTACGAGCTCCTTGATTGCATCAATGTTGCTTCGTCCCTGAAGCTTAAGGGAAATGTAAGGTGCACTGCTCTTTGCTCCGCTTATCATCGCTCTGCCCCTGAGATTAAGTGCAACAGCAGTAACATACTCGGGCTTAAGCTCATCAAAGTAGGCAAGCACCATTCCGTTGAGCTGCTTGATTTCAAAAATTCCGAGCCTTGCCGCATAAGCACGAAGTAATGCAACATCGATAAGACCCTTGACGCTTGGCGGAATGTCACCGAATCGGTCAATGAATTCATCCGTAACATCCATTGCATCCTCATCCGTCTGAATTTCGGAAATTCTCTTATACATTCCAATGCGGTTTTTCACCGAGTCAATGTAGGTCTCGGGAATGTGGGCATCAATGTTAATGTCAACCACGCACTCCTTCTTTTCCCTTATCTCCTCGCCCGTTTTTTCCTCATTGATAGCCTCGGAAAGAATCTTAAGGTACATATCGTAACCGACTGCCTCCATATGTCCGTGCTGCTGTGCTCCGAGGACACTTCCCGCACCTCTTATCTCAAGGTCACGCATTGCAATCTTGAAGCCCGAGCCGAATTCCGTGTATTCTCTTATAGCCTCAAGTCTGCGCCTTGCGGTTTCGTTAAGCTCCTTGTGCTTTTTGTAGGTGAAATAAGCAAAGGCTCTTCTCGGACTTCTACCCACACGGCCTCTTATCTGATGAAGCTGGGCAAGACCGAGTCTGTCGGCGTCCTCAATGATAAGCGTGTTTGCATTCGGCACATCCACACCCGTTTCAATGATTGTGGTACAGACAAGGATGTCGATTTCATTTTCAAGAAGCTGCCTCCAGACCTCGCTGAGCTCCTCTTCGCTCATCTTGCCGTGTCCGATTCCGATTCTCGCATCGGGCAGATACTCCTTAATCTGTGCCGCCCTTGACTCAATGCCGTCAATTCGGTTGAAAAGGTAATAAACCTGACCGCCTCTGCGAAGCTCCCTTTCCATTGCCTCGGCAAGAATCCCCATATCCTGGGGCACAACATAGCTTTGTACCGGATGGCGTCCCTGAGGTGCCATTTCGAGAAGTGACATATCACGGATACCCGTCATTGCCATATTGAGGGTTCTCGGAATAGGCGTTGCAGAAAGGGTCAGCACATCAACACCCGGGAATTTTTCCTTGAGTTTTTCTTTTTGCATAACGCCGAAGCGCTGCTCCTCGTCAACAATAAGAAGTCCCAGGTCCTTGAACTCCACACTCTTGGCAATAATGGCGTGGGTACCCACAATAATGTCGATTGCTCCTCTTTTGAGTGCTTTTTTTATTTTTGTTCTGTCGGACTGACTTCTGAAACGGGAAATCATATCCACCTCAACGGGAAAGCCGTCAAAACGCTTCTTTATTGTCTGAAAATGTTGAAAAGCAAGTATAGTTGTCGGCACAAGGATTGCACACTGCTTTCCGTCGGCAATACACTTGAAGGCGGCTCTCAGGGCAACCTCAGTTTTTCCGAAGCCGACATCACCGCAAAGGAGTCTGTCCATGGGACTCGGTCTTTCCATATCGTGCTTGATTTCATTTATTGCGATAAGCTGATCATCGGTCTCCTCGAACTCAAAACGGCGTTCAAAATCGCTTTGCATATCCACATCGGGAGAAAAGCTGTAGCCCTTGCTGTTAAGCCGCTGAGCGTAAAGCTCCGTGAGCTTTTTCGCCATATCCTTTACAGCGGCTCTTACTCTTGACTTTGTCTTTTTCCACTCGTCGGAGCCTAATTTGTTAAGCTTAATCACCTTGTCCGAATCGTGTGGAGAAGCATACTTTGAAATAAGATCAAGCTGTGTTACGGGAAGATAAAGCACATCACTTCCTCTGTAGTTTATCTTTATAAAGTCCTTGATTACACCCGACATATTCATTGTCTTTATGCCGTCAAAAACACCGATTCCGTGAATTGCGTGAACGATGTAATCGCCCTTGCTGATTTCATCAAGAGAGGTAAGACCTCTGCCCGTTTTGAATTTTTTCTTCTTTTCCTTCTGCGTTTTAACCGTCTGCTTACCGTAGGTAAAAAGAGAAAACCTCACAGAGTCATACTCTATTCCCGAGGAAACCGTACCTGAAATAACACTTACGTAGCCCTTGGGAAATTCACCGGGCACAACGGGGAAAAACCTTGACCTTATTCCCTCTGTTTCAAGGTCATAGGCAAGCTCCTTTGCGCTTTTTTCCGTGCCTGCCATAACAACGCAGGTATACCCCGAATGAATTGCAGGCTTAAGATCCTCGATAAGATATGAAAATGTGCCATCCCAACGGGAGGTCTGCCTTGCATTGATACTCACAAGCTCCTTAACGGGAGTGTCAAAGGAGCCTCGTGCAAGTGAGTCAACATAAACCGCTCCCTGCTTCTCGTATTTACCAAGCACCTGAGTCCATGAAAGGGTAAAGGTGTCAATACCCTTTGTCAGCACACCCTCTTCAAAAAGTGTACGGATGTCCTCATTAAGAAGTGCCGAGGAGGTATTGAACTTCTGCTTGACAGAAGCACTTTCACAAACAAAAAGCAGTTCATCCTTCATATAATCAAAAACCGTTGCCGTTTCACCGTAGGCAAGAGGCAGATATTTGTCAGGAGCACCTACGCCGATGAAATGATCAAGAGCGTCCATATCCTCACGGATTTTTTCCTTAGCCTTTACGCTGCCCTTTCCCTTAACGGTTAAAATGAACTCCTCAAGCTTTCTTTTAAAATCCTCACGGGAGTCAAAAAGCACTTCCGTAGAAGGCGTAAGCTTAACCTTTTCAAGTATGTCTGTCCGCCTCTGACTTTCTATGTCGAAGTGTGCCATAGAATCGATTGTGTCTCCCCAGAACTCCACTCTGCAGGGCTCATCACTGTCAGGCGGATAAAAATCGAGAATGCCGCCACGAAGAGAAAACTGCCCCACACCGTCAACAAGATCTGTGCGCACATAGCCTGCCGAAAGAAGAGTATTGACAAACTCATGGGTTGTTACCTCCTGACCTACCGAGAGGGTAAAGCTTCTCTTTTTCAGCTCCTCGGCAGGAATGGTGAACTGAACTGCCGCTTCAACACTGCAAAGGACAAATTTACATTCTCCGTCAAGAAGTCTGCAAAGAACGGAAAGACGCTTCTGCTCAAATTCATGGGACTTGTTGTCGTTTGGCCTGAAGGAAAAATCTCTCGCAGGATAAAGGAAGGCTCCGCCATAAAAGCTGTTGATGTCATCACAGAGTCTTGAAGCGCTCCCCTCATCAGGACAGATGATAAGGGCCTTTCTGTCACCGAGCTTTTCAATGAGCGATGATATATAGTGCGCCTTATGAACCTGAGAAAGACCGATTATACCCATTGGAAGACGCCTGCTTTCAAGGCAGCTGCTGATTTTTTCAAACTCGTCACTACCCTTTAAAACTTCAAGAAATCCCGACACAATGATTCTCCTTTCTGTCAACGCAGTAATGCACCCGAATTGCTTTACATAGGGTGTAAGCTTTCGAGTGTGATTGTTGTAAACATTATATTACTCCCGAGTGCGGAAAGTCAAGAAAAAAGGGGATGTAAAAAACTCGTTTTTTTACATCCCCTTTTTAGGGGCTAGGAAAAAATGCGCAGAATGAACAAACCGAGCCAAATAAAGCGTTCAGCTTTATTTTGGTTTACCCGACGGCGTACAAAGGTACTTAAGAGGGCGAGGTTTGTTTATAGCATAAAACGCAAAAACCTTGTTTTTGCCTGCTTTTGCTGATTTTTACAGTTTTAAAGGGTTTCTTTGG
>JAZSAM010000095.1:0-12728 GCA_045601905.1 Acutalibacteraceae bacterium | reverse complement strand
CAAGATAACTAAAGGGTTTCTTTCGGTATTTAACTACCAAAGAAACCCTTTAAAACTGTAAAAATCAGCTTGTTCATTCTGCGCATTTTTTCCTAGCCCCTAAAAAGGGGATGTAAAAAAACGAGTTTTTTACATCCCCTTCAGTTTATTTTACATAAAGGGAGAATTTCCCTGACCGTACTCAAGCTCGCCTGTGAAAATCTTTCTCAGATAATCAAAATAGTCGGCAATCTTTTTAAGAAGCACTAACAAGCTGTTCTTGAGTCTGTCTAAAACTCCGTTAACTGTTGATGTGCCATTGTCAAAGAGAGTAGAAAGATACGGATTTATAAGCACTTCAGATGTACTCTCGATATTGTTAAGTAAGTAGCCGTCTACGATTGATTTTATCTTTGCTTTGTGTTCACCGTTGAAGAAACGGCAATTGGTGATATAAGACTTAACTCTGTTGATATAGGCTGTATTACCCCTGTGAGCACCGCAAAGGTTGAGATAATAATAGATATAAAGATAAAAATCGTCATCATCGCTGGCTGAAAGAAGACGTTCAACAGGAACATCAAGAGGACAGAAGTGATTTACACTCGCTCTTACACTAGCATCACTTGAGAAGCATCCGCTTTTTGCGTCTTCAGCTGTAGGATCGCAGTCACAGAAAATGATTTCAAGAAGACCGTCAAAGCTGTTATAAAACTCAACTGTTTCGGCATTCTGAATTTTTTCCATCTTATGAGTGAAAAGAGCAAGGATGGGGTCACGGTATAAAACATCATAGGAAGCCATGAAAACCTTAAGCGCATCAGCAATAGTCTTAACCGGACCTTCAATATTCATTTTGGTAAAGACAGCTTCGAGGGTTTTTGCTGCAAGCATCTTGCCGTTAGCATAATGCTCCGAGGAAATGTCACAATAACCTCCGCCAAGTGCCTTTACAACGGGCTCACAGAAAGTTCTGCCTCTTGTGCACCAGTTGTTCTGAACAAGCACATCGAGTTTTGAAAGCACAACGACAGCTTCAAAGAATTCCTTGGCATTCGGTGTCTCGTTGCCGTAGAGTGATTTGAAATTATTTACATCAAGCTTTTCAAAATCACGGTAGAAAACCTTACCAAGAACATTAGCAAGAGAAATAGTATTTTCTAAGTTATAGAGCTTAAGACCGCCGAATGTTTTATAGAAAATATCCTTCAGATAAACATTAACGCTGGAAAGATTCATAGCAATCTTACCTTTGTTGATAACAGTAATGGGCTTACCTGTTTCATCAAGAACAAGATTTCCCGAAGCATCCTTCTTGTAAATATCAAGAGTATTCCAGAATATGGGACTTGTGCTATTATAAAGGAAATCCACATCCATTCCGATGAGATTAATCTTCTCATTGGCGTTTGTTTTCTTTGATTCTGACTCGAGAAGCTCATCAATGTCGCCGTCAAAGCCTCTCTGAAGGTTGTTGACTTTAAAATACTTCATCGCTTCAGCGGCACCGTCAACCTCCTCCTGGGTGTAGGTTTCTTCTCCGTCTTCAGCAGCAGCAAAAGGAACGCCCATACAGCTTACAAGCATAATAAGAGCAAGAATCAAGCTAAGTGTTTTTTTCATAAGTTTACACTCCTCATTCATTTAATTCGGTATGTATATTTTACCATAATTATAAATATAAGTCAATAATTTAAATATACAATTAAAATTCAAAAGGCAAATCATCAATAAAGGGTAAATCCTCAATAAATGGCGGCATATAGATATCCTCTTCGTCATCATTTACACCAAAATAATCAAGAAGAGTCATTATGAAGTTCTTGAAAACCTCAACAATACGGCTTATGGGATCAATATTTTCTTCTTTTTTATCTGCTGCCTCTTCATCATCAACGGGGTCAAGAATATTTATCTCGAGGTTTGCCGAGGCACCGTGAACAGTGAAGAACTGATAATTTGCTCTGTAGCAATGTACGGTAACAGTTCCGCATCCGTCAAAGGCATCATACTGACAAACGGATAATGTTCTCGGGATATGAACATCTGTGAGTGAAACACAATTTCTGAATGCCCCACTTTTAATTGCCGTTACACCCTCAGGAATAATAATGTCTGTAATACCGTAGCAGGAATCAAAAGCCTTCTGACCTATAAATTTAACAGTGTACTTTTCGCCTTTGATTGTTGCCTCTGACGGTATCGAAACAACACCCTGAGCATCTTCATCACAATCATATACAATTGCATAACCGTCAGAAGAAACCTTGTAAGTGAGAACCTCAGATGCATCTGCAGCAAATGCAAAGCTAAAGCTTGTAAATGCCACGAGTAAGGAAATAAAAACAGATATTAACTTCTTAGATGTATTTTTCATACTTTACCTCCTGAAAAATATTCACTTAAATTATAGACATCAATTACTTAAAAGTCAATAAATCTTTCGTTTTAATCAGAAATCATTATACATATTTGTAAAATTTCTCTTTTTAATTATCAGAATTGACTTCTTTCCGTTAAAAAACACAAATTAATAGCAAAAATATTATGACTTTTTTTGAAAAAACTCTTGCTTTTTCTCTTTCTTTCTGTTATTATATACCTCGCTTATGTAGTTACAAATTATTTTTAGGAGGTGCGACTAATGGCAAAATGTGAATACTGCGGTAAAGATGTTGCATTCGGCATCAAGGTTTCCCACTCACACAGAAGATCCAACAGAACATGGAAGCCCAACGTAAAGCGTGTTAAGGCTATCGTTAACGGCTCACCCAAGAGAGTTTATGCTTGCACTCGTTGCTTACGTTCAGGCAAGGTTACTCGTGCCATCTGATTTCAGGACTTTATAAAAATTGACCTTCCGAAAAGGAAGGTCTTTTTTCTTTTTTATCACCTATTGAAAAAAAGCTATCAATATTATATAATTAAACCCGAGGTGAAAAAAGTGAAAGATTCTACAAGCAAAAAACTCAACGACCATTACTATAAATTTCTGCACAAAGAGAAATACAGAAAAATGCTTAATGACTTTCTTTTCTTTTTTCTGTGGAAGCTGATTTATGCCATAAGCTCACTAAAAAAGGTTGACAACAAGCTTATTCTCTTTGCCGCAAACAGGGATAACAAAATTCCTGCTGAATTCAAGAGTATCTATGATTTAGCAAAAAACAGGGGCTACAATGCAGTTTGTTTATGTATGCCACCACTTGAAAGTAAAACATTTTATGTAAATGAAATAAAAAAAATACGCTACGACATTCATTTTACAAGGCTGTACGCCCGTGCAAAATGCACCTTTGTCAGTGATTATTACCTTGCTGCATTTGCGAATAAGCCGAGAAAAGGTGCACGTCTTGTTCAGCTCTGGCACGGCTGCGGAGCCTTCAAAAAGTGGGGCTATTCAACAAGAGAGGGCTCCTGGGGACTTAAAGATGACCTTTTTGAAAAATACAATGTTCATAAAACCTATACCGATATAATAACGTCGGCTGATACTGTCAACGAAATTTACGCAGAAGCCTTCGGAAGTCATATTTCAAAGGTTAAATCCCTCGGTGTTGCAAGAACGGATGTTTTCTTTGACAGAAGCTTCATTGAAGAAAAAAGCAACGAGGTCAGAGAAAAATATAATATCCCCAAAGACAAGAAAATCATTGTCTGGGCTCCGACCTATCGCGGAGACAGTCTGCAAAAGTCACACAATGAAATTACAATTGATCTTGAAAGGATGTATAAGGAGCTCAAGGACGATTATGTCCTTCTTATAAAGCTTCATCCTCATCTTGTAAAAGGCTTTAACGCCAAAACCTTTGCACCTGATTATATGAAAGGCTTTGCTATAAAGCCCCATCCTTCTTATCCCATTGAAAATCTTCTTTGTGCGGCAGATCTTGTTATTTCCGACTATTCGTCACTTATATTTGAATACTCACTTCTTGAAAGACCGATGGTTTTCTTCGCCTATGACCTTGAAGAATATACCGAAAGCAGATCATTCTATTATGATTATGAAAGTCTTGTACCGGGTCCTATTGTAAAGGACACCGACGGGCTCATAAATGAAATCAGAAGAAGTGAAACTTACTTTGACAAAGAAAAAATCCGTGCATTCAAGGACAAATTTATGTCCGCATGCGACGGCAGCTCGGCAAAAAGGATTTTTGAAGAAATGATAAAATGAAAGATGTGAATCAGATGAACAATAAAATTGCAATTGTAACCGGCGGTAATTCGGGAATCGGAAAATGCACAGCCCTTTCGCTATTGAAAGCAGGCTGTACCGTTTATGATTTCAGCCGAAGAGAGCTTCCTGCAAACGGAATCAAGTTTGTAAAAACCGATGTAACCGACGAAAAGAATGTGCTTGATTCAGTAAAATATGTTATTGAAAAAGAAGGACATATCGACATTCTCATAAACTGTGCAGGCTTCGGAATTTCGGGTGCTGTTGAATTTACAACCCTTGAAGCGGCAAAATCACAGTTTGACGTAAACTTTTTCGGTACTGTCAATATGAATAAAGCCGTTATCCCCTATATGAGAAAAAGCAACGGCGGCCGAATTGTTAACATAAGCTCCGTTGCGGCAGTTGCACACATCCCCTTTCAGACCTACTATTCGGCTTCAAAGGCCGCAATTGAATCCTACACCTGCGCTCTTGCAAACGAGGTCAAAGCCTTCGGAATAAGCGTTACGGCTATTGAACCGGGCGACATTTGCACAGAGTTCACTCAGGCAAGGCAAAAATCCTTTGACGGTGACGATGTTTACAGTGGTAAGATTTCAAGAAGTGTTGCGGGAATGGAAAAGGACGAGCAAAAGGGTATGAAGCCCGAGAGCGCCGGTGACTATATTGCAAAAATTGCACTAAAAAAGAATGTCAAGCCCGTTTATGCAATCGGTGCTACATATAAAGTTCTCAGTGTTCTTTGCAAGACATTCCCCTGCGGATTCAGAAATAAGATCGTAGGAATGCTTTATGCAAGGTAATTAATTAAAAAAATCAAAACCGACAATCTTCTTTCGGGGATTGTCGGTTTTATTTGGTGCGGGTAACAGGGGTCGAACCTGCACACCTTTCGGCACAAGAACCTAAATCTTGCGTGTCTGCCAATTCCACCATACCCGCTTATTGTCAATTATTATATCACAAATATATCGATTGTCAAGAAAAGTAAAAATACCATTTGCTATATTTTTTAGGGCAATATCATATATATTATCACAGTAGCATACGGAGATGATTTTATATGATTATTCGTTTTGGAAAGTTTGAAGCAACGATGATTTGCAGTGTAATTATAGCAATTACCTTCTTCGCCGCTGTAAGTGCAGAGAGAAAAACGGTAAACGCCTCTGCACAGACCGAATTTGTTGAGCTTCCGATAATTATGTATCATCACATAACAGAAAATCCCGAAAAAACAGGGAAATACACAGTTCATACCTCGGAATTTTCAAACGATCTGGAATACATTGAAAGTAACGGCTTTACTCCGGTTTCTGTTTCACAGCTGATTGAATATGTAAACGGAAACACAATTCTTCCCGAAAATCCGATAATGATAACCTTTGATGACGGTTTTGAAAGCTTTTACTCCCTTGCTTATCCGATGCTGAAGGAGAAAAATATGAAATCAGTTGTTTCAGTAATAGGCAAAGTAACTGAAATATATTCCGAAAATGAAGATCATAATATCAACTATTCAAATCTTACTTTTGATCAGATAAACGAACTGATTTCAAGCGGTATTGTTGAAGTGGAAAATCACAGCTATGATATGCACCACTCCCGGCAAGGGAAACGAAAAGGCATAAGTAAGCTGAAAGATGAAACTGATGAAGAATATAAAGACAATCTTACAAAAGACTTACTGACATTGCAGAAAATCCTTAAGCAAAAATGCGGTATAACACCCAAATGTGTTGTATATCCCTACGGTGCATACAGCTCCGGCACCTTGCAAACAATTAAAAAATTAGGATTTAAGTGTTCAATGGTCTGCGAAGAAAGAATTAACCGAATTGTAAGAAATGACCCGGATTCGCTTTTCAATCTCGGCAGATACAACAGACCAAGTGGAATAAGCAGTGAAGTATTTTTTGAAAAGCTCCTGACTCAATAAACCGCAGATTCAAGTGCTTTGAAATTTCGCGTCATAAGTGAAATGTAGTTTTCGCCCTCGGCGAAATCTTCAGCAGAAATAACGTGACATGAGTAAAGCGTGTCAACCTCTGCGCCCGTTGATTCACTTATTGAATCAGCTACATTTCCCGTGCTGAGGTCTACCTTGAATACCTTTTTTACGCCGTTATGCTTAACAAAATCAATGATTTGAGTAAGAGTGACGGGATTAACCTCAACCTGAGCAGAGCATCCCGGGAAAGCTGCAGAAAAGCTGATTCCGTACTCGAGCATCAGGTAGCGCAGTGGAAAACGGTCTCCTATTATGACGGTTTTATCCTTCATAAGCTCTGTCAGCGAACGGAACATCCCGTCAAGCTCATAAAGCTTACCTAAATATTTTTCTGTGTTTTTTTTATAAAGGTCAGCGTTTTTTTCATCTTTTTCGCAAACTGCATCGGAAATCGCAGTTACAATGTCAATTGCATTCAAGGGAGAAGTCCAGACATGCTCGTCATATTCATCATGTGCCTCAGCTTCGTCTGAATGCTCGTGTCCGTGGTGCTCATCACCTTCAGCAAGCTCAGTAACATCCATCATTTTCACGACGGAAATGTCAGAATCGATGCTTTTTATAATTTCATCAACCCATTTTTCCGATTCTCCTCCGCCGTAAACAAAAACATCACACTTCTTGATTTTCATTATGTCTGCCGGCGTAGGTTCATAAGTGTGACTTTCTTCACCCGGAGAAAGAAGCATTGTTACCTCACCCTTATCCCCGATAATTTCCCTTGAAAAATCATAAGGAGCAAAGGTCGTAGCCACAACAGATACATCCTTTTCATCGGAAATCATATCCGAAGAACATCCGTTAATAAGAGCAGTCGGAGCTACCAAAGCTGCTACACAGAAAACAACAACGACAACCTTTAATGCCGATGACTTCACAGACGAAGCTTTAATCTTAGAAATTAATGAAAACAAAGCAAATGCATAAATATTTACACAAACAATACTTGCACCCGTTGGTGCCTCGAAGCCAACAGAAAAAACAAGTCCGTAAAGGAAGCAAATAACGGAAACGAGAGCGCTTGAAATGACCACACTTCTGAAGCTTTTACACAAGCGCATCGAGGTAACTGTCGGAAAAATGATCAAAGATGAAATCAGGAGCGCCCCCATCATTCTCATTCCGATAACAATCGTGACTGCCGTAAGTCCGGCTATAAGCATATTATAAAACGATGTTCTTGTTCCCGTTGCCTGAGCAAAATTCTCATCAAAGGTTACGGCAAAAATTTCATCATAAAACAGAATGAACAACAGAATTATCACAACAGAAACTACCGAAGAAATAATAACATCCTCATTCGTCATTGTCAGAATACTGCCGAACATATAGTTATAAATATCAACGTTCATGCCTGTAGTCATTGATGTTACCATAACACCGATGGCAAGAGCGCCCGTTGAAATAAGTGCAATCGCCGCATCACCCTTGATTTTACCTTTTTCATTCATCCGCAAAAGAAGAAAAGCCGAAACAAGCACAATAGGGAGCGAAAAATATAACGGTGCAACATTCGCTGCGCAGGCAATCGCCATCGCACCGAATCCTACATGGGAAAGCCCGTCACCGATCATTGAAAAACGCTTGAGAACAAGACTTACACCGAGAAGTGCACAGCAAAGAGATATCAGTACACCGACAACAAGTGCTCTCAACAGAAACTGTTGGCTGAAAATAAGTGAAATCGCATTAGTCACCGTTGTCACCTCCCGAAAATCTTTTATAGATACTGCTGGATTTATACTCATCGACTGTTGAATAATAGTTACCGTCTCTGCTCAGATGCAGAATATGGCTTGCATTTCCTACAGCGGAATGAAGGTCATGGGATACCATCACAACAGTGATGCCGTATTCCTTGTTTATACTCTTTATCAGAGCATAAAGCTCGGCAGTAACAACCGGATCAAGTCCCGTAACAGGCTCATCGAGAAGGATGAGCTTTTTTGTTGCACAAAGTGCCCGTGCCAGCAGCACTCTCTGCTGCTGACCTCCCGAGAGCTCTCTGAAGCATTTCTTTGAAAGATCGGTTATATCAAGCTTTTTCATATTTTCATAAGCGAGCTTTTTGTGTGCCGATGAATAAAAAATTCCTTTTTTATCTGCCGCGCATCCTGAAATAACAACCTCATAAACTGAAGCTGGGAAATCCTTCTGAGCGGTTGTCTGCTGAGGAAGATAACCTATTTCACCCTTTTTCAGTCCGTCGCCGAAATGCAGATGTCCTGACTGTGTTTCCTTTAAACCGAGTATAGCCTTAACAAGTGTGCTTTTTCCGCTGCCGTTTTCTCCGACAATGCAAAGATAATCACCACTGTTAATTTCAAAAGATAAATTATCAATAACCTTATTATTTTCATAGCTTAGACAAATATTTTTACAGCTGATAAGTGCCATTATTACATCTCCCGGAATAATAAAATTCAGCGCAAAGCCGCACACGACTGACAAATTCCGAGGATCTCTGTTTTAGAGTTGTCAACGGTGAAGCCGTGATGCTCCGATATATGGGTCGATACCTGCATCATAAAATCACAACCCAGGTGCACATACTTACCGCATTTTGTACAACGCAGATGCATATGAGTATCACACTCCATATTTTCATCAATAAACTGATAAAGAAAGCTTTTTCCGTTATGCGGATTAAGCTTTTTTATTCTGCCGTCATTGCAGAGCTTTTCGAGTTGTCTGTATACAGTTGTTTTTCCGACGGGAGTTCCTTTGTTCATAAGAATATAAGTTATCTCATCGCAGGATAACTGACTGTTTTTATTTTCAAGCAAAACATCTTCTACAAGCTTTTTCTGTTTTGTGTTATAAGTTGAAGCCGTCATAATCTCACCTCAAATTGAAATTGATTTTCAAATTCAAATTATATTATAAATATTTACTCATCTTTGTCAAGTAAAAACAAAAGATAATTGAATTATTTTAATTTTTATGCTATCATAAGTAGAATTAATTTTTATGGAGGTAATTATTATGTCATTAAAGTTTCTGTCAACTACGGAAAATTTTATAAGCTTAATCACACCGGGAAATGTTCTGCTTGATGAAAACGGTCAGTTTGTCGATCCGTCACAAGCAATTGATAATGTTGCTTCCTGGTGGGAAAAGTTAGACCTGCTCAACAAGGTAATAGAAAAAATACCGTCAATAATAATAGCCGTTATAATGGTTGTTCTTGGAATTTTTCTTTCACGATTTATTTCAAGACTGGTTGAAAAAGCAATGAAGGCCAAAAATGTTGACCCTTCCGTTTATAATTTCATCAGAAGATCTGTTTCGGTTCTTATCAAGGCAGTTTTCTTCCTTTCTGCACTTTCAATGTTTTTCAACATCGGTTCCCTTGTGACGGCAATCGGTGCTGCCGGTGTTGCCGCCAGCCTTGGTCTGCAGGACAGCGTTGCACAGTTTGCCAGCGGTATACAGATTCTTATGAATCACCCCTTCAAAAATGGCGATTTTGTCGAAGTGAACGGTGTGCAAGGTAATGTTGCAGATATAAGATTCATGAATACGGTTATTACCACAGCCGACAATAAAAGAATAATAATACCTAATTCTCACATAACAACAAATCATATCATAAACTACTCGGCTGAGGATATAAGAAGAATCGACCTCACATATTCTATAAGCTACACGGCAAACATCACACAGGCTAAGAATGTTATAATGAATGTTGCCGAGGGTAACAGCCTCATTCTTCATGATCCTGCCCCTCAGGTATTTGTCAGCTCTCACGAAGCAAGCAGCATCAACCTTGTGGCAAAAATCTGGTGCAAATGCGGCGATTATTGGGATGTTTACTATCAGATGCAGGAAAATGTCAAGCTTGCCTTTGACGAAAATAATATTTCAATCCCCTTTAATCAGCTTGATGTTCATGTAAAAAACGATTGACAGGAGATAAATTATGACTGCACTGCTTCTTAAACTGTTTATAAAAAATCACGAAAACACAAAGGGTCCTGAAATCAGAGAAAAATACGGAATGCTCGGCAGTATTGTCGGTATCATCGTAAACATCATTCTTTCTGCAGGAAAATACGCTATCGGAGTAATAAGCAAAAGTGTTTCAATTACCGCCGATGCAATCAACAATCTTGCTGATGCAGCTTCCTGCATTGTCACTCTTGTATCCTTCCGTATGGCAGCACGAAAGCCCGACAAGGAACACCCCTTCGGCCACGGAAGAATTGAATACATCGCCGCTCTCGCCGTCGGATTTCTCGTAGAATTAATGGGCTATGAGCTTATAAAGTCCTCAATCGAAAAGATAAAGAATCCCGAGGAGGTTGTTTTTTCAGTTCCGGCGGTTCTTGTTCTTGCTCTTTCTGTTCTCGGCAAGGTATGGCTCTTTATTTTCAACAGAACTCTCGGTAAAAAAATTCAGTCACCGGCAATGCTTGCAGTAGCTAAGGACAGCCTGAGTGACACAACTGCCACCCTTGTTGCTGCAGTATCTCTCATTCTTTCCATTTTTACAGACATTCCCGTTGACGGTTTTCTCGGAATCATTGTTTCAATTTTCATCCTTACCTCCGGCTTCGGAATTTTAAAAGAATCTGTCGGCATTCTGCTCGGTACACCTCCCGAAAAGGAAACCGTTGACAAGCTTATAGGCTTCATACTCTCACACAAAGAAATTATAGGAATTCACGACCTTGTAATTCATTCCTACGGTGCAACGCGAACCTTCGCGTCCATCCATGCTGAAATATCTTCCGATGCTGATGTTCTTTCGGCACACGATACAATCGATAATATTGAAAAAGCTGTTAAAGAGCACTTTAACATTGAGCTTGTAATTCATATGGATCCGATTGAAAATAATAATCATAAGGTCAATGAGCTCAAGGAAATGGCAGTCAGAACCGTTCTCAGCATCAGTGATGAGCTTTCACTTCACGATTTCAGAATCGTTGACGGTCCCACGCACACAAATCTTCTTTTTGATATTGTCGTTCCTCACGGATTTGAAATGAGCGACGATAAGCTAAAAAAGCTCATAGGTGAAAAAATAAGCGAAATTAACAGCACTTATTTTTGTGTTATTACTGTTGATACTTCTTATGTTTAATACATTATGTTGCACGAAAAGTAAAACTGCACAAAATATTGTGTAAATGTTCTAATTAATTTTATGCTTTATTTATCGTAAAGCTATTGAATTATTTTAATGAAAAAAGTAAAATATAGATGCATAAAAAAATAAAATGTTAAAAACGGGGGTATATTTTATATGGTGACACTTACTGAGTATCTTGACACAATTCCGCAGGGCAGACTCGGCATCATTGCGATGAGGGGCTGCGAAGAACTTGCCAAAAAAGTAAGCGATCAAATTGTTGAGTGCAGAGCAAAATTCGAACATCAGAACGATAGCAATCTTCACCTTAAGGGCTACCACAGAGATTCCTACATACTCTCTGCTAGCTTCCCCAGATTTTCAACCGGTGAAGGCAAGGCTGTTATCAACGAATCGATCCGCGGTTATGACCTTTTCATCATAAGCGACTGCTTCAATTACAGTGTTACATATAAAATGTACGATCTTAAGGATGCCGACGGAAATCCTCTTAATGTTCCCATGAGTCCCGATGACCATTTTGCGGACCTGAAGCGAGTTATTTCTGCCTGTGCAGGTAAAGCAAAAAGAATTACCGTAATTATGCCTATGCTTTACGAAGGCAGACAGCACAGAAGATCCGCAAGAGAGTCCCTTGACTGCGCTCTTGCACTTCAGGAGCTCGAAAATATGGGCGTTAGCAACATCATCACATTCGATGCCCACGACCCCAGAGTTCAGAATTCTATCAGAATCGGCTTTGAAAGTGTATCCCCCACTTATCAGATGATCAAGGCTATCGCAAAGAGTCTCAACAATGACATCAAGTTTTCACCCGAAACCACAATGATGATTTCTCCCGACGAAGGCGGTATGGGAAGATGCGTTTATTACTCACAGGTTCTCGGTGTCCAGTTAGGTATGTTCTATAAGAGAAGGGACTTCTCAAAAATCGTTGACGGAAGAAACCCCATTGTCTCTCACGAATTCCTTGGTACAAATGTTGAAGGCAAGGATGTTATCGTTGTTGACGATATGATTTCAAGCGGTGATTCAATGCTTGATGTTTGCCGCCAGCTCAAGAGCCTCAAGGCAAGAAGAATCTTCGTGTTCTCATCCTTCGGTCTTTTCTCATCAGGCCTCAAGAGATTCGATGACGCTTATGCAGAAGGCGTGTTTGACAGAATCTTCACAACAAACCTTATTTACCAGACTCCTCAGCTTCTTGAAAAGGAATGGTACTATTCAGTTGATATGGCAAAGTATGTTGCTCTTATCATTGACACTCTTAACCACGACAGATCGGTAAGCCCATTCCTTAACCCCATCCAGAAAATCAACGATTACATTCAGAGATACAACCTCAAATAAAAGCTGGGGCTGTAAAAAAAGTGCAGACCGCATAAAGCAAGATAACTAAAGGGTTTCTTTCGGTATTTAACTACCAAAGAAACCCTTTAAAACTGTAAAAATCA
>JAZSAM010000094.1:0-62521 GCA_045601905.1 Acutalibacteraceae bacterium | reverse complement strand
AACAAAGGGCATCAACATCAACGTTAACGGCGGCGCAGCAGTTCAGTCAGTAGACACAGCAGCTCCTGCTCCTGCACAGACAACAACAGCAGCTCCCGCACCCGCTGAAACAACAGCAGCTCCCGCTCCTGCAGAAACAACAGCAGCTCCTGCAGAGGATGCAGCTCCCGCAGACACAACAGCAGCTCCCGCAGACAATGCAGGCGCATCAGCAGGCGTTCCTCAGACAAAGGAAGAAATCGTAGCTGCTTACAACAAGGTTGTTAACGAAGCTAAGGCTTACACAGGTAAGGTTACTCTCAAGAAGCACGACATTATCAATGTTCAGCTTAAGGACCTTCCCGCAATCGCTGAAAAGATCATCACTCCCGTTATTACAAAACTCACAACAACAAATCCTGAAGAGTATGTATTTGATGGCGGTAAGGACGTAAATGATCCTGCCAGATTTGTTTCACATAAGATCGTTCCCAACGGCAGAGATGTTGATGTTAAGCCCGAAGGTATTGCAAATGCAACTGCAACAGCTAATGCTGACGGCGGTTACACAATGTCACTTACTTTCATTGCTGAAACTTCAACCTTTGACGGGACAACAACTACATCTGAGCCCACACACCATAAGTCAGCAATGGATCCCCTTGAGCTCGGTTCACTTGACCTTGGTCCCATCACCATTTCAAATGCTGACATGAAGTATCCCGGTGCAACAATGACAGCTACAGTTGACGGTCAGGGCAGACTCATCAAGCTTGAACAGAAGCTTCCTCTTGAGGGTACAGGTACAGGTAAGGCAGGTATCTCCATCACTCTTAACCTTGCAGGTTCAATGGATGGTACTTACGAATTTATCTACGGTTAATTTCATTTTAAAAAGTACATAAGGACTGTCTTAACGGGCAGTCCTTTTTGTTGATAAGGAGTGTTTCAGAATGAAAAAACAGCTCATTGCTCTGGGCGGTGCAGCGGCGGTTGTCGGCGTGGCGGCTTACGGCGTTTCCGATGCGCTTTTCAAGGCTCTTATCTCAAGAGAATTCAAGGTGCCCAAGGCAGTTTCAAAATTCATCACCGAAAAGGAAGAGGGCGGTGAAAATACCCTTGAAAATTCCTACAAAACAAATATAAAGTGGCTTAATGATTACGGCTTTGAGCGACATACAATCATAAGCGACAGAGGACACAAGCTTCAGGGCTACCTTATGCGTCCCGAAAAGCCTTCCGATGTTTACGTTTTCGGCTCTCACGGTTACAGAAGTGACGGTAAGAGTGAATGGTGTTATTTTGCTAAATTCTACCTTGAGGAGATGGGCTACAATCTCTTTTTTGTTGACCATCAGAGCCACGGTGAAAGCGAGGGTGAGTATATCGGCTTTGCTTCACACGAACACAAGGATTGCCTCAAGTGGCTTTCTTACATCAACGACACTTTCGGAAGCGATATTAAAATCATCCTTCACGGCATTTCAATGGGCAGTGCCACGGTTATGCTTATGACGGGCAACGAGGCTCTTCCCGAAAATGTTAAATTTACTGTTGCCGACTGCGGTTACACCTCGGCAATGGACGAATTCGACTATAAAATCGACACTCTGAAGCTTCCGTTCAGACCGATTATCCCTATTGTAAAAGCAATCAATCACAAGAGGGCAGGCTACGATTTTCAGCAGGACACAAATGCACTCGGCGCCGTTAAAAATGCCCGTGTGCCCATGCTTTTCATCCACGGCGACAAGGATTTGTTTGTGCCGACAAAGATGGTTTACGAGCTTTACGGTGCCTGCACAAGCGAAAAGGAGCTTTTTGTTGTTCCCGGTGCAGACCACGCCAAGAGTTACCACATTGATAAGAGTGGCTACGAGGCGAGGGTTAAAGAATTTGTGAAGAGGTATTTGTGATTAAGGGCTGAGAGCCAAGGATTGAGGGTCAGGATGATGGCTGATAAGTAAGTGCTTCAGAAGAAATGAAGTATATTCACAATAAGCAATAAAATCACCGATATGCGTCAGCATTGTCGGTGATTTTCGTCTTTTATGTAACGGTAGCTTTTGTTGTGATGTAAAAAATGTGCAGATTTCAGCCCGATAAAGAAAGAGAATGCAGAATTATTACCTATTCCTCCCTATCCCTCTACTTTCTACCTTCAGCCCTTAGCCCTACTTCACATTTTCTCCTTCATCTTAATTATTCGTTTATATTTTTTTCACATTTATTTGGTAAACTACAACATAATTGGATTATTATGCGGTAGTTTCGCTAATTTACAGATAATCAAGGTGGGAGGTATCTCGGTGGTAAGACTTTTAAAACACCTTAAATCAATAAAAAAATCTGTTATCGCGGCAATGATTTTTGCCGTTGTCAGTCAGCTCGGCAGTCTCGTTCTGCCCCTTATGATGTCATCAATTATCAATAAGGGCATTGCAAACGGAGACCTTGCTTACATAAAGGAAACGGGCATTTATATGATGCTTGTTTCAGCTCTTGCGGTTATTATTGCATTTTTTAACAGCTACTACTCAAGTAAAACTGCAGCAGCCTACGGCAAAACCCTCAGAAGAGAAATCTTCCTCAAGGTTGAAAGCCTTTCTCAAAGGGATATTGATGTTGTCGGCACACCTTCGCTTATCACCCGCTGCACAAACGACGTAAAGGTTATGCAGGATTTTGTCCTTATGGGACTTCGTATGATTATTTCATCGCCCGTGCTTCTTGTCGGCGGTGTTATTATGGCGTTCATTATGAATCCGGGTCTTGCAAGTATTATTTTCGGCGTGCTTCCCATCATTGCCGTAATCGTGCTTATCGTGCTCAAGGTGGTAATGCCCATTTTCAGAAGAAGGCAGAAGCTCATTGACTCAATCAACCGCTTCATAAGAGAAAAGCTTACGGGTATCCGTGTTATCAGAGCCTTCAACAGATGCGACTTTGAGGATGATCGCTTTGACGGACAGAACAGGGAGCTTTCCCGCCTTACGCTGAAATTCCAGCGCCTTATGTCAATTCTCATTCCCGTGTGTATTGTTATCATCATCGGTGCTCTTGATCTTCTGATTATCTTTGCGGCAAAAAACCTTGACAAGCTCGATGTTGTAACACAGCGTGAGGACCTTGTAAATGCAATCGGTAACCTTCAGGCATTTGTTATTTATATGATAATGATTGTTTTCTCCGTCACAATGGCGGCGGCAATGTTTGTCATTGTTCCCAGAGCCAGAATCTCTGCAAAAAGAATTGTTGAGGTGCTTGACATTGAGCCCTCTGTCAAGGATCCCGAAAGCCCCGAAGGTGTTAATGAGGAGCTTAAGGGCACCGTAGAATTCCGCAATGTTACCTTCCGCTACACCGACGGCGATGAGCCGATTCTTTCCGATGTTTCCTTTGTTGCGGAGAAAAATAAGGTAACTGCAATTATCGGCTGTACGGGCAGCGGTAAATCGAGCCTTATAAACCTTATTTCCCGTTTTTACGACGTAAATGAAGGTCAGGTGCTTTTCGACGGTGTTGATGTAAGAAAGCTTGCACAGAAGGACCTTCACTCAAGAATAGGCTACATTCCGCAGAAGGCCTTCCTCTTCAGCGGTACAATTGCTGAAAATCTCCGTTACGGTGACCTTTCTGCAAGCGATGAAAGAATCCGTAAGGCACTTGAAATTGCTCAGTGCAGCGAATTCGTCGACAGCCTTGATGACGGAATCAACTCTTTTGTCAGTCAGAATGCAACAAACTTCTCGGGCGGACAGAAGCAGAGGCTTTCAATTGCCAGAGCCCTTGCAAGGGATGCAGAGGTTTATATATTTGACGACAGCTTTTCAGCCCTTGACTTCAAGACTGATGCGGCACTCAGAAAGGCTATCAGGGAAAATCTTGATTCAACAGTTATAATTGTTGCTCAGCGTGTGGGCACAATTCTTGATGCAGACAAAATCATTGTCCTTGAAGGCGGCAGGATTGTCGGAAGCGGAAAGCACAGTGAGCTTCTTGACTCCTGCGAGGTTTACAGGGAAATTTATTCTTCACAGATTACCGAGGAGGATGATGCAGAATGAGTAAAAATAATTCCTCCCGTAAAAATGCACCCATAAGAGACAGATATGCCTCTTACCGTGACTCGAGAAAGAGTGAGAAGGAAAAACCCCGTAGGATGCTTCCGACGGCGAAAAAGCTGCTGGCACTTCTCAAGGGCCGTGAAATTGCAATCATTTTCACAATTCTCTGTGCGGCAGGCAGCTCACTTCTTTCCGTTCTCGGCCCGAGATACCTCGGAAACATTATTGATGTGCTCAATGAGCAGGTGCAGCACAAGCTTAACACCGGTGCGATGGACTTCTCACCGATTTACGGCATTTTAAAGACAATAATTTTCATTTACATCGGCTCGTCTCTGCTCGGATTTTTCCAGCATTATATCATTGCAGGTGTCGTTCAGGGGCTTATTACCGACATAAGAGGAAGGTTCAACAGAAAGCTTTCAAGGCTTCCTCTTTCCTACTTTGACAATCACAATACGGGTGATATTCTTTCAAGAGTAATAAACGACATTGATAACATCAATAACACTCTGCAGAACAACCTTATTCAGATTATCACCTCGGTGGTAACCTTCGTGGGTGTTTTTGCAATTATGCTCAGAGAAAGCGTTTCACTTTCCTTCACGAGCCTTTCACCGTTTCCCGTCTGCTTTCTGATTGCTGCGGTCATTCTCCGCTTTTCAAAGCATTACTTCCGTAAGCAGTGGAAGGAAACCGGTGATGTAAACGGTCACATCGAGGAGATGTTCACAGGTCACCGCATCGTAAAGGCATTCGGCTGTGAGGAAAAGGCAATCGAGGAATTCGATGAGCTCAACGGCAAGCTTTACCATTCAGGCAGAAAGGCACAGTTTTTATCAGGACTTCTTTCTCCGCTGATAAATTTTGCCAATAACGCAGGCTATGTAATAATCTGTGTAATAGGCGGTTATCTTATACTTAAAAAGGAAGCAACAGTAGGCGACATCACCGTGTTTATCACCTATTCGAAGCTTCTTATGCAGCCGATTACCGATCTTAGCAACATTGCCAACAACCTTCAGTCCTCACTTGCAAGCGCAGAAAGAGTCTTTGACATGCTTGATGCCGAGGAGGAGGTTGAGGATGTACAGAAGGACAAGGTGCTTGAAAGCGGCGGAGATGTTGAATTCAGAAATGTCAGCTTCTCCTATGTCCCCGAAAAGCCCCTTATCACAGACTTTAACCTCAAGGTGAAAAAGGGCGACCTTGTTGCCATTGTCGGCCCTACGGGCGCCGGCAAAACAACCATCGTAAACCTTCTGATGCGCTTTTATGAAATCCAGGGCGGCGACATTTTAATTGATGGAACAAGCATAAAGGATATAACGAGAGAAAACCTCAGAAACATTTTCGGTATGGTGCTTCAGGACACCTGGCTTTTCGAGGGCACCCTCAAGGAAAATATTCTTTACGGCAGAGAGGACGCCTCGCAGGAGGAATTTGAAAGTGCAGTAAAGGCGGCAAAGATTGATTCCTTTGTCGCTACACTTCCCGAGGGCTTTGACACTATTCTTGAGGAGGGCGGCTCAAACCTTTCTGCAGGTCAGCGTCAGCTCATAACAATCGCAAGAGCAATCCTTGCTTCACCCGACATTCTCATTCTTGACGAAGCAACCTCATCCGTTGACACAAGAACGGAGCTTCAGATTCAGAATGCTACCTATAATCTTATGCAGGGCAGAACAAACTTCGTTATTGCTCACCGACTTTCAACAATCCGTGAGGCAGATACCATCATTGTAATGCGTGACGGACAGATTGTTGAAACGGGAAATCACAGACAGCTCCTGAAGGCAAACGGATTTTATGCAGAGCTTTATAATTCTCAGTTTGCCAACTGAAGCAGTCAGTGGCCAGCAGTCAGGACAGTATTGCGGTGAAAAATTCTGTTCAGAACAGAGCAAATTTTAAGTTAGGATTTTGTTATGAAAACAATAAAGCTTCAAAATAAAATAAGAGTTTTTTTCGCTCCCGATGACAGACTCCGTTCTGCTACGGTGGGAGTCTGGGTTGCTGCAGGCTGTAAAAAGGAGACTGCGGACAACAACGGCATTTCCCACTTCATTGAGCACATTGTTTTCAAGGGCAGTAAGAAGCGTACGGGCTTTGAAATTGCCGAGGGAATGGACGAAATCGGCGCAACGGTCAATGCTTACACCACGAAGGAGTACACCTTCTTTTACACCAGGGCCCTGAACTACCGTATTTTAACGGCGGCTGATATTCTCTTTGATATGCTGACCAATCCCAGGCTTGACGAAAACGACATTGAAACGGAAAAGGGCGTAATTTTCGAGGAGATTTCCATGTGCGAGGACGATCCCTCCGATGTTTGCTACGAGCTTAACGAGAAAAGCCTTTTTGACGGTAACAGCTTAAGCCGTGAAATTCTCGGAAGCACCGCCACTGTTGAAGCGATAAGTCGTGAAAAGATTCTCAGCTATATGAAGGAGAATTATGTGGGTGAAAACATAGTCATCGGTGTAAGCGGAAGCTTCTCCGAGGCCGAAATGCTGGAAAAGATCGAAAGCTACTTTTCATCGCTCGAGGCAGGGGAAATGAAGTGTGATACTTCACCTCTTCCCTTCAATAATGGCTTTGCTCTTAAGCAGATGCCAACAGAGCAGACTTACATTATGCTCACCTTCCCCGGTGTGCCCATAAGCCACGATGAGCTTTATTCCCTGCAGATATGTGCTTTTATTCTCGGAACGGGCACATCCTCAATGCTCAATCAGAGAATAAGAGAGCAGCTCGGACTTGTTTACAGCATCGACTGCTGGCTTGCCCGTTACGTTGACGGCGGATACACGGCAGTTTCAATGAGCCTAACACCCAAAAGTGAGGACAAGGCGATAAAAGAGACGGTGAAAATCATCAGGTCATTTCCCGATGAGCTTACACAGCGCAAGGTTGAAATTGCAAAGGAAAAGCTTATTTCAAGCCTTATAATGTCCCGTGAGCAGCCACAGAGTAAATTTTCAGCCGTAGGCTACAACACTCTGCTTCTAGGCAGAGTCATTGAGGACGATGATATAATTGAAGATATAAAAAAGGTTACCCTTGAGGATGTAAGAAGGGTACACGAAAAATATTTCACTTTTGACAATATGCTTTTTACTGCAGTAGGCAAGGTAAGAAGCAGGGAGGATTACAGTAAAATTCTCCGTGAGGAAACAGAGGGTAATTAAAATGAAGGATCTTAAAAACGCAAAACGCATTGTGATAAAGGTCGGCACATCAACGCTGACCCACGAGACGGGAAAAATCAATATCAGAAGAATGACAAAGCTTTGCTCCGTTCTTGCTGATTTACATAACAGCGGCAGAGAGGTTGTACTTGTTACCTCTGGTGCAATCGGTGTCGGTGTGGGCAAGCTCGGACTCAAGGAAAGACCGAAGGACATCCCCGGCAGGCAGGCGGCGGCAACCGTCGGTCAGTGTGAGCTGATGTTTATGTACGACAAGTTCTTCGGTGAAAACGGTGTCAAAACAGGTCAGCTTCTTATCACAAAAAGCGACATTGAAAATGAAAACAGAAGAACAAATCTTGAAAACACCTTTCTCAAGCTTTTTGAGTACGGTGCAGTTCCCATCATCAACGAGAACGACAGCGTTGCAACAGAGGAAATCGTTTACGGCGACAATGACTCCCTTTCAGCAATCGTTGCAAGACTCATAAAGGCAGACCTGCTCGTCATCCTTTCGGATATTGACGGACTTTTTGATGACAACCCCAATGAAAACCCCGATGCCAATTTCATTCCCGTTGTAAAGGAAATCAACGAGGAAATTGTGGCTTTGGGCGGTGGTGCAGGAAGCAGCAGAGGAACGGGCGGAATGGCAACGAAAATCCACGCCGCAGACATTGCCACCTCTGCAGGTATACCTACGGTAATAATGAACGGTACGGTTCCCGAGGACATTTACAGAATTATTGACGGACACAGCATCGGCACATTGTTTATGGCATAAAACAAACGAAATTTAATTTCTTACTGAAAGAAGTGGTAGAATGCTTACTCAAATCGGTGTCAACGCAAAAAAAGCAGAGCGTACACTTATGACGGCTCCTGCGGCCCTGCGTGATAAGGCACTCAAGCAAATTGCACAGGCCCTGAGAGAGAAAGGGGCTTACATAATCGGCGAAAATAAAAAGGATCTCGAAAGAGCAAAGGAAAACGGAATGAGTATCTCAATGCTCGACAGACTTTCCCTTGACGAGAGCCGCATTGAAGCTATCGCAAGGGCAGTTGAAAGCATTGTTTCTCTTCCCGATCCTCTCGGAAGAGTGCTTTCGGGTGAAATCAGACCTAACGGAATGAAAATCGAAAAGGTGAGTGTGCCTCTGGGTGTAATTGCCGTAATTTTTGAAGCAAGACCGAATGTTACGGTTGACGCTGCCGCACTTTGTCTCAAGTCGGGTAACACGGTTATTCTCCGTGGCGGCAAGGAGGCAATCAGCTCGAACAAGGCAATGGCATTTGTTATGCGTGAGGCTCTTTCAGCTTCAGGACTTCCCTGCGACTGCATTCAGCTTGTGGAGGACACCTCGAGAGAATCGGCAACGGCTCTTATGAAAATGAACGGCTATGTTGATGTGCTCATTCCCCGCGGCGGTGCAGGACTTATCAGAGCCTGCGTGGAAAACTCCACCGTTCCCGTAATCGAAACGGGTACGGGTAACTGCCACATTTACATTGACAGGGATGCGGACATAAAAAAGGCGGTCAGCATTGTTTATAATGCCAAAACCTCGAGGCCCTCTGTCTGTAATGCCTGCGAAAGCCTTGTCGTTCACGCCGATATCGCCGAAAGGGTGCTTCCCTTAATCAGAGAATCACTCAGCGAAAAGGATGTTATCATTCACGGTGACGAAAAATGCTGTGAACTTATTCCCGGAGCGATTCCTGCAACTCAGGAGGATTACGGCAAGGAATACCTCGGCTACGAAATCAGCGTAAAGGTTGTTTCCGATATAAGCGAGGCAGTAAGCCACATTATGGAGTACTCAACGGGACACAGCGAGTGCATTGTAACGGAAAATTACACCTCGGCAAATTACTTTACGGCAAATGTTGATGCGGCGGCAGTTTATGTCAACGCCTCCACACGCTTTACCGACGGCGGTGAATTCGGCTTCGGTGCGGAAATAGGAATTTCCACCCAGAAGCTCCACGCAAGAGGTCCTCTGGGGCTTCCCGAGCTTACCACATGTAAATATATCATCACAGGTGACGGTCAGATAAGATAAATTCATCTAATCGCTTGACTTTTTTTTCGTTTTAGAGTATATTTAAACTAAGAATAGGGTTATTGTAATTTTGACTCTTTCAAATGATTTGAATGAGGCAGTTGCCATAATTTTAAGGAGGTAAAATAATGAAAAAAGCAATGAAAAAGCACATTTCTCTTTTGCTTGCAGTTCTTATGCTCGTAGCTTCCGTGGGCTTCAACGCTTTTGCAGCTACTGCAGAATGCCAGCATCAGACATCAATGAGCGACAGCAGATACTTCAAGGAAGTAAGTGCTACATGTGACGAAGGCGGTTACATAATTTATTACTGCATCAAGTGCAGTAATCCCGACACCGGTGCAATGGTAGAGGTTAAAAGAGACAATTTCTCAAGCCCTCTCGGTCACCAGTGGGGCAAAGCGGAGTACGAGCCCAACGGTAGCGGAGACTACAGAATGTATAAGCTTTGTACCCGTGAGTATCTTGATGCCGAAACCGGTAAGCCCGTTGTATGTAACGAGAAGTCAATCGAAAAGGACGGCGAAGACGAGGTCGTTTATCACCTTGTTGAATTCTACCACAACAAGCTTACTGCTTCATACGATGAGTCAATCGACTATGCAAAGATTGCCGACACATACAAGAGCGCAGAAAAGCTTACAGAAGTCTATGTCAAGGACGGCGAGGATGCATATTACGAGGACACCGATCTTCTTTACCGTGATCCCACCAAGTCATTCGCAAGATACAACCATATCGGTTGGGCAGACTATGATTTTGAAGCAACTGCCGAGGAAAAGCTTCCTGAGGACGGCACATACTACAAGCAGAGCACAATTACAGATGTTACAGAGAATATGAAGCTTTATCCTGTTTTTGAGGGTCTTACAGAGACTACATACGGCAGAATCGAGCATAATGTTGTATTCTACATCATCAACGATGAAGACGAGATCGAGCAGGGAACCGTAAATCAGAAGGTTGCTCACGGTGCTTCTGCAAAGTTCAGCAAGCCCGACGGCACTCTCTATACTGTAACAAAGCCTGAGGATCTTACAAATACATATAAGTTCAACGGCTGGGTAACAAGCGCAGGCAAGGCTGATCCCATTCCCATGGAGAAAATTGAGAGCACTCCCATTTACGGCAGCGTAAGCTTCCTTCCCAAGTTTGATGCAATTGCCAAAAATTACGTTTTAGAGTTCTATAAGGAAGGCAAGGATGCAAACGGCAAAACCGTTTACAACAGTCTCTTCAAGTACGGCAGCAACAATAAGAACGCTGTTTTTGAGAATGTTCACCTTAAGAGAAATCTTTTTGTCGATTATGCAGACAAGGATAATCTTGCTTATTTCCAGAACGACAAGACTCTTTTCGAAAAGCAGAGCGATAAGGAATATATCTACCTCTGGACAGGCAAGTGGGCAATCCTTATGCCCGACGGAACAGTTGGCAGAACTGTTGACCTTAAGGACTTCGAGGTTTATGCCGGTGAGTTCCGTACCGAGAAGAATGAAGACGGCAGTTATGTTACATACGAAAACAGCGACGAAATCAAGAAGACTGTCCGTCTCGTACCCGTTTACGAAAGAAAGAGACAGATTTACACCGTTGACATCGTTATGCTGATTCCCGAAAATGAGGATACCGATTATTACCGTAAGGATGCTGAGGTTCAGGTTGTTGCAAACAACGGTCAGCTTGTTGCCTCCGGCTATACAAACAAGGACGGCAAGTTCAGATGTAACCTTTATTATCAGGTGCCCTTCACCGTAACTGTTGCAACTCAGGACGGTAAGTATCTCGGTAATTATCTCATCACTGACCTTGACAAGTTTGAGGGCAATATTGAAAAGGAAGCCGAGCTTAATAAGTGCTATGTTGCAATGCAGCTCAATCCCGATTATGAGACGCATTGTAAGTGTATCCACCACACACCCTTCCTTCAGCCGATTATTGTAAGAATTTTCAATATTCTTTACAACTTCTTTAACTACAAGTATGTATGCTGCTATGATATGTACTCAACAATCGGCCCCTTACTTGATTACACTGCATAAGTGCTTTTCAGGTATAGATAAAGCTTAATAATTCGCCCGTCCGGATGAAGAGTCCGGGCGGGAATTTTTTTTGTTTTTTGATTGCACGGAAATTATTGCAGACTTTTGTTTAAATTAACAAATTTTGATCAGATAGAGACAAAGTGTAATTTTTCTATTGACTGAAAAAGCAAAAAATAGTATTATTAGTACGTATAGATATGATTATACACAAAATGTATTGAAACGGAGGAAGAAAAATGAAA
Organism: Acutalibacteraceae bacterium; assembly: GCA_045601905.1. Lineage (GTDB taxonomy): Bacteria > Bacillota > Clostridia > Oscillospirales > Acutalibacteraceae > UBA6857. The sequence goes on along the minus strand of JAZSAM010000094.1, from coordinate 50,931 downwards.
ACAATGAAAAAAGCGTTATGCCTTGTTCTGAGTGTTCTTATGGCCTTCAGCTGCCTGACACTGGTAGCCTCAGCCGAGGGTGAAACCGTAAAGTCATCCTTCAAGTATTACGCTGAAAAGAGCAATGCTTATAACGCAAAGGTAACACTTGACAAGGTTGATGAGGCACTCAAAAAGGCCGACATTCACGAAAAGGTTGACCTTGGTATTCTCGGTGACCTTGAGCTTGACCTGAGAAGCGTCAATGCTCTTTGTAAAACACTTGACGATTACGTAGGTCTTCTTAAACTTGCAACCTTTGTTGTTCCCGAATCAATTCTCGGTGATCTCAAGTCACTCAACCTTAAATCATGGGAAGAGGATATGAGACGTACAGGCGACGACATCCTTATTCTCAATGAATTTATTGAGCTTATTGCCGCTAATAACGGTCTTGTTGCAAAATTCTGTGACGGCTCAATCAACATCGGCGTTTTTGCAAATTATGTAAACCTTGCAGAAATTCTCGGTCCCGACGGTGTAAGCGGACTTCTTAAGAAGTTTATCTTCGGTGTGGTTTACAAGGAGGGTACTCCCGAATTCACAAATGCATACAACACATATAAGAATGATGTAGACGGCTTTATCTACAGTGAGCTTATTCCGAAGTTCACAAAGGATCCTCTTCCCGGACTTACAGTCAATGCAAACAGCACTATTGAAGAGCTTATCTGTAATGTTTTTGATATTGCTATTGATAAGTATGTTATCAGTGAAGTAAAGAAGCTTAATGTTGACCTTGCTACGTCCGATATGCCTGCAGCCAAGGCTCTTGCAGGAATTGTAAATCTCAAGGGATCAACCTATGACCTTTCAGAAATCACTCTTGATGCAACAAAGCCCCTTCTCGGTCAGCTTAACGGACTTTTCGGTGCAGCTGTAAAGCAGGTTGTTCCCGGCTTCGACGGCTGGATTGACGGTGATTATGATGTAATCGATGATAACCTTGAGGGCGTTTGCAAATATATCGGTAAGCAGTCAGGTCTTATTCCCGATGCTGATGAAATGAGCCTTGCAGAGCTTGCTTTTGAGGTTCAGCGCATCATTCTTGAAAATGCCGACTTCGGTGCATACGAGGAAGGTCTTGCAGAGTGTGAAACTCTCGAGGAAATGGCAGACGCATTCTTCAGAAATCTTGCTGACAGTATGAATCTCGGCATAAATTACGACAAGGACGACAGCTACCTCGTTGTTGCCGGTGACATCTTCGCAGACTGGTTCTACGATCGCTTTGATGTAAAGGATCTTAACGGCAAGTCCTACAGAGCAGGCGGCGGTAAGGATGTATTTGATGTGACTAACTACTTCCTCAACTACTTCCTTTTCGATAAGGGTGTAGCTTCCGTAATGGGACTCAAGACAACCAAGAGCGAAACCGTATTCAATAAAATTGACAAGATTCTCGACTACTTCGGCTCAACAAAATCAAAGGGCGTTTCCTTCGACAGTAAGGAATTTGTGCTCGGCTCAGAGGATAAGAAGGGACTTCTTGATTCAATTCTTACCTTTGATATCGAAAACCTTCTTGAAATTACCGTTGTTCCTGCACTCGAAACAGCTGGCGACGTTTCCGCGATTGAATTCCTTTACAAGTCAGTTCAGTACTTCCTCAACAACTGGGCAGGTACAACAATCTTCCCTGCTTATCAGTCAAAGGCATTCACAAATGCACTCAGCAACAATAATGTAGCAAACCTCATTTCCAAGTGTCTCACAGTTGTTGATGCAAGATCATCCTCAGTTGTTAATCTTCTTACCTTCGTTATCGGACTTGTCTGCAAGGATGCTCATCTTACTTATAATGTGACAGAAGCATCAGTTGATGACTGTGAAGCAACAGGTCTCAAGCTTTATCCCAACGGCAGTGTTTCCCTTGACGGTAAGGCTCTTACAAAGGGTAAGGACTATGTAATCAGCACAGAATCGAGAACTCCCGGCACTGCAAAGGCAAAGATAAGACTTGTCGGTATGTATGACGGCGAATTCGAAAGAGATGTAACAATAATTCTTTCCGATGTTGAAACTGCAAAGTGCACAAGCACAACAGGCAGCATCATGCTCACATGGGATGAAATTCCCTATGCTGACGGTTACAATGTTTACGTTAAAAACGGTGACAGCTATAAGCTTGTAAATGATGAGCTTCTTCCCAAGAGCGAGCTCCTTGTTTCAGGTCTTACAGCTGCAACAGAGTACGACTTCAGAATTGATGCAGTAAGCTCAACCTACGGCATCCGTGAGGGTAAGGCAATTGATGTTGCCACAATTCCTGAAAAGGTTGGCACAATCAAGGTTAGAACAGGTCCCGAAAACATCAGACTAATCTGGACTGCAGTTCCCAGCGCAACTCATTACAAAATCGAAAGATACGCAGGCTCAAACAAGTGGGAGACACTTGACACCACAACAAAGACTGATGTCAAGTTCGGCGGTCACAAGGGCTACACAACCTACAAGTTCAGAGTAACTGCTCTTAAGAAGCTTTCAAACGGCGACTTTGTTGCTGCTGCTCCTGTTTCAGTTTCAGCAAAGACAACACTCGGTCCCGTTGAAAAGATCGTTACCGAATACACCTCAACATCCGTCACACTCAGATGGAGAGAGGTAAACAACGCCCAGAAGTATCAGATTTATCAGCTGATCGACGGCAAATGGAAGTCAATCAAGGTTATTGATGCTCCCACCAGAACCTACACAATCAAAAACCTCAAGGCAGGCACAAAGTACAGCTTCAAGGTACGTGCCGCTGTTAAAGAAAGCAAGTGGATTTACGGTGATTTCAAGTCAGTAAGCCAGTACACAGGCCTTGCAAAGCCCAAGACTCTCAAGGTTTCAACAACAACCGAATCCAAGGTTAAGCTTGCCTGGTCAAAGGTTTCCTCAGCAAAGACCTATGAGGTATTCCAGTACACTGGCGGTAAGTGGGTAAGCATCGGCAAAACAAAGAGCACAAGTATGGTTGTAAGCGGACTTCCTTCAGGTACAAAGTTCTACTTCAAGGTAAGAGCACGTACAAGCTATGACGGCGTTACGGTGGTAGGTGATTCAACCGATAAGATTGCAGCATACACACTTCCCGGTCAGGTTAAGAGCGTTAAGCTTGTTGTCAGAAAGACAACCTCAATTAAGTTCTCCTGGAAGAAGGTTACCGGTGCAGCAAGCTATCAGGTATACCGTCTTGACAACGGCAAGTGGGTAAAGCTCGGCTCAACAAAATCCCTTGAGTACACTGATTCCAAGTCACTCAAGAAGGGTACAACCTATCAGTACAAGGTAAGAGCTGTGCAGAAGGTTGGCTCAACAACCAAATACGGCGCATTCTCCGATGTGTTCAAGGCAAAGACAACACTTGTCGGCTCATCAAAGATATAAAGGCAAGTAAAAAATGATGTCCGACCGGTAAGGTCAGACAAATAAATAACGATCAGCACCGTCCCGGCAGTAAAAATGTCGGGACGGTATTTTTACATAAAAAAGAGGCGTGCTTCTGAACACGCCTTACGGTTAATTTTTTGTAAAGTAATTACTCGATTTCCATGCCTGCAAAGGCGTTGAGCTCAAGACCTGCCGTATTACCTGCAAGGTACTCGTAATAACCTTGTGAGCCTACCATGGCGGCATTGTCACCGCAGAGTGAAAGCTCGGGAAGATAAAGCTTAAAGCCGTGCTTTTTGCAAAGAGCCTGCATGTCACTTCGTAAAACGGAGTTGGCCGAAACACCGCCTGCAAGGACAAGGGTCTTGTGATTTCTGTCAAGCATTGCCTTTTCGGTGTTTTTGCAAAGGCAGGAGGAAACCGCTTTCATAAATGAAGCACCGAGGTCGGGGATGTTTACCTCACCGTTTTTCTGCTTTGCGTTGTGAATTGTGTTGATTACACTTGTTTTAAGTCCTGAAAAGCTGAAATCATAAGGACTGCCTTCAACCTTGGGTGTGGGGAATTTAAAGGCAGTGCAGTCGCCGTCCTTTGCAAGTCGGTCAAGGTTGAGTCCGCCGGGGTAGGGGATGCCCATTGCGCGTGCCGCCTTGTCGAGAGCCTCACCTGCGGCATCGTCTCTTGTTCTGCCGATGACCTCGAATTCTGTGTAGTCCTTCACCTCAACCATCATCGTGTTTCCACCGCTTACAACCAGGCAGAAGAAGGGAGGCTTAAGGTCGGGGTGCGTGATGTAGGAGGCGGCAATGTGGCTTCTTAAGTGATGTACGGGGACAAGGGGTTTGCTTGCGGCGTAGGAAAGGCCCTTTGCATAGTTGACACCAACAAGAAGTGCGCCTATAAGTCCCGGTGCATAGGTTACGGCAATAGCCTCAAGGTCGTCAAGGCTCACATTTGCGTCGTTGAGAGCCTTTGTCACAACATCGGAAATTGCCTCTGCGTGTCGTCGTGATGCAATTTCGGGGACAACGCCACCGTAAATTTTGTGTTCCTGCACCTGTGAGGAAACTACATTTGAAAGCACTTTTCTTCCGTCCTCAACAACGGCAGCTGCAGTTTCGTCGCAGGAGGATTCAATCGCTAAAATTTTCATATACTCATTCGTCACCTTGCTTCGAAATATTTTGTCATTATTATTGCGTTTTCCGTTGGTGTGGTGTAGAAATCCTTTCTTTCACCGACATTTTCAAATCCGCAAACAGAGTAAAGGGCGATTGCCTTTTCATTGCTCTTTCTTACCTCAAGGGTTATGAAAAAGCAGCCTTCAGCTTCGGCTTTTTTAACGGCATTTTCAACAAGTGCCCTACCGAAGCCCTTTCTTCTGAGGTAGCTTTTAACGGCAATATTTGTGATGTAGCACTCGTCAAGGATAATGTGCATGCCCATATATGCCGCAATTTCACCTGAGTACTCCAGTACATAAAAGTGTGCCTTTTCGTTGGAAAGCTCCGAAAAAAGCCCTTCCTCGCTCCAGGGAGAGGAGAAGCACTCACGCTCAAGCCCGGCGACAAAGGGGATGTCGGATTCGGTCATCCTCCTTATGATATAAGCTTCCTTTTTCACCTTGAGCCCTCCCTTCAGATACATATTATATAGTATATTTTTTTTACCCAAAAGTAAAGTGTTTTTCATTTTTTTGAGAAAAAAGTCACAATAATCAAAAGAAAAGCAGTATTTTTAAAGCATATTTCTTTTTGGTAAATATCTTTTCTTTTTCAATGATGTATAATGTATATACTGATTATCAGGAGGTTTTAATTATGAAAAAAGTTTTAGCAATTTTTCTTGCAATGATCTGCATGCTTTCAGCCTTTGGCGTTTCAGCAAGCGCAGTGCTGAATGATGATCTTATCGGTGATATCATTGAAGATCAGTTCGGTGTTACCGAAGAAGAAAGCGAGCTTGATGCTATCGAGTACGGTGTATATTATGAAATGGCAATGCTTTCAACAGTAACACTTATCTACAAGCCCACACAGACCATTGTGCTTGATGCTCCCAAGGAGGTCGCAATAACTGCTGACACCCCTATCGCAGTTGACCATGACTGGGTTTGCTGGAAGGATCAGAGAACAGGTGAACTTTACTATCCCGGCGATACAATTTATGTTGACGGCAAGGTTACACTTGTTGCAGTGTGGGAAGAAAAGACAGACAATTACCCCGGCTTCATCAGAAGTGCAATTGCAGGCCTTCAGGCTTTACTCAGAATCATTGAAAAGTTCTTCGGTGCCTTTGATGCAATTGCCAGCACAAAGCCCACAGAATCAACAACAGCTGCTGCCTGAGATTCAACGGGAACAATCAAAACAATAGGTTACGTTTCAGCGGAGTGTTCGTAAGGACACTCCGCTGCTTTATTCGCCTCACGGTGAGTTGTATTGCTTTGCAGTGATATTACGCTACGCGTAGTGTTAGTGATCTTCGTATAGCTTTGTCAATTAAATATCACTTTGCCATATAACTGACATAATAAAAGCACCGTCCTTGCTCGTGTCTGAAGCATAGGCGGTGCTTGATTATCGATCGCCGCGGGGCATTACTTTTTTGAAAAAAGCAATCAAAAAACTTTTATAATTTTTGCTTTACCATCCGAAGAATTCAAAGAAATCACTGAAGTTGCCGTAGTATTCATCCTGCTGGGGAAGGGTTGCAGGCTGAGTCGTTGTGGTGATTGAGCCCTTGTCCTCAACAAGCTGAACGGTTACGTCGAAGGTGGAGGTTTCGTAGCTGCGGTCCTTGACTCTGCAGAGTGTGAGAGTGAGGGTGTCACCGACTGCACCTGTGTCAATCATGTCAAGAAGGACATTGGTTGAATCCATTTTGATTCCGTTAACTGCAATGATAAGGTCGCCGACCTGAGCATCCGTTCCTGAAAGAGCACTGCCTTCGGGAATTTCGGCAATGATGATTGATTCTCTGGGAAGTCCCTTGATTGAAACAATAATCGAGTAAAGCTGATAGTCGCTGACTGAAGCGTACTTGATGCCGAGCTCGGGTCTGTTTGGAACATAACCGTGCTGAATGAGTGCTTCAACAACGGGCTTGAAGATTGCAGAGGGAACTGCAAATCCCATACCCTCGTAATCGGTTCTTGCAATTTTTGATGAGTTGATGCCGATTATCTGTCCTGCTGAGTTTACAAGGGCACCGCCTGAGTTACCGGGGTTGATTGCGGCGTTGTGCTGAATGCAGGTCATTGTATAGGTTGCGTTGATTGAACGGTCAATTGCGGAAACAATGCCGTTTGTGATTGAGCCGAAGTATTCACTGCCGCCGGGGTTACCGACTGCATAGATAGGCTCGCCGATTTTAAGAGTTGATGAATCGCCGAATTCTGCAAGATTCATACCCGTGCGGTTGATTTTAAGAACACCGATGTCGGTTCTTTCATCAAGGGCAACAACCTCGGCGTCGTAGAGTGAGCCGTCGAGAAGAAGGATCGAGAACTCACAGCCGGGCTCGTTGATAACGTGAGCGCAGGTTACAACATAGGTGCAGTTTTTGGAAAGGTCCTCACTCATAAGAACACCTGAGCCCTCGCCTGCAAGCTCGCCCTGCTGATAAGCAAGAACACCGACAACAACAGGTCTTACTTTTTCTGCAACCCAGATGGAGTTGATTTCCTGAGTGATGGGCTGAGTGGGAGCCACCACAATATTTTCGCTTGTGGAGGGTGCTGTCTGACCTTCGGCTGTTGAGCTTGTGCTGACATCGGGATTTGTTGTGTCCTTGCCGTCATCTCCGAAAAAGCTCGAAACAAGGGCGATACATCCGATGATGACGCAGACGGCAACAATTGCGATAGCCACGATTCTACCATTCTTGTTTCCCTTTGGTGCAGGGGGCTGCTGATAGGGGGTAAAGCTGTTTGGCTGATAATTATTCTGCTGATAAGGCTGCTGATAGGGCTGCTGATAGGGCTGTTGCTGATAGCCGTTAGCGAAGTGGTTGCCGTAGGAGGGGTTTACCTGAGAATTTCCGTTAACGGGCGAAGCACCTGCGCCGAAAGCGGGATTTGCATTTTCCTTCGGTGCATAAGGGTTGAAGGCAGCATCCTGATGGCTTTCAGTCTCTATGGGTTCCTTTTCATCGCTGTGTGAGAAAGCATCCTCGGCAGGTTTTTCCTCGCTTACGCTGTTATCTGCTGAGTTGCTCACTGTCATAAGAGGCTCAAAATCCTCAAGAAAGGATCTTGTAGTGCTGATTTCTTCCTCTGCGGGAATTTCATCGGAAACGGGAGCGGTTGCTTCCAAAGGGGATTCTGTATCATTTACGGGTACAGGCTCTGCACCTTCGTTTTCGGGTGAAAGGGGAGAGAAATTTTCATTTTCGTTCATAGTTCATTGCTCCTTTGCTGGTGTATGCTGTACATTTTATAATCATTCGTTAAAAATTAGTTTAAAATTAATTTTTATAGGGAATGGTGAATCGGAATTCTGTGTATTCGCCCTGCTTACTGTCAGCGGAAATTTCACCGTCGTGCATATTTATGATGGTTTTTACAATGTAAAGTCCGAGCCCCGTGCCCTTTGTATCGTAGCTTCTCGATTTGTCAACCTTGTAGAAGCGTTCGAAGATACGGGAGATTTCCTCGGGGGAAATACCCTGACCTGAGTTTCTGATGATTACCGTTGTCTTTTCTGCGTCATTTTCAGCAAAAAGCTCAATTGTTCCGTTTTCTGGTGTGAATTTTACCGCATTGTCAATGAGATTATAAAGCACCTGCTGAAGAAGGTCCTTGTCGGCAAGGGCGTTTACCGTTCCCATGCTTTCGAAGCCTTCAATGCTGATATTGCCTTCATTGATTCTCTGCTCAAAGGAAAGAAGAATCTCGAAAATCTGCTTTGCAATGTCGTATCTTGAAAGGTTGATTGAAATTTCACCTGCTTCGATTTTTGAAAGGTTGAGCATTGAAACAACCATTCTCGAAAGGCGCTTGACCTCATTTGACACGATTTTAAGGTATTTCTTTTCATCCTCGGGAGGAATTGTTCCGTCGAGAATACCGTCAATGAAGCCGCCGATTGAGGTCATGGGAGTTTTGAGCTCGTGGGAAACATTGGCAACAAAGCTTTTGCGGCTGTCGTCCTCGATGGCAAGCTCGTCAGCCATTTTATTAAGCGAGGTTGCAAACTGGGTTATGTCTCTATCCTTGTAGTTTATGCTCAGACGGTGAGAAAAGTCGCCCTTTGCGATATAGGAGGTAACCTCCTCCATTTCGGAAAGTGGCTCGGTAACGCCCTTGGTGATAAAGTAAATTGCAATAAAGGCTGCAAGAAGTGAAAGGAACATAACTGTTACAATTGCCGTCATAATACTCGAGATGTAGGGGAGTAGCCCTGTTATGGCGTCCTCAACGGCAAAGACAACTGCAATCGGCTCATTTTCGTGCTTGACGGGTACGGCAACGAGGAAACGTCCTTCACCGAATTCGTCCATTGTAGCATAATCGGAAAAGCCGCCTGAAACTGCTCTTTCCATGTGCTCCTTTGAAATTTTAAGAGCCTTATGCTTCTGACAGACAATGCTTTCCTCGTTGGCACAAAGAAGCACATTTCCCTCAAGGTCTGAAAGGAAGTAGTCTGAAATCGTTGCCTTGTTCATAATGCTTAGTGTTGTTTTAAGCAAGCCGTCATCCTCGGGATGCTTCTTGTCAGATGCGTAGGTTTCGCTGTAAATACCTGCAATGTTACGCGCATTCTGTGTAAGCGTGTCAACCTTTTCAGTCCACCAATGTCCGGCGATAAAAATCATCATTGAAAAACCGAAGAACATCAGGGCAATGAAAATGGTGATTGCTGTAGATTTGAAGTAACGGCGTAAAAGGGTACTTTTGCGCCTTCTGTTTTTTTTCATTTTTTCATCCCCTTGAAATCCAAAATCCGCAGGAACAATTAATGTTGCCCCTGCGTTTTTAAACAAGTTTATCAGTCTTTTGTTTCGAATTTGTAGCCTACGCCCCATACTGTGCGAAGCTCCCACTTATCTGAAACACCCTCAAGCTTTTCGCGAAGACGCTTGACATGAACGTCAACGGTTCTGCTGTCGCCGTAGTAATCGTAGCCCCATACCTCGTCGAGAAGCTGGTCTCTTGTGAAAACCCTGTTGGGACTTTTTGCAAGATGGAAGATAAGCTCCATTTCTTTCGGGGGTGTGTCAATCTGTACACCTGCAACCTTAAGCTCGTAATTTGTAAGGTTGATTGAAAGCTTGTCGTAATGCACTTCCTTGATTTCGTCAACTCCTGAGGAAGCACTGCGGCGGAGAACTGCCTTGATTCTTGCCACGATTTCCTTTGTGTCAAAGGGCTTTACAACATAGTCGTCTGCACCGAGCTCAAGACCGAGAACACGGTCGAAAACCTCACCCTTTGCGGTAAGCATAATAATGGGTGTGTCAGAGAATTTTCTGATTTCTCTGCAGACCTGCCAGCCGTCAAGCTTGGGGAGCATAATGTCGAGAAGCACGAGGGAGGGGCTTTCCTCCTGGAATGCGGTAACGGCACTTGCACCGTCATTTACGATGACAACATTGTAGCCTTCCTTTGTAAGGTAGAGTCTGAGTAATTCACAGATGTTAAGGTCGTCGTCGACGACAAGGATCTTTTCAGGATTCATAATAAAACTCCTTTTTTTATTTATGTTTGTCGTTTATAGTTTAGGCTGTCAAGCTTAAATTTACTTAATTTTCCGTTGAAAAATTACATTCTCTCAGGAGAGGTTACCTTGAGCATATTGAGAATGCTCTTGAGGGTGTCTTTTGTGCAGGTGCAAAGGAAGAGTCTTGCCTGCATAAGGCCTTCATCCTCGACGCCTACACGGCAGTTGTTGTAGAACTTGTGGAAGTAGGTTGCAAGGTCAACGGCGTAATGTGTAACCTTTGCAGGGTCGTAATTCTTTGCGGCTGAGATAATGACATCGCCGAGGGTGGAGAGGTATCTGATAAGCTCTCTTTCTTCGGGAGTGCTGAGAAACTTAAGCTCTTCGGCAGTACATTCTCTTGCGGTTTTGCCTTCTGCCTCAAGCTTTGAGATGATGCTGCAGATTCTTGCGTGAGCGTACTGGCAGTAGTAAACGGGATTCTGTGAGGTCTGCTCAACGGCAAGGTCAAGGTCGAAGTCCATAAGTGAGCCGGGCTCTCTCATATTGAAAAGGAAGCGGACTGCATCGATGGGCACCTCGTTGAGGAGGTCAACAAGAGTGATTGCCTTACCTGTACGCTTGCTCATTCTGACAACCTCGCCGTCACGCACAAGACGTACGAACTGCATAAGAAGGATGTCGAGCCTGTCGGGATCGATGCCGACTGCCTTCATTGCACCCTTCATTCGTGCAACGTGTCCGTGATGGTCGGCGCCCCACACATCGATTGCCTTGTCAAAGCCTCTTTTTTCAAGCTTGTTTCTGTGGTAAGCGATGTCAGCGGCAAAGTAGGTGGGGTTTCCGTTTGCTCTGATGAGAACATCATCCTTTAATTCAAGCTTGTCGATGTACTCCTGAGTCTTGCCCTGGCTTAAGAGCATTTCGGTCTGAATATCTTTATTTCTGTACCACAGAGCGCCGTCCTTTTCGTAGGTGTAGCCGCCCTTTGTGAGGATGTCGATTGTTTCCTTAAGCTCACCGCCGTTGTGAAGGGTAAGCTCGCTGAACCAGAGGTCATAATCAATGCGGTATTTTGCCATGGCATTTTTCATATTTTCAAGGTTTAAGGGAAGGGCAAATTCTGCAAGTGCCTTTCTTCTTTCGTTTTCGCTCTTTGCCATGAAGGAATCACCGTGGAGTGCCTTGAACTGCTCGGCTCTTTCGATGATGTCCTCACCGTGGTAGCTGTCCTCGGGAAGCTCAATTTCTTCTCCGCAGAGCTGACGGTATCTTATGTCAAGTGACAGGGAGAATTTATCAATCTGATTGCCTGCGTCGTTTACGTAGAACTCTCTTTTTACATCGTAGCCTGCGTAATCAAGTACGGCTGCAAGGCAGTCACCGAGAGCACCGCCTCTTGCATTGCCCATGTGCATGGGGCCTGTAGGGTTTGCAGAAACGAACTCAACATTTACACTTTTGCCCTTGCCGTAATCGCTTCTGCCGTAGCTTTCTCCGTCCTCACCGATTTCAAAAAGAATGTCAGCATAGTAGCTGTCGGAAAGGAAGAAGTTGATGAAGCCGGGGCCTGCGATTTCGATTTTTTCAAAGTAGGTGTTTTCGATGTCGGCATTGTCCACGATGATTTCTGCAATCCTTCTCGGAGCAAGGCGGAAGCTTCTTGCGTTTACCATTGCGGCATTTGTGGAGTAGTCACCGTTGTTTCTGTCGGCAGGTACCTCAACAGCGAAGGGGGCAGCCTCGGCATCGGGAAGAAGAGAATTCTGCTGAGCCTTTTCTATTGCCTTTACGATAAGGCTTCTTATCTGATTTTGTGCTTTGTCTGTTGTTCTTGACATACTTAAATCTTTTCCTTTCTGTCGGTTTTCACTTTTTTGCCTTGAGTGTGAAGTCGAAGGCTATCTCACCAAGGGGATTATTTTCAATGTCTGTTGCGTATCTGAAGTGAAGAGTGCCGCCTTTTTCGTCAAGGTCGGACTCAATCTCAAGGGCGGTGATGCCCATAGAAAAGGTGCCGTAGGGTGTGCTGTGGCAGGAGATGTGACGCCTGCCCTTTTCGAGCACAAGATTTGTTGTCATCCCGTCACCGAAGCGCACAACGGTAATCTTTTCACTTTTTTCACAGCGAAGCTCGGTTTTGCTTTCACCGTTTTCGGCATTCTGCTCGGTGTAAATGAGGGTGTAATCGTCTCTGTCGCCAATGAAGGAGGCGTGAGTTATCACCTGAAGCCTGTCCTCGTCACCGTCAATTTTCTGTGTTGTGTCAATCTTTATAAGGTAATTATATTCCATAATAACCTCCGGTTTTCTGCTTTTGTGAACATACATTAATATATATTACCACGAATAAAGGGAAAAATCAATTTTTTTGTTCATATTTTTTTATTTCTTGACTATTTATATTGAGATAATATATAATGAGTCCGATAATAAATTTTACGGGAGAAAAATATTATGTTTCTGTGTTATAAAGAACCTGCTCATATGAGCTATCTCGGCTGGGAAAATCAAGCGCTTCCCTTAGGTAACGGCAAAATCGGTGCTAAGGTTTTCGGCGGCAAGGCCTGTGAGCTTATCCACTTCAACGAAAAGACTCTCTGGTCGGGCGGAAAGGATGTAAAGGGCTTTTCTGACGGCGTAAAAAATGCCGACAAGGGAAAGTCTCTGAGAGAAATCCAGAGCCTTCTTGACGGCGGAAATCCTGCCGCAGCAACGGAGAAAATGAAAAACCTTGAGGGCGATATGACGGGCTTCGGTGCCTATCAGAGCTTTATGAATCTTTACATACAGTTCAGCCACGGCGAGGAAACGGACAAGTACATCCGTGACCTTGACCTTTCAACTGCCTCTGCCATGGTGTCATTTCAGAAGGAGGACATCCTTTATACCCGTCATTATTTCATCTCTTATCCCGACAATGTTTTTGTGGGAAAAATCGAGTGCGAAAGAAAGACGAAAAACGAAGAGGACGAGGAAAAGGAGGAGCCGACCTTTTCTGCAACGGCTTACATTGTCCCTGAGCAGTGTGAAGGAAAAATCACCGCAAAGGGCGGTACACTCACTCTTGAGGGCACCGTTATGGCAAACAAGGGTGTTGATGCGAAGCCGGGTGACGACAGAAACTCAATGAAGTACGCCGCAACAATCCTCTTCATTCCCGAGGGCGGTGAGGTTTACGAAAAAGAGGACAGAATCGTTCTTAAGGATGTGAAAAGCTTCACCTTCATTGCTTCTCTTGCAACGGATTACGTCAACGATTTTCCCGTTTTCTCCGACAACAGCAACCCCCTTGAAAAGACGGCACAGACTGTTGAAGCGGTAAAAGACAAGAGCTTTTCAACCCTTTACAAGACTCACCTTGCAGATTACAAGGAGCTTTTTGACAGAGTAAGCTTCAATCTTGGTGAAGAGGAGACAGTTGTTGCTACTGATCATATGCTCAGACGCTTTGAGAAAAAAGGGGAGTACAGACGAAGCCTTATAACTCTGCTTTTCCAGTACGGCAGATATCTTCTTATTGCTTCTTCCCGTGAAGGCTCACTTCCTGCAAACCTTCAGGGTATCTGGAACGCGAAAAACGACCCGCCCTGGAGCTGTGACTATCATTTCAACGTAAATGTGCAGATGAACTATTGGCCTGCTTATGTTGCAAACTTAAGTGAAACAGCACTTCCCTACATTGACTTTGTCAATTCTCTTCGCAAGCCCGGCAGAATTGTTGCGGCAAAGAGTCTCGGCATCGGTGAATTTGACGGCGATGAGGTCAATTACGAAAAGCCTACGGGCTGGATGATACATACAATGGTCACGCCCCTGGGCTATGTCGGTCCCGGCTATTCCTGGCGTTGGGGTTGGGCTCCCACAAACGGGGCATGGGCATTGCAGAACTGCTTTGACTATTACCTTTTTACGGGTGATACAGAGAAGCTTAAAAATGACATTTATCCCGCAATGCAGGAGTGCGCACTCTTGTGGACAAAGCTTCTTCACGAGGACAAGAACACGGGCAGACACGTTTGCTCACCGGGATATTCTCCCGAACACGGCCCTGTTTCTCAGGGAAATACCTATGACCAGAGTATTATCTGTAATCTTTATGAGGATGTGCTGATTGCTGCTGAGGAACTGAAAAAGGCAGGCTTCGGCGATGTCGTCAAAGGTGAAATCATCGCAAAGGTCAAAGAGCAGTTACCTCTTCTTAAACCCGTCAACATCGGCAAATGGGGACAGATCAAGGAGTGGTACGAGGAGGACAGCTTCTTCTTAAGAGGCTTTTACAACAAGGGTGTGCAGAGAAAGCACCGTCACCTCTCACACCTGCTCACACTTTATCCCTTCAGGCAGATTGACACAACAGATGAGAAAATAAAAAAAGCCGCACTCACATCCCTTCGTGACAGAGGAATGAAGAGTACGGGCTGGGGACTTGCGGTCAGACTGCTTTCCTATGCAAGACTTCATCAGGGAAATGACTGCGAGCAGATAATCACCAATATAATGAAAACGGCAATTCTCAAAAACCTTTTCGGCACACATCCGCCCTTCCAGATTGACGGAAACTTCGGTTACACCGCAGGTGTCTGTGAAATGCTTCTTCAGAGTCATCTCGGCTTTATTCAGCTTCTTCCCGCACTTCCCGACAGCTGGAAAACGGGTGAAATCAAGGGCATCTGTGCAAGAGGCGGCTTTGAGGTTGAAATGAATTGGGTTGACGGAAAGCTTAAGAAAGGTAAAATCAAATCTCTTCTCGGAAATACCTGCTCAATTTGCTATGACGGTAAGGTGATGCTTGTTGAAACCGAAGACGGCAAGGAGATTGAAACTGTTTTTGAAAACAGAGTGACAACCTTTAAGACGGAGAAGGGAATGACTTACAGCATAAGCTGAATAGAAATATAAAATATATTTGTTTTGATTGGTGGTGAAGATATTAATTCTTCACCACTAATGCAAACAAATTGTGATATTATGTTAATGATGTTTTGAAGGAGAAAAATGAAATGTTTTCAGTTACTGGAAGAGTCAAGTATGTAGATCAACCTCGAGGCGGATATGTTTCCCAAAAATTAATTATAGAGAAAAACTTTGAAGACGGAGAGGTTTTATCAGATCTAGACTCATCTTCCTACTATTCAATTCAAGGTATGGTAGTTGATTATCTTACTAGAGTTATGTTTGGCACTCCAAAGCAAGAAGCTTTTGCTGTGTCATTAAATGGTGCGGCTTTAATTGGTGAATTAGCTAGGGCTGAAAAACTTTTGGATAAAATTAATGGTATGGATCGTGACTCAATTGTTTCTGCATGTAAATTAGTTTGTTACGACGTTTTCCTGAGAAAAGATCTATCCCCTTTGGGTAAAAGTGATTTACCAGTATCTGAAGAAATGATTAACAACATCACAATAATGGTTAAACGCTGCAAATGTTTTTTTGAACTAAATGGCCCGGTTATTTTGGATGGATTTGTTTTCCCAGGAGCTTACAATGCTATGATAAGTAGTGGGGATGGAGACTTTTTGACTAAGGACACGTTATGGGACTTTAAAGCAGTCAGAAAGAGGCCTGACAAAAATCATACCTTGCAACTTTTAGTTTATTACATTTTAGGTTTGCATTCTACTCATTCTGAATTTGAAAAAATAAAAAAGTTAGGTATATTCAATCCTTTATTAAATGCGACTTATGAAATATATGTTTCAGATATAGATGATGAAACATTTCAGAAAGTCAGTAGGGAGGTTATCGGCTATTGTACTCCTGATGATGCTAAACAGTGGAAAAATGCTTATGGAATTAGTCTTGAAGCAGAAAAAGAAATAAGAAATATAATTGCAAATCAAAATGTTGATACTGCTTTTTCTCTAGACAATTATAGTGACGGCATTCACGACATTACAAAAGATGATTATTGGACATATTGTAGAAAATTATATGGTGGTGAAAGACCTAAGATTGCTTGGGCAGAATCGTTAAAACTGGTAAAAAATTCAGGTTTTAGTATGTTTGTCGGAATAACGAAAAAAGGTGAAATTAGATTGTTAAAAAAAGGAGACAAGAGAGTTCTTGATAAACCTATAGAGTATTACTATTGTTTTCTATCGCAATACGGCAATGCGGTTCTGACAGCTTTTTCAAAATATTGGGATACTTTACACGAAATTTCAAAATTCATATTGTCAATAAAGTTTGATGAAAAAGATTTGAGAAAATATTGTAGTTATTGGATAAAAGACGCAGAAAAACAAGATAAGATTTTTGAAAAATTGAAATTCAAGAAAATGATTAGTAGGGAATTTACGGGCATTGTCCATGGATGTATAGTAGATATAGATTTTTATAATCATATATTTCTTAATCCTAATGACGGAAGCATTGTTCCATATTTCTCAAATTCAAAGGATGATTTACCGGAGATTTATAAAAATGTTGAAGATTTAATAGCAAGAAGACGGCCGGAAATGTTTCCTGCTTTTTTGAGAAATGTATATGAGTATAGCAATAAAGAAGTATCTTTGCTGATTGAGTCAGGTAACAAGAAAATATGCACTAAAATTGACGATAATGAAAATGCTGTTATGAATGAAGAGTTCGAAAAGAGAATGGATAATGTTATTGGTAGAAAAATGATGTACAGTTATTCAAGGAAGATTGGAGAACTAAAATCTGTTTATGACTATCGATGTGTACAGGTTTGGTATGACGATTTCTTGAGTGTAAAACCAACGAAAATGGTTGAAAAGATTAAGACTTTAGAGTGATTTAATAGCAATTAAAAGTCGCAGGTTTTCCTGCGACTTTTGTAGTTTATATTTACTTATCACTGCTCATCATATCCTCAATCACTCTGTCCGTATCCTTAAGATTGATTCTCTTTGAGCAAATGCTCGTCTTAAGCTGCTTGCCGTCGGCGGTTTTTGCTTTGGGACTGAATTTGCCGTAGCTTGAGGTAATGATTGTGCCGTTGGGGAGAACAACGTTTCCGCAGTAGCCTGTGTCGGCATTTGCGTAGTATTCCGGCTTTTTCTGACCGTCGTTGTAGATGTGGGCAATTTTGATTCTGTACTGTCCCTCGTTTCCGTTTTTCAGGTCCTCGTAGGTGCCGACCCAGGCAACATAGCCTTCGCTTATCCAGCCTCTCTTGTCCTTGTGAGTGGCGTTGTCACGTGCCTTTTTGCCTCTTTCAATTGAACGGAAGGTGATGAAAAGTCTGCCATCGGGAGTGTATTCAGCCTTGTGACGTTCGCCGTTGAGTGCGGCAGGAGCCTCGACGGGCTCGGACCAGGTTTTACCTTCGTCCTGTGAGAAGGAGATAAGGGAATTAATCTTCTTGGTGTTGCTTCTTGTGATAAGACAGAGCTCGTCACCCTTGCCCATGTCGGAGCGGATGACCTCAACCTCACACATATTTGATGCAAGCTCGGCTTCTCTGTGCTCGGCAAAATATTTTTCGGGCTTGCTCCATTGGGGGGTCCCTTCTTCGTCAAAGGTGAGGATGGTCTTGTAGTTGTAAAAATCGTAATCGTGGAAAAGACCCATCCACTTGTCGACAAATTTTCCGTTTTCCTTTAATTGAGTGAGACTCGACATTGCAACAATTGGAGTTACGATGAAGTCCTTGTTTTCATAGCCGTAGAAGCGCTCAAATTCAGTCCAGGTCTTGCCTTCATCGGTTGAAATTGAACAGTTGAAGCCACCGGGTGTTTCCATGTCGGGCCACTTTGAGTTGGCGGAAATCATAATAAGCTTGTCGGAGGTTTTTCCGTCGGTGAAGGTGAGCCGGTAAACCGTGGGAGTTTCAAGGGATTTTTCCCAGCTTTCGGGGGTTTTGCCGATTTCCTCGCTCCAGGTAACACCGTTGTCGATGCTTATTTTGTTAAGGACGGCACCCTTTCCGTGACCTGCAGGGTAGAGGGTAAGGATGTTGCCGTTTTTAAGAAGCACACTGTCGGGATGAGCCACATAATCTTTTGAGTCATCCACAACGGAAAGCTCATAAAGATATTCAAAGTCAGTACCCTCGTATTTTTCGGGAAGCTCACTCAAGTCGACAACGGGAATTGAGTAGTCATCGCCTGTAAAGCCCGAAGGCTTTTTTAAAAGAAAGAATCCGCCTGTAGCAATGAAAAAAATGCCGACAACGATTAAAATTACAGCTGTTGTTTTGTTCATACGACTTCTCCTTTTCGCTTGTTGGATAGATTATATCAGTCCGCCAAAGCCTTGTCAACAAAAACCAAAAAAGTCAAAACCTACAACTAAATTGTACCTTTTAACGGTTTCTTTGTCCTTATTGTCAAAATTAGTTTTAACTTATTTTTTTGATTGACATAAACGGTCGTTTTGTGGTATACTTTGATAGTAATTTTAAATGTAAGGTTCCTTGAAACTGACGGATGAGTGGAGCACCACACGGATCAGGGAATTTCATATTTCAGTCGACCGTCTGGGCTTCTTACAAGAGGACAAAGTGTCCTCTGAGTGAGTGTGCCCGATTTTTATTTTTCAGAAGAATTAAGCATATTTTCAACCCATCAGGTAATTAATTCTGCATTCTGCACTCTGCATTATGCATTCTTAAAAAGGAGGATTCCACAATGAAAAAAGTAGCAATCATTATGGGAAGTGACAGTGATTTGCCTGTTGTTTCAAAGGCAGCCGACACTCTCAAGCAGTTCGGTGTGCCCTTTGAGCTTCACATTTTCTCTGCTCACCGTACCCCTGAGGAGGCAAGAGACTTCTCTGTTTCCGCAAGAGAAAACGGCTTCGGATGTATTATTGCCGCCGCAGGTATGGCAGCACACCTTGCAGGTGCCATTGCCGCCAATACAACTCTTCCCGTTATCGGTATTCCCATGAAATCAAAATATCTTGACGGTATTGATGCCCTTCTTTCAACTGTACAGATGCCTTCCGGTATCCCTGTTGCCACAGTTGCGATTGACGGAGCAGTCAATGCCGCCTTGTTGTCTATTGAGATACTCGCAGTAAGCGATGAGGGTCTTGCCCAAAAGCTTAATGCCAAGAGGCAGGCTGACACAAAGGCAGTTCTTGAAAAGAACGCAAAGGCTGAAGCAGAGTTCAATTCATAAGGCTCTGATTTTATAAAAGTAAAAAATAATTTTATAATATTTGTGGAGGTATTAACAATGGAAAAGATTTACACAGGTAAAACAAAGGACGTATTCAAGCTTGAGAACGGTAACTGTCTTCTTAAATTCAAGGACGACTGCACGGGTAAAGACGGCGTTTTTGATCCGGGTGAAAATGCAGTAGGTCTTACAATTGACGGTGTCGGTGATGTTAACCTTCGTATGTCAATTTATTTCTTTGAAAAGGTTAATGCAGCAGGCATTAAAACTCATTATGTAAGTGCAAACCTTGCAGATACCACAATGGAGGTTCTTCCCGCAAAGGTATTCGGTCACGGCCTTGAGGTTATCTGCCGTCACAAGGCAGTAGGCAGCTTCATCCGCCGTTACGGTGATTACATCGAAGAAGGCGCAGACCTTCCCGCTTATGTTGAAATGACCTTCAAAAACGACGAAAAGGGCGATCCCCTTGTAATTAAGCATGCTCTTGTAGCTCTTGGCGTTATGAGCGACAAGCAGTATGACGACATTAAGGAAATGACTCAGAAGATCACTCAGATTGTTGCTGACGATCTTAAGGAAAAGGGTCTTGTTCTTTACGATATCAAATTTGAATTCGGCTACGATTCCGAGGGCAATGTAATGCTTATTGACGAAATCGCATCAGGTAATATGCGTGTTTATAAGGATGGCAAGTACATTGACCCCATGACACTTTCAGAGCTTTTCTTCGCATAATTTAAGAGGTATATTCTATGGGTGGTTTTTTTGGCGCAACCTCGAAAAGAGATGTTGTACTTGATGTGTTTTTCGGTGTTGACTATCATTCACATTTAGGCACACGCAGAGGCGGTATGGCTGCCGTGAATGAGGAGTCAGGATTTCAGCGCGATATCCACAATATCGAAAATTCACCTTTCCGTACAAAGTTTGCAGGTATTACTGATGAAATGCGGGGCAAGGCGTGTATAGGCTGCATAAGTGACAGCGATCCTCAGCCTATACTTATGCGTTCAAATCTCGGTACGTATGCAATTACAACCATCGGGATAATAAATAATTCCGATAAACTTATAGAAGAGTTTTTCTCAAAAACAGGCGGACATTTCACCGCAATGACCGGCGGAAGAATCAATTCAACTGAGCTTGTTGCCGCACTCATTAATCAGAAGGAGAGCTTTGAAGAGGGCATCCGCTTTGCTCAGGAAAAAATCGAAGGCACACTCTCTCTGCTTATTCTCAAAGAGGATGGAACAATCATTGCCGCAAGGGATAAGGTCGGCAGACTTCCCGTTGTTCTCGGTAAGGACAGCGACGGGTACTGCGTTTCCTTTGAATCCTTTGCCTTTGAAAAGCTTGATTACGAAAGAATCAGAGAGCTGGGTCCCGGTGAAGTTGTTGAAATCACGCCTGACGGTGTCAGAACTCTTGTTGAGCCGGGAAAAAAGATGCGCGTATGTTCATTCCTGTGGACCTATTACGGCTATCCGAATTCAAGCTATGAGGACACAAATGTTGAGGTTATGAGAACCCGCAACGGTGAAATTATGGCAAGGGACGACCGTCTGAACGGACTTAAAAAGGAAGATATAGACTTTGTTTCAGGTGTTCCCGATTCAGGTACACCTCATGCAATCGGCTATGCAAACGAGAGCGACATTCCCTTTGCACGTCCCTTTATCAAATATACTCCCACCTGGCCGAGAAGCTTTATGCCCACCAATCAGAACGAGCGCAACAAGGTTGCCAAAATGAAGATGATACCTGTACATGAGCTCATCAAGGATAAAAGGCTTCTTTTTGTAGATGACAGCATCGTAAGAGGTACACAGCTTCAGGGTACTGTTGAATTTCTTTACTCACACGGAGCAAAGGAAGTACATATGCGTTCAGCTTGTCCGCCGATAATGTACGGCTGTAAATATCTCAACTTTTCAACAAGCACCAGTGACGATGACCTTATAGCAAGAAGAACCATCCATGAGCTTGAGGGCGAGGAGGGTGACAAGCATATCAGTGAATACACTGATGCCACCACCGAAAGAGGTAAGGCGATGCTCGACAGCATCTGTAAGAAGCTGGGCTTTGCATCCCTCGGCTATCAGAGTATAGAAGGACTTATTGAAGCAATAGGTCTTCCGGCAGACTGTCTTTGCACCTACTGCTGGAACGGTAAAGAATAAAAAACACAGGAGAGTTTACTATGGATCATAAAAATTCTTTTTCTGCCAGCTATGCGGCTGCAGGTGTAGATATTACCGCCGGTTACAAATCGGTGGAGCTTATGAAAAAGCATGTTGCAAGAACTCGTAACGAAGGCTCAGTAGATGATGTCGGCGGCTTTGGCGGATGCTTTGACCTTTCCTCAATTGCGGGAATGGAGCACCCCATTTCTGTTTCGGGCACTGACGGCTGCGGAACAAAGGTCAAGCTTGCCATTCTTATGGACAAGCACGACACAATCGGCATTGATGCAGTTGCAATGTGTGTCAACGACATTATCTGCGTCGGTGCAAAGCCCTTGTTTTTCCTCGATTACATTGCCTGCGGAAAGAATGTTCCCGAGAAGATTGCAGAAATCGTAAGCGGTGTTGCTGAAGGCTGCGTACAGTCCGGTGCGGCACTTATCGGCGGTGAAACTGCAGAGCATCCCGGCCTTATGCCCGAGGAGGATTATGACCTCGCAGGCTTTGCAGTAGGTGTGGTTGACAAGCCAAAGATGATCGACAACAGCAAAATGGCTGCAGGTGATGTAGTTATCGCTCTTCCCTCAACGGGCATCCACTCCAACGGCTTCAGCTTATGCCGTAAGGTTTTTGATATTGACAACAACAATCCCGAGCTTTACGTTGCACGCGAGGAGCTTGGCGGAAAGAGCATTGCAGAGGCTCTTCTTGTCCCCACAAAGATTTATGTAAAGCCCGTTCTTGCACTCCTTGAAAAGGTTCAGGTAAAGGGTATTTCCCACATCACGGGTGGCGGCTTCTACGAAAACATTCCCCGTTCAATTCCTGACGGACTTTGTGCAAAAATTGACAAATCTGCCGTCAAGGTGCTTCCTATCTTCGATGTTATCGCAAAGTGGGGCAACATTCCCGAGCGTGATATGTACAACACCTACAATATGGGTGTCGGTATGAGCATTGTAGTTCCCAAGGATGAAGTGGAGCTTTCTCTCTCTGTTCTTAAGGAAAACGGCATTGATGCTTATGTTATCGGCGAGATTATCGAAGGCGAGGAGAAGGTGATTCTCTGATGAAGAAGAAAATCGCAGTACTCGTTTCGGGTGGCGGTACAAACCTGCAGGCACTTATTGATGCCGAAAAAAGCGGAATAATCAAAAACGGCTCAATCAGTCTTGTAATTTCAAATGTAAGCGGTGCCTACGCCCTTGAAAGAGCTGAAAAAGCTGGTATAAAGACAGAAACAGTTCTTAAAAAGGAGCTCGGCAGTCAGCAGGCATTTGAGGAAAAAATCATTTCTCTTCTTACAGAAAATGAAATTGACCTTATTGTCCTTGCAGGCTTTATGAGCATCCTTTCCGAGGATTTTACAAAAGCTTATCCCCACAGAATCGTAAATGTTCATCCCTCACTTATTCCCTCCTTCTGCGGTAAAGGCTTTTATGGGCTTTATGTTCACGAGTCAGCCCTTACAAAGGGCGTAAAGGTGACGGGTGCAACGGTACACTTCGTAAATGAAATTCCTGACGGCGGTGAAATCATTCTTCAGAAGGCCGTTGAAATCGAGGAAGGGGATACCCCCGAAATTCTGCAGAAGAGAGTTATGGTAGAGGCCGAGTGGAAAATCCTCCCCGAGGCAGTCAGCCTCTTCTGTCAGGACAGACTTGAAGTCAGAGACAGCAAAGTACACATTGTAAAATAATAAATTATATAGGAGAGTAAGCCATGAAAATTTCAACAATCAAAGACGAGCTCAATTCCCTTGCTTATCACGGCAGAGGCATTCTTATCGGCAAAAGTGCAGACGGTAAAAAGGCAGTCACCGCTTACTTCATTATGGGAAGAAGCGTAAACAGCCGCAACCGTGTTTTTGTCCTCGAGGGCGAAAATATGCGCACAAAGGCGTTTGACGAAAGCAAAATGACCGATCCTCACCTCATTATCTATTATCCCGTAAGAGTTCTCGGCAACAAGACTATCGTAACAAACGGTGACCAGACCGACACAATCTACGACCTTATGGACAAGCAGATGACCTTTGAGCAGGCTCTTCGCACAAGAGAGTTTGAGGACGATAAGCCCAACTTCACACCGAGAATTTCAGGCATCATCCGTCTTGAAAAGGACGGTATGAACTTTGCAATGTCAATTCTCAAAAGTGCTGAGGGTGACGACAGCTCCTGCGAAAGATTCACCTACGCTTACTCCGATCCTCTTTGCGGCAGAGCAAAGTTTATCCACACCTACAACTGTGAGGGCGACCCTCTTCCCTCCTTTGAGGGTGAGCCCAAGACACTCGAGCTTCCCGATGTAAATATCGACGAGCTTACAGATCTTATCTGGACAAATCTCAACGAGGACAACAAGGTTTCCCTTTTCGTAAGATACATTGACATCGAAAGCGGCGAAACCGAGACAAGAGTAGTTAACAAGAACAAATAATAAGGAGCGAAAGAGATGAAAGAATTCGAACTCAAATACGGCTGTAATCCCAATCAGAAGCCCTCAAAGATTTATATGCACGACGGAAGTGACCTTCCCATCGAAATCCTTTCAGGCAGACCCGGCTACATCAACTTGCTTGATGCCTTCAATTCATGGCAGCTTGTAAAGGAAGTAAAGGCGGCAACAGGTCTTCCCTGTGCCGCATCCTTCAAGCACGTAAGCCCCACCTCAGCAGCAGTAGGTCTTCCTCTTTCCGATAAATTAAAGAAGGCTTGCTTTGTTGATGATATCGAAGGTCTTGATGAAAGCCCCCTTGCCTGCGCTTATGCAAGAGCAAGAGGCACCGACAGAATGTGCTCCTTCGGTGACTGGGTTGCACTTTCAGATGTTTGCGATGCACTTACCGCAAAGCTTATCAAGCGTGAAATTTCTGATGGTGTTATCGCTCCCGGTTATACCGACGAGGCTCTCTCCATTCTCAAGCAGAAGAGGAAGGGTAATTACAACATCGTAAAAATCGACGAAAATTACATTCCCGACGAGGCTGAGCACAAGCAGGTATTCGGCATCACCTTCGTTCAGGGCAGAAACAACTTTGAAATCAACGAGGAGCTTCTTTCAAATATCGTTACAAAGAACAAGGAGCTTCCCGAAAGTGCAAAGCGCGACCTTATCATCGCTCTTATCACTCTCAAATACACACAGTCCAACTCCGTTTGCTATGCAGTTGACGGTCAGGCAATCGGCGTAGGCGCAGGTCAGCAGTCAAGAATCCACTGCACACGCCTTGCAGGCACAAAGGCTGACACCTGGTTCCTTCGTCAGGCTGACAAGGTGCTTGACCTTCCCTTCCTTCCCACTCTCGGCAGAGCAGACAGAGATAATGTTATCGACGGCTATATCAACAAGAACGAGGAGGATGTCTGTGCTGACGGCAATTGGCAGAAGTACTTCAGTTCACAGCCCGAGCCCTTCACGAGAGAGGAAATGGATGCTTACCTTGCTACCTGCAAGGATGTTGCACTCGGCTCCGATGCCTTCTTCCCCTTCTCAGATAACATCGAAAGAGCCTACAGAAGCGGCGTAAAATACATTGCAGAGCCCGGCGGCTCCATCAGAGACGATGCTGTTATCGAATGTGCAGACAAGTACGGTATGGCAATGGCTTTCACAGGCATGAGACTCTTCCATCACTAATAATTTACTATATAAAGGAGCTAAACAAATGCTTAACTACTTTAACGAGCTTGAAAAATACGATAGCGAGGTTTTTGACTCCTGCGACAAGGAATTTGACCGTCAGCAGAGCTTCATTGAGCTTATTGCTTCGGAAAACATTGTTTCCAAGGCAGTTCTTCTTGCCGCAGGCAGTGTGCTTACAAATAAATATGCAGAAGGCTATCCCGGCAAGCGTTACTACGGCGGATGCCATTGCGTTGATGAGGTGGAGGAGCTTGCAAGAGAAAGAGCAAAGAAGCTCTTCGGTGCAGACCACGCAAACGTTCAGCCCCACTCAGGCGCAAACGCAAACCTTGCAGTTTTCTTCGCACTTCTTCAGCCCGGTGACACCGTAATGGGAATGAATCTTTCCCAGGGCGGACATCTTTCCCACGGCTCACCTGTTAACATTTCCGGTAAGTACTGGAACATTGTTCCCTACGGTGTTGATGACGAAACCGAAATGATAGACTACGATAAGATGAGAGAAATCGCTCTCGAGTGCAAGCCGAAGATGATTGTTGTCGGAGCATCTGCTTACTCGAGAATCATCGATTTCCCCCGCTGCAGAGAGATCGCAGACGAGGTGGGCGCTTACCTTATGGTTGATATGGCACACATCGCAGGTCTTGTTGCCGCAGGTGTTCATCCCTCACCCGTACCCTATGCTGATGTTGTTACAACAACAACCCACAAGACTCTCAGAGGTCCCCGTGGCGGTATGATTCTCTGTAAGGAGGAATACGCAAAGGCAATTGACAAGGCTGTTTTCCCCGGCACACAGGGCGGTCCTCTTATGCATGTTATCGCAGGTAAGGCAGTAGCTCTCGGTGAAGCTCTTTCCGATGACTTCAAGGCTTATGCAACTCAGGTTGTAAAAAATGCCGCAGTTCTTTGTGAAAGCCTCAAGGCTGAGGGCGTTGACATCGTTTCTGACGGCACAGATAATCACCTTATGCTTCTTGACCTTCGTAAGTTTGACATTTCCGGTAAGGAGCTCGAGGCACGTCTTGATGAGGTTCACCTTACAACAAACAAGAACACAATTCCCAATGATCCCAAGAGCCCCTTCGTAACAAGCGGTCTTCGTATCGGTACTGCCGCAGTTACCTCAAGAGGCTTCAAGGAAGAGGAAATGAAAAAAATTGCAAAGTGGATCAAGGCAATTATTGTTGACTTCGAAAACAGCAAGGAAACAGTAAAAGCTGAGGTTATGGCTCTTTGCGAGAAGTTCCCCATCTATTAATAATGTATAATTAAAGGAGACGTGAAACACCGTCTCCTTGAGGAGTTTATATATGAAAATTATGGTTGTCGGCGGTGGCGGACGCGAACACGCCATCATCAAAAAGCTCAAAGAAAACAAAGAAATCACTGAAATTTACGCTCTTCCCGGTAACGGCGGAATTGCAATGGACGCAACCTGTGTTCCCGTGAAGGCAACAGATATTCCTGCAATCTGCACTTTTGCAAAGGAAAATGCAATTGATTACGCAGTTGTTGCTCCCGATGATCCCCTTGTGCTCGGCTGTGTTGACGAGCTTACAAAGCTCGGTATTCCCTGCTTCGGCCCCGAGAAGAAGGCTGCAATCATCGAAGGCAGTAAGGTTTTCTCAAAGAACCTTATGAAAAAGTATGGCATTCCCACAGCTGAATACGAGGTATTCACCGAGATGGAAAGTGCACTCAATTACCTTGAGACTGCTCCCATTCCCACAGTAATTAAGGCTGACGGTCTTGCTCTTGGCAAGGGTGTTATTATCGCAATGACACGCGGCGAGGCAAAAGCGGCTGTCAGGTCAATGATGGAGGATAAGATTTTCGGTGAAAGCGGAAGTCAGGTTGTTGTTGAGGAGTTTCTCACAGGTCCCGAGGTTTCCGTGCTTTCCTTCACAGACGGAAAGACCGTTGTTCCCATGATTTCCTCAATGGACCACAAGCGTGCCCTTGACGGTGACCGGGGACTCAACACCGGCGGTATGGGAACAGTTGCTCCCAATCCCTACTACACAAAGGAAATTGCCGAAAGATGCATGAAGGAAATTTTCCTTCCCACCGTTGAAGCAATGAACAAAGAAGACAGAAGCTTCAAGGGCTGCCTTTACTTCGGACTTATGCTTACAGAAAAGGGCCCGAAGGTAATCGAATACAACTGCCGCTTCGGTGATCCCGAAACTCAGGTTGTACTTCCTCTTCTTGAAAGTGACCTTCTCACGGTTATGAAGGCAACAACCGAAGGCACCCTCTCAGATACAGAGGTTAAGTTTGCTGACAAGCACGCCTGCTGTGTAATTATGGCTTCAGATGGCTATCCCCAGAAGTATGAAAGCGGTTACGAAATTAAGATTGCTGACGAGGTGAAGGACAGCGTTTACGTTGCAGGTGCAAAGACAGAGGACGGCGTTCTTAAAAATGCAGGCGGCAGAGTTTTAGGTGTAACTGCCGTCGAAGAAACACTCGAAAAAGCAATTGACAGTGCTTACGAAAAGGTGCAGAAGGTTACCTTTGCAAACGCTTTTTACAGAAAAGACATCGGCAAGAAAGCTAGGGTGGCCGTAGTCGAATCCAATAAGGTTTAACGGTGTATATTTTCACCGTAACATCGTTAAAAAGCCTTGAAAGGCGACAGCCTTTCTGCGTTTTTTGCCTTGTTACAATGAAAATCTTCTTCCGTTAAACTTCGAAGAACCTTAAATGCCCGAGTTATGGTGCATTTGAGGATTTCTTCGACGAAACAATACTCGCGTCTTGCGAGGAGAAAAATCATCAAAGGTGCTGTAAATCGGACATTTAAGGCTTATTCGATTCGATTACGGACACCCTAAGGAGGCAAAATAATATGGTATATCGCATATTTGTTGAAAAGAAGGCAGGACTTGACAACGAGGCAAAGGGGCTTCTCAGTGAAGCAAGAAATCTGCTCGGAATAGAAGGTCTTAAGGACATCCGCCTTTTCAATCGCTATGACGCAGAAAATATTACAGAAGAATTGTTTGATTACGCTGTAAAAACCGTTTTCTCAGAGCCCCAGCTTGATAATGTTTCAGAAAGCGTGGATATTCCCGAGGCTTATGTTTTTGCAGTAGAGGCTCTTCCCGGTCAGTTCGATCAGAGAGCTGACTCAGCAGCCCAGTGTATTCAGATTATATCTCAGGGTGAGCGTCCTCTTATCCGTACGGCAAAGGTTTATGCTCTTTACGGTGAGCTTGGTGAGGCTGACATCAATGCCTTCAAGAAGCACGTAATCAATGCCGTTGAAAGCCGTGAGGCTTCCCTTGAAAAGCCTGAAACCCTTGCCGTAGCCTATGCTGCACCCGAAACAGTTGCTACCGTTGATGGCTTCATCGGAATGGATGATACAGCTCTTTCTGAGCTTCTTGATGAAAAGGGACTTGCAATGGACCTTGATGACCTGAGATTCCTTCAGGCTTATTTCAGAGATACAGAAAAAAGAGATCCCACAATTACAGAAATCCGTGTTGTTGATACCTATTGGTCTGACCACTGCCGTCACACGACCTTCTCAACTCACATCGACAATGTGCGCATCAGCGATCCTGCCGTTCAGGATGCCTACGAGCGTTACCTTAACGCCAGAATTGAGGTTTATGGCGAGGAAAAGGCGGCAGCCCGTCCTCAGACTCTTATGGACATTGCAACCATCGGTACAAAGACTCTTAAAAAGCGCGGACTTCTTCCTGAGCTTGACGAAAGCGAAGAAATCAACGCCTGCTCAATCCATGTAACCGCAACGGTTAACGGTGAGGATCAGGACTGGCTTCTTATGTTCAAAAATGAAACTCACAACCATCCCACAGAAATCGAGCCCTTCGGCGGTGCGGCAACCTGCATCGGCGGTTGTATCCGTGACCCTCTTTCAGGCCGCGCCTATGTTCATCAGGCAATGCGCGTTACAGGTGCAGGCGATCCGAGAAAGACTATTGCCGAAACAATGGCAGGCAAGCTTCCTCAGCGTAAGATCTGCCAGACTGCCGCAGCAGGCTATTCCTCATACGGTAATCAGATCGGTCTTGCCACAGGTCACGTTGCAGAAATTTACCACGAAGGCTTTGTTGCAAAGCGTCTTGAATGCGGTGCAGTGGTTGCTGCAGCTCCCGCTTATAATGTACGCCGTGAGCGTCCTGCTCCCGGTGATGTAATAGTTCTTCTCGGCGGACGCACAGGCCGTGACGGCATCGGCGGTGCCACCGGCTCATCAAAGAGCCACAATATGAAGTCACTTACAACAATGGCTTCCGAGGTTCAGAAGGGTAATGCACCCGAGGAAAGTAAAATTCAAAGACTTTTCCGTAATGCCGAGGTTACACGTCTTATCAAGCGCTGTAACGACTTCGGTGCAGGCGGTGTTTCTGTCGCAATCGGTGAGCTTGCTCCCGGTCTTCAGATCGACCTTGATGCAGTGCGCAAAAAGTATGAGGGTCTTGACGGCACAGAAATCGCAATCTCCGAATCCCAGGAGCGTATGGCTGTTGTTGTTGAGGCTCAGGATGCCGACAAATTCATTGAATTTGCAAGAGCAGAAAACCTTGAGGCATACCGTGTTGCCGTTGTTACCGAGCAGGAGCGTATGGTAATGAAGTGGAAGGGCAATGTCATTGCTGACCTCAGCCGCGCCTTCCTTGACACAAACGGTGCTGTAAAGCACACAGATGTTGAGGTTACAGAAAAGGATCTTTCCGTATTATCTGAGGCAATGTTCGGCTCACTTAAGGAAATGGCAGCCGACCTTCGCACCGCAAGTCAGAGAGGTCTCGTTGAGCGCTTTGACTCAACCATCGGTGCAGGCAGTGTTATTATGCCCTACGGCGGTAAGCGTCAGCTCACACCTGCTCAGTCAATGGCTGCAGTTTTACCCGTTCTTCCCGGTCAGGAGACCGATCAGGCAAGTGTGTTCAGCTGGGGCTGTGATCCCGATCACCTTTCAGTTGACCCCTACACGGGTGCTCACGCAGCAATTTACAATTCCGTTGCAAAGCTTGTTGCAGCAGGCTGTGACTATAAAGAGGCATACCTTACCCTTCAGGAATTCTTCGAAAAGCTCAAGACAGAGCCCGAACGCTGGGGTAAGCCCTTTGCAGCTCTCTTAGGTGCTCTTGATGCTCAGCTTGAATTAGGTGCTGCCGCAATCGGCGGTAAGGACTCAATGTCCGGCTCCTTCCTTGATAAGGATGTTCCTCCCACACTTATTTCCTTTGCAATTGCACCCATTAAAAAGCAGGATGTAATCAGTCCTGAGTTCAAGCAGGCAGGCAATCCCGTTTACCTTTTCGGTGCCGCTGATGAGAGTGCAGAGAGCCTCAAGGCTACATGGGAAGCCTTCCACGAACTTTGCAAGGCAGGCAAGGTAAAGGCATCATGGGCTGTGGAGCGTGGAATCGGTGAAGCAGTTATGAAGATGTCCTTCGGTAACAACATCGGCTTCAGATCAGATGCAAAGCTTAATGAAAACTGGCATCTCGGTATGTGGGGCTTCATTGTTGCAGAGCTTACCGAGGAAGTTGAGCTTCCCGGTGTTATGAAAATCGGTATGACAACAGAAGAGCCCGTAATCACTCTTGAAGACGACAGCGCTACAATTGATGAGCTTTACAAATTACATACTGCAACTCTTGAGGATGTATATCCCACAAAGGCAAAAGAGGACAAGGGTGAAATTCCCACCTTCTCCTTTGAGGGTAAGTGCTCAGCAGCTCCTGCAAACAAGGTTGCAAGACCGAAGGTGCTCATTCCTGTATTCCCCGGCACAAACTGTGAGTACGATTCTGCCCGTGCAATCGAAAAGGCCGGCGGTGAAGCAGAAATCTTCGTAATAAGAAACCTTACCGCAGAGGATGTTGCAAGAAGCGTTGAAGGCTTCTCAAAGAAGGTAAAGGAAGCACAGATCATCTTCATTCCCGGCGGCTTTTCAGGCGGTGACGAGCCCGACGGCTCAGCAAAGTTTATCACTGCATTCTTCCGTAACCCTGCAGTAAAAGAGGCAGTCACAGACCTTCTTGACAACCGTGACGGTCTTATGTGCGGTATCTGTAACGGCTTCCAGGCTCTTATCAAGCTCGGACTTGTTCCCTACGGTAAGATTATTGATACTGACGAAAGCTGTCCTACACTTACCTTTAACAATATCAACCGTCATCAGTCAAGAATTGTGCATACACGTATTGCATCGGTGAAATCACCCTGGCTGAGCCTTATGAATGTGGGTGATGTTGTGAATGTGCCTATCTCACACGGTGAGGGTAAATTCCTTGCTTCTCCCGAGCTTATCAAGGAGCTTGCAAAGAACGGTCAGATTGCTACACAGTATGTTGACCTTGACGGCAATGCAACCTCTGACATTGACTTCAATCCTAACGGCTCACTTTGCGCTATTGAGGGTATTACTTCACCTGACGGCCGCGTATTCGGTAAGATGGGACACAGTGAAAGAATCGGCGACGGACTTTACAGAAATGTGCCCGGCGAATATGACATCCGTATGTTTGAAGCAGCTGTAAAGTACTTTAAATAAGGTTACCCCTCAGTCAAAATCTGCGATTTTTCCAGCTCCCCTTTCAGGGGAGCGAAGCTTTCGTTTTCTTAAGAAAAAGCGACCATCCGGCGGAGGAGAGAATTTTTCTCCCCTGAAAGGGGAGGGGGACCGCGTCAGCGGTGGAGGGGTTCAAAGTATGGACGAAAAAGATTATGCTTTTACAGGCTATAACAAGAATTTACGTTTAAATGCAAGAGTTCTGAGAAAAGCCATGACTCCGCAGGAGGGCAAACTGTGGCATATGTTTTTAAAAAATTATGATGTGAAATTTTATCGTCAAAGACCGATAGATAAATACATAATAGATTTTTATTGTTCAAAAGCTAAGCTTGCAGTTGAAATTGACGGAAGTCAGCACTATACCGATAATGGAATGGAACAGGATAAATACAGAACCGAAATCCTTGAAAAATACGGTGTTAAGGTTTTGAGGTTTACCAATTATGAAGTTGATACAAACATATATGGTGTTTGCGAAACTATTGATAACCAAGTTAAGAAAAGAATTTTAAACGGATGATACCCTCAGTCAAAATCTGCGATTTTGCATTTCCACTTTCATAAGAGTGAAGCTTTAGCTTTTTAGGGAAAGTAACGCCATGCGGCGAGGGATAAAGCAGAAAAATGCCCCTCTGACAGCAAAAAAAACGGAGGGGCTATTTATGAATAAAAAATTAAAAAATATTATCAATTTAAGATTTTTTAACAAAATTATGAATTTTCTATTGACAAATGGAAATATATAGTATAAAATAAAACCATCCTAAAATAGGAAATAATAAAAGGAGGAACTCGATAATGAATCTTGATAATTTTGAAATTCCCGTACTCAATGATGATCAGAACGTTGAAATTAAGACAGAAGAAGAAATCTTCAGCCTTAAGAACCTCATCAACCTCATCATCGAATTCATCAACAAGCTCATCAAGTTTGAGTTCTAATTTTAATAATTAGTAATGTTGAATGAAACAAAAAATCTTTAAAGAAGGAGGACATAACAATGAACGCAGAACTTGTTGTAACACCTAAGTTTGAATTCACATGGGCATGGTTTGTAGCTCTTATTGAGAGAATTCTCAAGGACGTATTCGGTTTCATCGAAGAAACAGAATGGGCAGAAGAGACAACAGAGGCATAATCCCAATCATTTATATGATTTAAATCGTATAAAGCCCACCCACACGGGTGGGTTTTTTTATGCTTTTAAACAAATCCTCGCAATATGTTACATTTTATATAATATCATTGACAAAACATGATATGCAGTGTATACTGTTAAAAAAGAAATATAAGGAGGAGAAAAATATGAATCTCGATCTCAGCATGGTAACTGCAGCAGACATCGCAGAATACTTCAAGGCAATTTTTGTGGGTATCCTCAAGACTCTCGGCTTTGCAGATGAAGAAGGCAACCTTCCCGGCAGCTTCAAAATCTTCGGCGTTGAAATTATTATCACAAATAACGCAGAATAATCCTTATTAAACATCCTACAAACTCATCCTTCGGGATGAGTTTTTCTTTTCTATTAAAAATATTTATAAAGATTGACATTTGTTATATAAGGTAGTAGAATATATGCAGTCAAGTGAGCTTTTGCTCATCAGTCGGCATCTGCCGGAAATATTTAACGGAGGTAATGAATAATGGATATCAAAGCACTCATCAATGCATGGCTTGGTCTTCTTGTTGACTTCCTCAGACTCGTTGGTCTTGACGAAGCAGCTGATGAACTTGCAAACAAGATCGTTATGCCTCTCTGATTTCAATCAGAAATAAAAAGACGCAGGAAAGGGGAACCCTTCCTGCGATTTTTATTTATGTTACAATGGATACAAAGCTTCATTATACATTAAAAAATCCGCTCTCTTACGAGAACGGATTTTTCTTTGGTGATCCATCGGAGATTCGAACTCCGGACACCTTGATTAAAAGTCAAGTGCTCTGCCGGCTGAGCTAATGGATCGTTTTTTCACAGCTGATATATTCTACCTCAAACAATAAGAAAAGTCAATACCTTTAGAAAAAATTGTTGGATTAATTTTCGAAAGTATGCGTTGCGACAGAAGAGGACAAAATCTGTACGCTGACTTAAATTAAGTGACGTAACTTTTTCTTGCAATAAATGTCATATTGTGTTATCATAAATAAAGCAAATCTCTCAAAAGAAAGGAAACATAAAATGAAATATATAGTAGTACTCTATGACGGAATGGCTGACTACCCCGTTCCTGCCCTTGACGGCAAAACACCCATGATGCTTGCAAAAAAGCCCCTCTTCGATTCTCTTGCACAAAAGGGTGAGGTAGGTCTTGTAAAAACCGTAAACGATGCCCTGAAGCCCGGAAGCGATGTTGCAAATATGAGCGTAATGGGCTTTGACCCGATGAAGTATTACACGGGCCGTTCACCGCTTGAGGCTGTCAGCATCGGCGTAAAGCTTAAGGATGATGACGTTACCCTGCGCTGTAATGTTGTTACCCTCTCCGACGAGGAAAATTACGAGGACAAAACAATGATTGACTACTCGGCAGGTGACATCAGCAGTGAGGAAGCCGCCGAAATCATCAGAACCGTTGAGGAAGCCTTCGGAAGCGAAAAGTACAAGTATTACAGCGGTGTAAGCTACCGTCATTGCCTTGTTGTGTCCGAGGGTACAACTGACCTTGGTAATATGACACCTCCCCACGACATCAGTGGCAGAGTGGTAGGCGAGTACCTTTCAACAAGCGAAAATGCAACGGAGCTTGTCGGTATGATGAAGAAAAGCTATGAGCTTCTCAAGAATCACCCTGTTAACCTTAAGCGTATCAGCGAGGGTAAGCGTCCTGCCAATTCAATCTGGCTCTGGGGCGAGGGCAATAAGCCCATCCTTCCCACCTTTGAAAGCCTTTACGGACTCAAGGGAAGCGTGATTTCAGCAGTTGACCTTCTCAAGGGCATTGGAATCAGTGCAGGAATGAGCACTCCCGAGGTTGAGGGTGCAACGGGCTACATCGACACAAACTTCAAGGGTAAGGCTGAATGTGCTCTCAGAGAGCTTGAGGACGGCAAGGATTTCGTTTACATTCACATCGAAGCTCCCGACGAATGCGGTCACCGCAACGAGCCGGAAAATAAAATCCGTTCAATTGAGCTTATCGATGAGCTTGTTCTTGCTCCGCTTCTCGAGGGGCTGGAAAAGTACGATGATTACAAGATTATGATTCTTCCCGACCATCCCACACCCATCGTCACAAAAACTCACGCAAGGGATGCGGTTCCTTATATGATTTATCACAAGAGCAAGCCCGTAGACGGTGTTGATACAATCAACGAGGAAACCGCAAAGGCAACGGGCAACTTCATTGAGGACGGCGCAACCCTTATGCCGAAGTTTCTGTCAGCAGAATAATGCAGTAGTTGTAAAGTTCTTTTGCTTCTTTTCTTTCAAGAAAAGAATGCACCGCGGCGAGCGGAAAGAAAACAAAAAATAAAGAGGTCGCGTTGTTGCGACCCCTTTATTTTTTATATACATCAATTTTTGGCAAAGCCGTGCGTTACTTGCCATCACCGGGCAGGCATTGTTTTTGAAAAAGGAATACAAAAACTTCTATTGTTTTTTTCTCAATTCTTCAAGTAAGGCCTTCATATCCTCGGGTAGGTCTGCTTCAAGGCTGATGCGTTCTCCCGTAATGGGATGGGTGAAGCTGAGCTTACCGCAATGAAGCGCCTGTCTTTCAATGAGCGGATGCTCCTTTCCGTACATTCTGTCGCCGTAAAGGGGAGTGCCGAGAAAGGCAAAATGCACCCTTATCTGATGCGTCCTGCCCGTTTCAAGGCTAATTTCGAGAAGTGAGTAGCGGTTACCGCTTTCAAGCACCTTGTAGTGGGTGATTGCTCTGTCACCTCTGTCGTCAGCGGTGCGGTAGGTCTTTATGGGGTCGGGTCTGTAAATCGGTTTGTCAATTGTGCCCTCACCCTTGTATCGTCCCGTTGCAATTGCGTAGTAGGTCTTTTCAAAGCTACCTGAAAGCCTTGCCGCTGCGTGACTGTTCAGCGCACAGATCACAAGTCCGCTTGTGCCCTTGTCGAGCCTGCCTACAGCACGGAAGGAGAGACTTCTGCCCTTTTTCTTAAGGTAACCCGAAACTGCATTTGCAAGGGTGTCGCCCTGATGGTTGTGACTTTCGTGCATGGGGAGCATTGCCGGCTTGTCGATGACCAGCACATCCTCGTCCTCGTAAACAACCGAAAGGGGATAGTCAATGGGAATTGAGCTGCTTTCGTCCTCGTGAATGGTGAGGGTGACTCTGTCACCTGCGTGGAGAAGATCGATTGTCCGTGCGTGCTCGCCGTTAATTTTGATTCCGCCTTCAACTCTCTTGAGTGAACGAAGGAGCCTTACGGAAATTTTAACATGTCCCCGAAGGAAGCTGATGAGCTTTTTCCCCTTGAAGTATTCTTCAACTGTGTATTCTATCTCTCTCAAGGCGATTATCCCTTTTTGGAGTATTCACCGAGAAGCTTCTGTTTTTCCTCCCAGAGTCTCTGTGAAAGGTCAACATAGTATGTATGGGGGTTTTCAAAGCGCTTGACCTCGTCCCAGAGGGTTTCAACCTGCTCGTTGCAGAACTGCTTGATTTCCTTGATGTCGGGACTCTGATAGCAGCTTTCGCCCTTGTCGAAAATTTTCACAAGAAGAGGCTTTGCAACAAAGTTTGTGACGGTTTTTCTCTTCCAGGTGTAGTTGGGATCGAAAAGCTCGTAGCTTTCAAGTCCCTCAAGCTCCTCGTCAATGAGGGTGATTACGTCAGCAATAGCCTTGCCTGAGCTTTTGTCAAAGAGACGGTAAACCTTTTTGGCGCAGGGCGTTGTGATTTTTGCCACATTTTCGCTCAGCTTGATTCTGGGGACAGCCTTACCGTTTTCTTCAACGGCAACAATTTTGTAAACGCCGCCGAAAACGGGAGCTGAAGCGGCGGTGATGAGTCTTTCACCGACACCGAAGGAGTCAATCTGTGCACCCTGAATGAGCATATCGCGTATAATGATTTCATCAAGGGAGTTACTTGCAACAATCTTGCAGTCGGGGAAGCCTGCCTCGTCGAGCATCTTTCTTGCCTTTTTTGAAAGGTAGGTGATGTCACCCGAGTCGAGTCGGATGCCCTTCGGTCTGAAACCACGGGGGAGAACCTCTCTTTTAAAGGCTTCAATTGCGTTGGGAATGCCGGATTTAAGTACATTGTATGTGTCAACAAGCAAGGTGCAGTTGTCGGGGTACTGTCTTGCATAGGCACAGAATGCCTCAAGCTCGTCACCGAAAAGCTGAATCCAGGAGTGAGCCATTGTGCCGACTGCCGGGATGCCGAAATCTCTTTCGTCGATCGTGCAGGCAGTTGCATCACAGCCACCGATGTAAGCGGCTCTTGCACCGTAAATTGCGGCATCATAGCCCTGTGCGCGGCGTGAGCCGAACTCCATGATCATGCGGTCACCTGCGGCTCTTTTGAGTCGGTTTGCCTTTGTTGCAATGAGGGACTGATGATTGATTGTCAGAAGTATCATTGTTTCAATGAGCTGGGCTTCGATTACGGGGCCCTTAACGGTAATGATAGGCTCACCGGGAAAAATCGGAGTGCCCTCGGGGATTGCCCAGACATCGCAGGAGAATCTGAAGTTGCGAAGGTAATCTATGAAATCCTCGTTAAAGCCCTTCTTTGAAAAAAGCTCCAGGTCCTTTTGTGTGAACTTAAGATTTTTAAGATAGTCGATAAGCTGTCTGAGACCTGCCATAATTGCAAAGCCTCCGTTATCGGGAACCTTTCTGAAGAACATATCAAAGTATGCGATTTTATCCTTCATACCGTTGGTGAAGTAGCCGTTTGCCATTGAAATTTCGTAAAAATCCATAAGCATGGTGAGATTTCTTGATTCGAGAGTATTGCCCATTTTTAATCGCCTCCAAATAAGATATAAACATTATACTACTTATAAACGAAAAAGCAAAGATTTTTTTCAAAACTTAAAAATATAAAAAAATATTAAAATTTCATTTTGGAAAATTGTATAAAATTTATAATACTTTTGATACATTTTTAACAAAAGAGTGAGGAATCTGCCTTGACAAAAGGTCTCAACTATGTTAAAATGATGAACAATGAGTGATTACTTACTCACAAATATAGCAAAAATACGTGAAGGTGAAAAAAATGAGAATTCGCAAACAACCCCTCGGTGACAGAAACATTGTTGGTGCAAGAATTGAAGCAAAGAGAAAAGAATTAGGCATCAAGCAGATTGATTTGCTCACTCAGCTCCAGATCAAAGGTGTAGAGCTTACCGCTTCAGGTCTTTCAAAGCTTGAAGGCCAGATCAGAAGTGTCTATGACTATGAGCTCCTTGCGATTGCCGAAGTTCTCGACGTATCAGTTAACTGGCTTTTAGGCAAAGAGGACTGATAAGATACTGAAAAAGCATTTTTTCATTCAGTGGCACAGCTTGTGTCGCTGATATTTTTTTGTTTAAATTAAGAATGTAAAAGTAAAATTTTCAGGCATCGTTACCGAAACGCTTGTTTCTTGTCTTGCGTTATGGTCTCCGAACTCGCCGCAAGTTTTTAATTGCCCCTCTTGCGGTTCCCAAAATCGCTTGTCGGCTTGGAGCACCGAGCGATTTTGACCGCTGCGCCATCCTCACCTCGCTTCATCTCGCACTGCGAGCGCTTCGGTGACGATGCTGACATTCGCCGCCTTTTATCTGCTCGTGTCGGGGTAAGTTGCGTTGTGTCGCCTTACGGCAGAATTTTTCTCTCCTACTTTCAGGGGAGATGTCAGCGAAGCTGACAGAGGGGGTCAAATGCGTCGCAGAATCTTAATCCTGCATTTTCTATTTTTCATTTTGAATTTACACTGCATCTCAGATGCAAAAATCCTCCTCTGAGTGCGAATTGCACAAAAATTTTTTGAATATATCTGCATAATTCTACCAAAAATAATTCATAGTCTATTGCTATGAATTGAAAACAGTGATATACTAGTGATGAAGTAGGAATTAATTGGAAAGGAGTGCTCATCCGTGAAGATTTCAACTAAAGGACGTTACGGCCTTCGTGTAATGACGGACCTTGCAGTAAACGGTCAGTCGGACTGTGTTTCCCTGAAGGATATTGCGGAAAGAGAGCACCTTTCTGAAAAATACCTCGAGCAGATTGTTAATCAGCTTTCAAAGGCAGGTCTTGTCAGATCTATTCGCGGAGCAAAGGGCGGCTACCGACTTACGAGAGAGGCTGAAGAAATCACCGTTGAGGAAATCCTCAGGGCAACGGAGGGCTCACTTGCGCCTGTTGCCTGTGCTGAGGATAACGGCAAGTGCATAAATTACGGCGACTGCGTTACCTCGTTTATCTGGACGGAGATATACAAGGCTACAATCGGGGTGGTCAGCAGAATTACTCTTAAGGATCTGGCTGAGAGAAGCCAACAAATAGAAAAAACAGAATTGGAGTGTTTGAAATGAGATTCGTTTATGCAGACAATGCGGCAACAACTCCTGTTTCAAAGAAGGTTGTTGAAGCAATACTTCCCTATATGACAGAGCATTACGGTAATCCTTCAAGCCTTTACGAGGTCGGTCAGGTTGCCTTCCGTGCCGTAAGACAGGCAAGAGGTCAGGTTGCAGCTGCTCTTGGCGCCGCAGAGAATGAAATTTACTTCACCTCAGGCGGAAGCGAGGCAGACAACTGGGCAATCAAGGGTGCAGCGGCTCTCGGTGCAAGGAAGGGCAAGAAGCACCTTATCACCACAAAGATTGAGCATCATGCTGTCCTTCACACAATGGCAGCTCTTGAAAAGGAAGGCTTCACCGTAACCTACCTTGACGTTTACGATAACGGCATTGTAAGGGTTGAGGATGTTGAAAAGGCAATTACCGATGAAACCTGTCTTGTTACAATTATGTATGCCAACAATGAAATCGGCACTGTTCAGCCCATCGCTGAAATTGGTGCACTCTGCAAATCAAAGGGTGTGCTTTTCCACACTGATGCAGTTCAGGCAGTAGGTCACCTTAAAATTGATGTCAAGGAGCAGAATATTGATATGCTCTCTCTTTCAGGACATAAATTCCACGCAACAAAGGGCGTAGGCGCACTTTATGTAAGAAAGGGCATTGTGCTTCCCAATCTTATTGAGGGCGGCGCTCAGGAAAGAGGCAAGCGTGCAGGTACTGAAAATGTTCCCGGTATCGTAGGTCTCGGTGTTGCAATCACAGAGATGTGTGAAAACATAGATGAAAATCACGCTAAGGTAAAGGCACTTCGTGACCGCCTTTTTGAGGGGGCAAGTAAGATTTCCCACTCACGCATCAACGGTGACAGAGAAAACCGCCTTCCCGGCAACTTCTCAATGTGCTTTGAGGGTGTCGAGGGTGAAAGCCTTCTTCTGATGCTCGATATGAAGGGTGTTTGTGCATCAAGCGGCTCAGCATGTACATCAGGATCTCTCGATCCGAGCCACGTCCTTCTTGCAATCGGCTTAAAGCACGAGGTTGCCCACGGCTCACTCAGGCTTTCCTTAAGCGAAAACAATACAGTTGAGGATGTTGACTACATTCTCGAGGTGCTTCCTCCTATTATCGACAGACTTCGCGAGATGTCACCTCTCTGGGAGCACATTATGGAACAAGAAAAGGCAGTAAAGGAGTAATTAATAATGGAATACAGTAAGAAAGTAATGGAACATTTTGCCAACCCCCACAATGTTGGCGTAATTGAGGATGCAAACGGTGTCGGTGAAATCGGCAACGCAAAGTGCGGTGACATCATGAAGATGTACCTTAAAATCGAAAACGACATCATTGTTGATGTTAAGTTCAAGACCTACGGCTGTGCAAGTGCAATTGCAACCTCATCAATTGCAACCGACCTCATCAAGGGTCAGCCCGTAAGTGAGGCTCTCAAGCTTACAAACAAGGCAGTTGTTGAAGCTCTTGACGGACTTCCTGCAGTAAAAATTCACTGCAGTGTTCTTGCAGAGCAGGCAATCAAGGCAGCTCTTTCTGATTACTACACCCGTCAGGGCATCGATCCTGTACCCATTGTGGGTGTAATTGAGGAGCACGACCACGAGCATTGATGCAAGCTCAGGACAAAACTTTGTATTGCTTTTTACAAAAAGTAATGCCACGCGGCGAGGACAATTAAAAATAGCTTTATTTTGTAAGGGGATGTCCTGAGTGACAGCCCCTTATTTTTCGTCTTCGTTTTCATACTATTCACACCCGTAAAGTATGCTTTTTCATATTGTCATTTTAATTTTCAGCAGTATAATTTAACTATAAGGTAACAGCAATCGAACCCAATAAGGTTTAATGGGGTATATTTTCACCGTAACTGTGTTAAAAAGCCTTGAAAGGCGCGAGCCTTCCTGCGTTTTTTGCCTTGTTACGATAAAAATCTCCTCCCATTAAACTTCGGAGAATCTTAAATGTTCCAAGTTGTAGTGCATTTGGGATTTTCTTCGACGAAGGAATACTCGCGTATTGCGAGGAGAAAAAATTTCAAAGGTGCTGCAAATCGGACATTTAAGACTTATTTGGTTCGGTTGCTGTCACCTTAGCCTTGCTAAAATATATTTAATGTGATAGAATTCTATACATATCAAATTTTCGGGAGTATGCCATGACAGAAAGAATCACCGCAATCCCCTTATGGGATTACCTGAAGGAAACAAAAAAGCCCATTATGCTCTACGGAATGGGCAACGGCGCAGATATGATAATTGAGGTGCTCGACAGTCTCGGGCTTTCCTTTGCCGAGGTTTTTGCCTCCGACGGCTTTGTCAGAGGTCACTTTTTCCACGGCAAAAGGGTACTCACCTTCTCCGAGGTAAAAGAAAGGTACGACGACTTCATCATTCTGATGACCTTTGCCGTTCACGACAGAGAAACCCTTGACAAGGTGAAGTCAATGAGTGAGGAATTCGAGCTTTACTCCCCCACCGTTCCTGTTGCAGGCAAGGGACTTTTCACCCTCGACTTTATAAGGCAGAACGATGAGCTTTTTGACAAAGCCTACGACCTTCTTTGTGACGAAAGGTCGAAGGAGGATTTCGTGAGCGTGCTTAACTTCAAGGTAAGCGGAAAAGTAAGCTACCTTTTCTCCTGCGAATACGAAAAGGAGCTTCTTTACAAGGAAATTCTTCTCCTTGATGAAAATGAAACAATCGTTGATCTTGGTGCCTACGACGGCGACACAATCAGGGAATTTCTCTCCTTTACCCTCGGCAGATACAAAAAAATCATTGCCTTTGAGC
Organism: Acutalibacteraceae bacterium; assembly: GCA_045601905.1. Classification (GTDB taxonomy): domain Bacteria; phylum Bacillota; class Clostridia; order Oscillospirales; family Acutalibacteraceae; genus UBA6857. The sequence continues at coordinate 9,076 of JAZSAM010000094.1, read as the reverse complement.
CCGACGAAAAGAATTTCCGTAAGCTGACGGCAAAAACCGAGGGAATGGAGAGGCTTGAGCGATACAACCTCGGTGCCTGGGACAAAAAGGAAGCCCTTTACTTCAAAAAGCAAAAGGGCAGAAATTCCCACCTTGCCGACGACGGAATCCCCGTGGAATTTGACAGCGTGGACAACATTGTAAAGGAAAAGGTCACCCTTCTTAAAATGGACATTGAGGGTGCCGAATTAAAGGCTCTTGAGGGTGCAAGAAAAACAGTCACAAGGTATCTTCCGAAGCTTTACATCTGTGCTTATCACAGAAACGAGGACTTTTTCACCCTTCCGCTTAAAATAAACGAGCTTTCACCGCGTTACAGAATCTATTTCCGCCATCACCCCTACATTCCTGCCTGGGAATCAAATTTTTACGCAGTTGCTGAATAAGCACCGTAAGGTGCTTTCCGCACCTCACTACTTACTACTCACTACTAACTACTTACTACTGAAAAAGGACACTCTCTCGAGTGTCCTTTTTATATTAGAATCCGTTGTAGGATGACATATAGCTCTGGTACTGCTTATACATATTCTTTGCAAAAGCATCCATTGTCTCGTTGATGTCAGCGCTCATTTCTGCATCAAGCTCACCGATTTCAAGGCTTTCATCTGCGATAAGCTCTGCATAGAATTCATTGAATTCTTCAGCTGCAAGGTCGTTCTTGATTGCATCCTTCCATGTTACGTTGTTTACACCTACATGGTACATAATGTGATAACCGTAGGTTGTTTCAACAATACCTACATCGCCGGCCTTTCTGTCTTCAGCCATTGACCAGCCCTCAAATTCGGGAACCATCTTACCGAGAGAAACATTCTCATAGATACCGCCCTGAGCTGCGTTGCCGTCCTCTGAATGCTCCTTTGCAAGCTCTGCAAATGCATCCTCTGTCTTGTCGCCTTCAAGGTAGCTTGTGAGAATCTCAACAGCCTTGTTGTAGCTCTCAGTGTTTGTAACGGGCTCCTTGATGTCGTTTTCAACAGTTACATCGTACTTGCTTGCATCGAACTCAGCTGCTTCAGCTTCCTTCTTTGCATCGCCGTCAGTTGCCTTCTCATCAGTTGTGGGGAACTTGACAAGGATGTGTCTTACATCGTAGTTAAGCTCGTCGGGTGCCTTGTGGAGAGGATCAACCATGTAATAAACTGTGCATGCTGCATCAGTTGCGCTTACAAAGGTATCGCCCTTCTTTGCACTCTTGACCCAGTTATAAAGGTCTTCATCGGAATTGAACTGTGAAAGCTGTTCATTCTCTGAAAGAGTGAGAGTTTCATCTGTAAGGAAGTTTTCTGCATTTTCTGACTCGCTCTTCTTTTCGTGCTCATAAGCGAGCTTCTTGAAGGACTCCTCATCGGTAATGCTTGCTGCGAAGGCTTCTGCTTCCTTCTTTGCCGCTGCAACTGCTTCATCTGTGGGAGCAGCCTCGTCCTCAGCAACATCAACTGAGAAGGTGTAGTTTCTGAGAGTAACACGACCGTAATTGTCAATGCCTTCCTCATATGCCTTTTCGATCTTCTTGTCTGAATAGGTTTCCTTATACTCAGCCTGCTTTACCTCTGCAACCTTCTGTGCAAGAGTCTGATCCTCAAGAATGTGACGGAAAAGCTTTTCTGTCATACCCTTACCGTAGGAAAGTCTGAGGTATGCACCGATTGAGTACTTTGTACCGTCCTTGTTTGTGCGGCTTGCATCAATCTGTGCGAAGGTTTCATCGATTGTCTTGTAATCATCCTCATCAAGAGTGATGTTGTTTTCCTTTGCATAAGCAACGTTTGCCTTGATGCCCTTGAGGGTTTCAAGTGCGCTCACGCTGAAATAGTCAGCAAAGGTGGGATTTTCGTAGCCCTCAAGCTCGTCAATGTAATCCTGCTCTGCAAGGCTCTTTGTGAAGTCAACGCCCATGCTCATACCGTACATCTCGTACTGAACAGCCTGTGAAATGTACTGCTGAAGAACTGCGGTGTAATAATAAGCATACTCATACTTGTCGATTTCTTCACCGCCGACTGTGGTGATGATCTTGTTTCTTTCAAAAACGCCTCTGTTGCTGATGATGCCGCCGCCGATTGCACCGACGATTGCTACAACGAGAATGATTGCGATTGCTGAAACAATTCCCTTTTGTGTCTTATCTGACATGTGCTTTTTTGAATTACTCTTTGCTGCCTTTGCGATACGCTTTTTTCTTTCCTCGCGGTAAAGCTCTGCAGCGCTTTTTTCCTGATTTGCCATTTGGAATTCATCCTTTTCTGATAATTTTTCGGACTGTAAATCCGCGTACCCGATTATTTTACACCATAATGATAAAAAAAGCAAGTGTAATAATTAAACTCGGGGGAATTTGTGTGTTTCACATTTTAAAGCTTTTTATTTAATTTTAGCTTAAAGACTTTCTCAGGGCGGTGTAATAATTTCCCCTATAAATTATATAGTCCCGATTTACCTGAAAAGTAACAGAATTTTTTTTGTATTTTTCCTTCAGACGGTTTACTGTTCCTCTATCGGTACAGTAAACCGTTTTGTCTGTCCGAATTGTTGACAGATGTGTTTTTCTTCTCTAAAATAAAAGTATCGAACAAATGTTCGTGCGTTGAATTTAAAAAATTATCATAAAGGAGGCTTATATGTGTTAAATCCTGACCTTGCCGAAAAGAGAGATGCCGATGAATCCTTTGCCCGATGGCAAAAGAGCTGTCACGCCCATGTCAGCGACACAGCAATGGAAAAAAGGAAAAACGAGCTTTATGCCCTTGTCAGAAAAGTTATCAGAAATGAGCTTACTCCCCTTCAGCAGCAGATTGTTTATCTCCTCTGGTACGAAAACAAGACAGTTGTCGAGGCGGCAAAAGCTCTCTGTGTTGATAAGGCTACAATTTACCGAAAGGAAAAGCAAATCAATGCAATCATCTATGACAAGCTGAAATATGCCATGGAGTACCGCTTCGGAAAAAGCTTTTCAGAAAAAACAGTTGAGCTGATTCACTCAAACGCTGCTGCCTGCTGCCCCGTTGAAGGCAAAAGCGTTTCACAGCGTCTCAGGGCTCTTCGCTTAAAGCAGAATCTTTCCAACGGTGACATTTCATCAATGACGGGCATAAAGAAAAGCAGACTTGATTACCTTGAGCAGGAAGGTGAATGCATAAGCGTTCATGAATTGGCAAAGCTCGCCTCTCTTTACAGCACAACAACAGATTACATCATTACGGGAAAAAGGAGTGATTGAATGATGAGTCTTGAAGAGCTTTACCTTCAGTATGAGGAAGCTATCAAAAAACAGAAATCAACAATTGAAGAAAACCGTGCACTTCTGAAAAAAGCAAGGACCGCCAAAAACCTCGGAGAAATTGCACGGCTTAACCGCTACATAAAGGTACTTTACGAGGAAAAGCTTGAGCTTGAGGGACACGCTGTAAGCATAAGGGAATACTTCAGGGCACCCGGGAGAAGCGTGAGCACCTGCGGTGCGGCGGGAATTCGGAGTGCGGAATTCGGAATTCGGAATTGAGTGTCTGCGACGATGCTTCACTTGCCGTAAGACAAACTTCACATCTGCGAAGCAGATACTTCACTGCAAAGTCGTTAAATCAACAACTTTGCCCGGCCCTCGGCCCTCAACTCTGCATTTATTCTGCCCGTTTAAATTCCCTCTTGTTTTTTTACAAATTTTATGATAAAATGAATCAAATATTAAATTTATTAAAATTTGAGCGGAGGGATTTTTCTTGAACAGGGCACAATTTGTTTTCAAAGCGATTGACATTTTAGGCAATCCTTCACAGAACAGCATCAGATATGAAAATGTTGTTTCTGTAAATGATATTGCCTACGGCACCGAAAAGCTGAACACGGGCGATTTATATTACATACCCGAAATTCTCGACGACGGCAAGAAGCATCCGATTATCGTTTATTACCACGGCGGTGCATTTCTTGCAGGTGACAAGAAATACCGTGTTTCGGTTTGTGAGTATTATGCAAAGGAAGGCTATTTCGTCTTCTGTCCGAACTACCGTATGCCTCCCGAGGTTGATTACAGAAAGCTTATGAGCGACTGTGTTGATGCTCTCAATTACACAGAAAAGCTTGCAGAAACATACAGCATTGATCTTGATAATGTTGTTCTCACCGGTGACTCTGCAGGTGGCTACATTGCCTCCTACCTTGCAGCAATGAAGTATAACGATGTTCTTTACGGCGTTATTGAAAGCAACAAAATTTCAGTTGAGCTCAAGGGTCTTATGCTTATGTGCGGAATTTACGATTTAGAGGTGCTTATGAAGGGCACATCACTTATGGGCGTTATTCCTACAACTGCAAGAACTCTGCTTAACTTCGATTTCAAGGACGACTTTTCAAACATCCGGGATTGCCCGAATTACGAATACATTTCACCTGCATCTTTTGTTAATGAAAAATGGTGTTCAACCTTTATCTGCTGGGCAGATGATGATATTGTATGTCAGGGACAGGGTGAGCCGATGGCAGAAAAGCTCAAGGCGATTGTTCCCCTCTTTGATCAGTACCATGTAAGCGGAATCACAAACAATCATTGCTTCCACTTAACTCCCAAGAGCAACAAATATGCAAGAGAATGCATGCAAAAGTCCCTCGACTTCCTTGCAGCATTGTTTGCACAGGAGGAAGCAACAGTTTAAGCTTAAAAATTTCAGATTGCAAACAGAATCACCGTCAGAGATTTTCTCCGACGGTGTTGCTTTTTTATTGTTACGCTATCGAAAGAACTTTACCGTTTTTGCGGTAACTCACTTTCTGTCACCCGAAAAGCTTCCCGCAATTCCGCATTCCGCATTCCGAATTCCGAATTAAAAAAGGACGACCTCAGTCGTCCTTTTTTTTACGCTTCAGGGAAATCGTACCAATACTCCCTGCGTTTTTTTGTAACCATCTTCTTTACACCGAAGGTGATTGCAATTACTGCCACAACGGCAAAGCCGATGTAAATGTGAGTATTGTCCGTACCGTAGATTCTGATTTCATTCCACAGGCTTGAAAGCATCTGAAGGCTTTCCTGGGGAAGATTGTGGAAATACTCAACATCAGGCATATTCTCCTCGGAGGGATAAAGATGCTGATTTGCTCTCATCTCAGCATAATCGGGATGCTCAAGCACACCCGTGTTGGGTGAAGCATAACCGATGTAAAAGGCATTGCTCATGGCAACCTCGGGGTCAAGCATAAAGTTGATGTACTTGATTGCCGCCTCATAATTCTGTGCACACTTCGGGATACAGATTGAGTCAACGAAGATGTTAACGCCCTCTTCGGGGTAAACAAAATCGAGGTCGGGATTGACATCCTGCATAAGAATGAAGTCACCTACATAGTAGGGCACCATTGCAGCCTCGCCGCTTTCCATCTTGTTGAAAATCTCGTCCATTACATAACCCTGAAGAAGAGGCTTCTGCTCAACAAGAAGCTGAGCAACGTCGGCAAGCTCCTTTTCGTCGGTTGAGTTGAGTGAATAGCCGAGAATCTTCTGACCGACGGCAAAGGCATCACGGGGATTGTCAATCATCAGGATTTTTCCTGCGTATCTCTCATCCCAGAGTGCTTTCCAGCTTGTGGGCTTTTCTTCAACCATTTTTGTGTTGTAGATAAGACCTACCATACCTACGTTGTAGGGTACGCTGAACTTGTTTTCAGGGTCGAAATACATATTCTTGTAATCGTCGGAAATGTACTTATAATTGGGAATCTCATTAACGTCGATGGTCATAAGCATATCTTCTGCAATCATTCTCTCGATCATATAGTCAGAGGGAATGATGATGTCATAGCTTGCGCCGCCGTTTTTGATTTTCGGATACATATCCTCGTTGCTTTCGTAGGTGACATAATTGACCTTGATGCCCGTAAGCTTTTCAAACTCGGCATTTACGTCAATTGCTCCGTCCTCGTAGGAGTCGGAAATGTATTCACCCCAGTTGAAAACATTGATGGTTGTACCCTCACTGCCCTTGTAAAATTCCTCGTTCTCGTAAGCCGAGACGGAAAAAACCGAAAGGCAGAGAATCACAAGAAGAGAAAAAAGGTAAAGTGTCTTTTTCATCTTTTTCCTCCCTTCTCCTTGTTGAGCTTGTTGGACATTCTCTTGTCACCGTAGAACTGTGAAACATTGAGAAGCACAAGCAGAACAAGAATTGCAACAAAAATAATTGTTGAAAGAGCGTACATATCGGGTGTAACTCTCTTTTTGGTCATTGAGAAAATTCTGATGGGAAGGGTTTCAAAGGAGGGTCCCTGAGTGAAGTAACTGATTACAAAGTCATCAAGTGACAGAGTAAAGCTCATCATAAGACCTGAAAGAATACCCGTTGAAATTGAGGGAAGCACAACCTTGAAAAAGCTCTGTACCGGTGTACAGCCAAGGTCCATTGCTGCCTCGGGAAGGAATTTGTCAAGCTGACGGAGCTTCGGAAGCACCGAAAGAATAACATAAGGAAGGTTGAAGGTGATGTGGGCAATCAGCATTGTTCCGAAGCCGAGAGCATCCTTTTCACCGATAAGCTTTGCACAGAAGATGAAAAGCAGCATCATTGAAATACCTGTAACGATTTCGGGGTTCATCATCGGGATGTTTGTGACACCCATTGTAAGCTTCTTGATGTGCTTGTTTCTGAAGTAGCTGATGCCTACTGCTGCTGCCGTACCCATCACAGTTGCAATAAAGGATGAGGAAACAGCAAGAATAAGAGTGTTCTTGAATGCGTTCATTGTTGCCTCGTCATTCAGAAGGCTTTCATACCAGCGCAGTGAAAAGCCCGTGAATACACCCGTACTTGCAGTTGAATTGAATGAGAAGAAAATCATTACAACGATGGGCGCATAAAGGAACAACATCATAAGGGCAACATAAAGCTTTGAGGAAAGTGGCATTTTTGTTTTCATATAAGCACACCTCCGTCATCATCGTCACCGGTGAAGCGGTTCATAACCATCATACAGATGATAATAAGCACCATAAGCACCATGGAAAGTGCCGCACCGAGATTGTAGTTGTTTGCAGACTTGAACTGCATTTCGATTACGTCACCGATAAGTGAGAATGTGTTACCGCCGAGCTTCTTTGAAATATAGAAGGTTGAAACTGACGGAACAAATACCATTGTGAAGCCCGAAGCAATACCGGGCATTGTAAGAGGAAGAATTACATCCTTGAAATACTGAAGCTTGTTTGCTCCGAGGTCCTCTGCAGCTTCAACAAGGCTCATATCAAGCTTTGCCATAATTGAATAAAGAGGAAGAATCATATAGGGTATGTAGTTGTAAACCATACCGAGCACAACTGCACCCTGAGTGTTGATCATATGAAGATTGGGAAGTCCGAGGGAGGTAAGGGCATTGTTGATAATACCCGTATCCTGAAGGAGGATCATCATTGAATAGGTTCTGATAAGAAGATTCATCCACATCGGAAGCATAACAAGAATCATCATTGTGCGCTGAACATTTGCCGTTGTTCTTGCCATAATATAAGCAAGAGGATAAGCAATGACAAGGCTGATGATAGTTGCTATAAAGCCCAGCCAGATTGAATTGAGCATAACATCCTTGTACTTGCCGATGTCGGAAATATACTCAAGGGTAAAATTGCCGTTTCCGTCGGTAACAGAATAAACAAGCACGAAAATCAGAGGCACGATAATGAATATTGCCGCCCAGACAAGATAAGGTGCCGCTGTGAGCTTTTTACTAAGGGAGTTTTTCATTTATCACTCCTCCTCTTCGGTCACGTCGGAAAGCTTTTCAAGCTCATCACTGAAGGAGCTGTAGTCGCCGAACATACCTGAATACTCACTCTTTTTCATAACATGGATAGCGTCAGGCTCAATCACGATGCCGATTTTTGAGCCGACGGGATAATAATCCGTGGTCTGGATCATCCACTTGAAGTTGTCAATGTCAACGATCATTTCAAAATGTACACCCTTGAAGGTGTTTGAGGTAATCACGCCGCTGATTGTGCCCTCACCGTAGGGAACAACATCAACATCCTCGGGACGGACAACGATGTCAACGGACTCGTTTACGGCAAAGCCCTTGTCAAGGCACTGGAAAACAGCACCTGAGAATTTTGCCTTGAAGTCGTCAAGCATAACGCCGTCAAGAATGTTACTTTCACCGATGAAATCGGCAACGAAAGCGTTCTTGGGCTCGTTGTAAATGTCAATGGGAGTGCCGATCTGCTGAATTTTACCGTCATTCATAACAACAACGGTGTCACTCATTGAAAGTGCCTCCTGCTGATCGTGTGTAACATAAATAAAGGTAATGCCCATTCTCTTCTGAATGTTCTTGAGCTCAACCTGCATATCCTTACGGAGCTTGAGGTCGAGAGCACCGAGAGGCTCGTCAAGTAAAAGCACACGGGGTTCAACGGCAAGAGCTCTTGCAATGGCAACTCTTTGCTGCTGACCGCCTGAAAGTGAAGCAATGTTTCTCTTCTGGAAGCCCTTGAGGTTTACAAGCTCAAGCATCTCCTTGACCTTCTTGCTTATATCCTTTTCCTTCATCTTCTTAACACGAAGACCGAAGGCTATATTATCGTAAACATTGAGGTGAGGGAAAAGTGCATACCTCTGGAAAATAGTATTAACCTGTCTTTTATGGGGAGGAAGATTATTTATATCCTTACCTTCGAAGATAACCTGACCGTTATCGGCTTCAAGAAAGCCTGCAATAATTCTGAGAGTCGTTGTTTTACCGCAGCCGGACGGACCGAGGAAGGTCATAAACTCCTTATCTTTAATGCTGAGACTGATATTATCAAGAACAACCTCATCATCATATTTTTTGGAAATGTTCTGCAACTCAATAATTACATCATTTGCCATACTTAAACCCCTTTCTTTTCACGGTAACGCTTCCGTGCTCATTAGGTTGGCGAGCATAAATCCGAACTCGCCTAAAAGTGTGAATTTTTGAGCCTTTTCGGCGTTTCGGACTTGAAAGGCGGCAGCCTGTCGGCATCCTCAACATCCAAAAAGCCTTACAAAAATTCGCACTTTTGGGTCTG